>JAYVKL010000134.1:0-9694 GCA_043768465.1 Pyrinomonadaceae bacterium
AATTTGTGATTGATTGTTTGGAAGGATGGCTGACGGACAAGCGCGAGCAGCCGCGAGGTTTGGTATTAGATAACGCCAAAATTCACCGTTCCAAGAAAACGCAGGAGAAGTTAGCGGAACGGGAAGAAAAGAGATTTTACATTTTTTTCTTACCGCCATATTCGCCGCACTTGAACATCATTGAAATCCGGTGGCGAAAGATGAAATATGAATGGCTCAAACCGAAAGATTATCTTTCATCGGAAAGTTTGAGGAAAGCCATCAAAGAAATCTTGAGCAATTTGGGAACGCACTACAAGATAAACTTTCGGGGCAGAGCATTTATACAATAATTCTGTCCACCTACTTATCTTTGATATTCTACCGAAGACAGTTTTCTCTCCACTTTTATTGAACCATCTCAAAACGCCGTGGCTGCGCGAAATTAAAGATGAAAAACTGCTCGCTTTTATGAACCGGAGGCGCGAATTTTTTATCAAAGCCGCCGACGCGGTGGAAGAATTAGGCGTGTGGGGAACGTGGGCGCGAGACGTTTACATTAATTGGTCGGATGAATGCGGACAAGACCCGCCGCCGAAGAATACCGGCAATTCGCTGCGCCACACGCTGAAAGTTTTCCCCGATCCTTCCGGCGCGTGTCACGTCCCGACTTGGCAGGTGGGCGCGGGTGTCGGTCCGTTTTCCGCTTCGACAACGGTGACCTGCACCAAATTTGAACTGGAATTCAGCGCGTTCGATGTCTACATCGGTTTCGATAAAAATTCGGCGATAAAGAAAACGGCGACATTACGAGTTATCATTTGGGAATCAGCGAAAGCGTCGGACTCAAAGCCAAAATCGGCGAAACCGACTGCGGCGAATTAAACGGCGCAATTAAATCTGGCGTTTACGTCTCATTTCGTAATGGCGAAATGGTGGATCACGGATTTGACGGCTCAATTAAAGGCGAAGCGTCGGCAGGCAACGAAGATTTAATCAGCAAAGGCAACAAGCAAAAACTCGCCAACTGGAAAATCAGCGGCGAAAGCGGTCCGCGCAGCGACGGCAGTTCGCCGATCAATTTTACGAGCGTTTTGGACGATTTGGACGATTAACGAAAAAGCGAACATTCAAAGGAGAAAAAAATGAAGAAAATTTTAGCAGGCTCGATCATCGCCGTTTTATATCTTTCGCCGCTCGTAGCTTTCGCGCAGCGTCGAAGCCCGGAACAAACTAAAGTCGGAAAGATGACTGCCTCTTACACTTATGATGCGGTCAACGAATTTGTCGAGACTAAAGCTGCGAGCAGTTCGGATAAATCAGTTGACGGGCGTTTCACGACCAAAATTCACGCCCGGTTCGAGTCTTCGCAACTCGTTAAAGCCAAGCGGCACGACGGTTTCGTTTCGATTATCGAACCGCTCACGCCGCAGGGCAGCGGCACTTATTCATACACGCATTCGGGCGAAGAACACATCGTTTCATCCGACGATTTGCATCATGATTCGACCGAAGAATCTTCATTTCACGGAACGGTGACGGAAGCGGGCTTAGTCCAAATGGAATTTCCCGATTCGGGCGAAAATGTCCAATCCGCCGGTGCGACGGTCAGGGGAACGGGTGTTGGAGCTTACAAAGAAACAAGCCGGAGCGAAGAATGGGAATATAATCCCTCAACCGGAAAAAACCAAAAGAAAACGACTCCCGCAACCGATAACGGCTGTCAGGTCGGGCATAATGTCGGGCAGTTGGAACTGCAAATGTCGAGCAGTGAACTGGATTCGACCAAACCGCCCGAATCGGGTTGTTCGATGAAATTCACTCTCGGCGACAACATCGCCACCAGAAAATCGACGGATGAGGAAATCCAAAGCGGAACAGTATCGAGCGGAGCAAGTTTCAACGGCAGTTTCGCCGCCGGACAATACAAAGTTTCGCTGACCGTCACGAACAAGCCGGTTGACCAGAATACGGAAGTGGACGGCGGAAAAAACACTTTCACGGAAACCAAAGTATTCACCGTTACTTTAACGCTCGCCGGAAAAACCGCCGAACTGTTTTCGCCCGATAAAACATCAGATTCCGGTTTTCTCGCCGACGCTTTGCTGTCGGAAGACCGACGGCGGTTTTTTCTTCTTCAATCCGGGGTTTAGAAATTCGATTTTAAGGCAAAGTAATCAATTATGAGGATTATGAAATTAAGAAATTTGTTGTTTTTATTTGAGCTTTCCGGTTTTTATCTGCCGAAAAAACTACTATGCTTACTGATTTTATCAGTGATTTTTTGTTTCGGATGTTCGTTGAAGGCGGACAAAACAGTTGAAACAAATGTTTCTCCAAGCGTAATTGTTGCGGAAAATAAAAATTCCGCCGTTAATACTAACCAAACTGTTCAAACGAACACTACCGCCAATGTCTCGAACGACGTTAAAACTTCGGCTGATGAAAAGGATTTATTATCGTTCTTTTCGGGTGCGCTGATTGCTAAAAAGACGGCGGAATTCGGCAGCGGCTGGACGGCGGAAAACGCGATTGACGAAAATCCTGAATCCGGCTGGTCAAGCCCGGAAAATGCAATCTCCAATCACAATTTCGTCGTCGAACTGCCCGAAAAAACCGTTTTGAAAACTCTCTCTTTTGACACGGCATTTACCGAAAATGAAGATCGCGGCGCGAAGGAAATCACGGTTGAAATTTCCGACGCTTCCGCCGATTCCGGCTTTCAGGAAATCGTCCGCGTTTCGCTGAAAAACAAAATGGATAACCAGCGTTTTCCCGTCAGCAAAGAAATCGCCGGACGTTTTGTGCGTGTCAGTTTCGGCGCAAATCAAGGTTCAACCGGATTTACGGAGTTGATGAATATTCGCGGTTTCGGACAGCAATTGACGCAAACGCCGCTCGAAAACGTCAGCGGAACTTACACCTCCGACTTCGGCGATTTTCATATCAAGCAGGAAGGAACGTCGGTCATCGGCTGTTACGAACACCAAAGCGGCTTGCTCAAAGGCGGCATCGAAGACCGCATTATGAAGTTGAATTGGAGCGAAGACGACGGCGATAAAGGTCCGGCGGTGATGGTTTTCACCGTCGGCAAAAAAATGGTTGGGCGTTGGTGGAACAGCGATCAGGATGTTTTGAAAGCGGTCGGCGGACAATGGAACGGCACGAAAAAATCGAACGATGTCGGCTCGTGTCCGAATCTGCCGAATCTGTCGAAACCGAACGCGGCGCAAAATCAGATTACCGACGATTTGAAAAAAACCGGGCGGGCGACCGTTTACGGAATCAATTTCGATACCGGCTCGGATGTTATCAAACCCGAATCGAAAACCGTTCTGGACGAAATCACCGCGCTGTTAAAGGAAAATAAGGATTGGAAAATGACCGTCGAAGGTCATACTGATAACGTTGGCGGCGCGGATTACAACCAAAAACTTTCGGAGAAACGCGCGGCTGCTGTCAAGGATTTTCTGGTCAAGTCCGGCATCGAAGCGGCGCGTCTGAATTCCGCCGGATTCGGAATGTCAAAACCTGTCGCGTCAAACGAAAGCACATTCGGACGCGCCCAAAACCGACGCGTCGAACTCGTCAAAAATTAAGGAATTTTATCAGTAAAAGGTGAATTCGAGATGAAAAACTTAAAACATTAACTGGCGCGGCGTTTGCTTTAATTATCGTTTCAGGTGTTTACGCGCAAAACTCTTTGTAAGTGATGGCGAGCATCAAAACATTTACCCATTGCGCTCCCCATTGCCATTCGGTACGGTCAATGGCAATCGTGTAATCAGGCTCAATCTTCAATAATCTCAACACCAATCGAGCGATTTCAAACTGCGACACGGAAAAAAATGCAGAAATCTTTGGAGCCGTTTGTAATTGGGTTAAGTTCCAACAATCGGGGGAAAAGTCCCGTAGGATTTACCGCCATAGTCCTTCAAAGCGGCGGGCTGAGGTTCGCGTGTAGCGAACCGTGTGCGTGATATTTCGATGTCCGAGATAGTCTTGGATGAGTCTGGTATCGCAGCCTTTATTGGCTAAATAATAGCCCGTCGAATGCCGCAGCATGTGCGGATTGACTTTGAAGCTTAATTTGGCGCGTTTGCCGATTTGTTCGACCAGATAATTGACTGCCTGCCTCGTCAGCGGTCCGCGTTCGCTCAGGAACAGATAGTTTGAGTTCGCGTTCGGATAATTTTCTCTAATTTTGAGCCACGCCCTGATGCTTCGCAGTTCGTCGCCCTCGATTGGCTGGTGCGTCGAAAGGCTTCCTTTTAAGCGGCGCACATAAATTCTTGCCGAGTCGAAATCCAAATCTTTGAGCCGAATATCAATCAATTCCGAAACCCTCAGTCCGTGCCGGTAAGCCGTCAGCATTAAACAATAATCGCGCACACCGTGTCTGCCTTTGCGGGCAGCTTCCAGAGACTTTTTCATTTCGCTCGTGGTCAAAAGTTCTTGGTATTTCGGTCAACGGTTTCGTTTATTTCGGTCGGCATTTTGTGGCTCTTTACATTACGAGAGTTGGCGCAAGGTTTTTGACATCGCTTTTGCTTCGATGCTTATTGTAATTTAATTTCACCACTCTTGACAATAGATACTTTTTGTGTGTCGGGTCAATGTTAATATGCGACAGCCAAACGCGGACGGTTTTTATCGTTAGAAACACGGCGCAAATCGCCGTCACTAACCGCTTCAACTCTTAACATTTGGTGTTCGGTGTCTAATCTTTTAGAATCTCGGAGCCGTTTGAAATGATAAATGCTCTCATCTTTAATCCAGACACCGCCGACGAGTTTTTCCGATGGGCGACAGATTCTGGTTTTGTAATCGGCGAGAAAATACAATTTGCCCGCGTTATCTTCGGCTTCCAGACCGTCGAGCGTTTCAAAGATTTTAATTCTTTGCCCGGCGAGTTTCAGATTGATATAAACTTTCCGCCGGTTAAAGCACAGCAAGCCGCCAGCTCCGACTTTTTTCGATGGTCGTTCGCACCAAGCGAAATTTTCCAAGTTATCGAGAACGCGCGGCAGAGCGAAATAATCCTGCTCGCTTAATCTGGTGACGGATGGTCTTCCTTTGAGCGCGTGATGACCTCGGACTCGGTTGCGGTAATTAACATAGTCAGGCAAGTTCTTTCTTAACGGATGAAATTTCCAGCGGTCGAAACGCTTGTAGAATTCATTCATATCATCGCGGAAGGCGCGTTCCAATTTGCCGTTGGTTTGCGGATGATGAACGGCGGTGTGAATCAGTCGGATATTCAGTCGTCGGCAAAACTCCTGAAGAAGTTTGCTTTTAAAGAATGAGCCGTTGTCGAAGACAACTGCCTGCGGAATGGTCTCGTATTTTCGCATTGCCGCAATCATCGCCCGAACGGTTGTATTGACCGTTACCTCCCGAAACAAATCACAGAAAACGTAAGTGCGTGAGTAATCGTCGAGCAAGGTTAATTGATAAGCGGTGCGGTCTTCGTCGGTTAAAGTTACCTTTTCCATCAGGTCGCCGTGCCACAACCGGTGCGGATGATTTCTTTGGTAAAAACACCATTTTGGTTTGAGCGGCGGCGGGGTAATTTCCCGCAAGATGTTTTGCTTGATTCTTTTTGCCGTCGAAGGGCTGATGCTGATTCCGTATTGATTTTGTAAATCCCAAGCCAGGCGTTCGCCGCCGAGAAACATCTTTTCTTTAATCTTTTGCCGAATGAAAGTTTTCTCGGCGACACTGAAACGATGTGCTTTGAAAGTCGGAGTCGGTCTTTTCGGAACGCGCGGCAACGAATATCGTTTTCTGATTCGCTGAATGGTTTTCGGATTGACCGTTTGATTTTCAAGTTGACTGAGTTTCTTACTGACGCGGTAAGAACTCAAACTCGGATGCCGTTCACACCATTTCACCACTTTGTTTTCTTTGTCCGGCGGCAATCGATTGTAAGCGGGAGATTTCTTCTCAACCGGGCATTCGATTTCGCGGCGCACGGCAGCGGTCGCTCGCCGGCGCAAGCAGTAAAGACTCGTGCGGCAAATCTTGAACTCTTGGGAAACCGCCGCGACGCTTTTCCCCGCGAGCATCAGGAAAACCGCGCGTAGATGATCGTCGTTCATTTTGTTTGTTTTTCCGCAACCGGCTTGAGATAGCGGTAAAGCGTGGATTTTGAAACGTCGAGCGTTTCGCAGATTTCCTTGATGGTCGTCTTCGGGTCGGCGAGCATCGTCTTCGCCATTTGAATTTGTCGCGCCGTCATCGCTTTCGGTCGTCCGCCCAATCTGCCGCGCGCACGCGCTGAAGCTAACCCGGCGTTGGTTCGCTCCGTAATCAGCTCTCTTTCAAATTCAGCGAGCGCGCCGAAGACGTGAAAGATTAATTTGCCGCCCGAAGTCGTCGTGTCAATGCTTTCCTGCACGGAGACGAAACCGACCTTTTTCGCGTGCAGTTCATTAATCGTTTCAATCAGATGTTTGAGGCTTCTGCCCAAGCGATCCAATTTCCAGACAACGAGCGAATCGCTTTTGCGACAAAACTCAATCGCATCACTCAAACCTTGCCGATCATCTTTGGCTCCGCTCGCCCGGTCGGTAAAGATTTTCTCGCAGCCGGCTTTTGCGAGAGCATCGGTTTGCAATTCTAAATTTTGATCGAGTGTCGAAACTCGCGCGTATCCGATTTTCATAATTTTTGGAAACCAAACTTTGTTAAGTTAGAGAGAATTATCAGTTCAAAACAAAATTTAGAAATCGGGTTTCCGAAATTATGTCCTAAAAGCTAAAACAGATGCAAGTATTGATACTTTGTTTTTGAGATAAGTTTTGGGATTGATTTTATTGGAGTTCTGTTGATTTTGACTTGCTAGATTTTCTAGTGTCAAAAACGGACGTTTTTGGGACGAGCTATTGTTCACATTTACCTGTCGCACAATGACATTGACCCGACACACAATAGATACTTTTTGTAGCGAATGTTGTCTATGTCAACCGTCCAAATTTTAACGCCGACCGAAATCAGAAATTATGAATCGCCGCCGCATTTTGACAGTTTTCAAAGAAAGAAATTTTTTGCTTTGCCGGCGGGTTTAATCGACGAGGTTGAAAGCCTGCGTGCATCCACCAACCAAAGCGCCTTCATTCTTCAATGCGGGTATTTTCGAGCGTCGCTGCGATTTTTCGGAAATCAGTTTTATCCGAATGATATTGCTTTTCTGGCTCACCGCTCAAATATTGCGATTCCTTCACTTTTGGAAATTCCCAAACAAACCTTAAATCGTCATCGCCAGGTTATTGCAGAATTCATTGGTTATCGTCGGATAATGAATGCCGACAAAGAAAGTTTGAGGTTTGAGATTGCCGAATCGGTCAACCGGTTTCATCGTCCAACGGAAGTTTTTCGACATACCGTCAAAAATTTACAGAGCGAGAAATTCATTTTGCCGGGCTATGATTTCCTGGCGACTGTTATTTCTCGTGAAATTTTCCGGCAAAAACAAAAACTCAATCAAATTATCAAAGATTCACTGTCAAACGAACAAAAACAATTGCTCGATTCACTGCTCGAAAAAGAAGAAATCAATAATGAAGTCGAGTTTCGCGCCAAACTGACTTTGCTGAAAAATCCGTCCCAATCTTTGAAAGCCGCCGATATAAAATCAAATCTCAATGATTGGAACATTTTACAATTGGTTTACGATCAGGTTTCCAATGTTATTGTCCGACTAAATTTAAGTTCTGAAACATTGCGCTATTACGCTAATGCCGTTTTGAAATCCGAAATTTTTCAAATCTCCCGGCAAAAGGATGAAAACAAATATTTGCATCTCCTGGCTTTTATCGCTTCCCAAACTTTTCGTTATCAGGATGTGGTCGTTGATTCATTTCTGCAAACCGTCCAGAACGTCACCAATTCCGCGACCCAAGAATTACGGGAAAAGCTGTTCCGCGAGCGACAGGAAAAACGTCACCAGATGCGGACTTTTCTTTTGGCAGTAGATTCAGAACTCTTGAAGCCACTGCTGCTCGTCGAACAAATTGCCGCTTCCGGGGAATTTTCCGCTGAAGAAAAACTGATCCGCATAAATTCGGTTTTAGAAACTTTCGAGCAATCGCGTCCGAATATTGAAGGGCAAATTTCACAAATATTAGCCGATACCGACTTTGACGGAGCAGAACTGGAACTTTACAATATCCTGCGCCAAAAGTCTCTGACATTACAAAAGCGCACGGCTGATATTATCAGGCTTTTGCGCGTTGACGAGAAAAGCGTCAATCAGGATTTGTTTAAGGCTTTGCAGCATTTTCAAGCGACCGACGGCAATCTTGACGGACACGCGCCGCAGGAGTTTCTCTCCGACAAAGAACAGAAAGCCATTAATTCCGGGGAGCCTAAATTTCCCGTTTCACTCTACAAAATTCTGCTTTTTCAAAAGATCGCGCAGGGTATTAAATCGGGAAAAGTTAATTTCAATACCTCGCACAAATACCGGTCTCTGGAAGATTAAGCAGTCACACAAAATTATTTTGATGTTTTGGGCATAAATCGTTAAAATTCGATTTATGCGTTTTGTTAAATTATCCGAAGCCGAATTGGTGACTTTGCAGGAAGGTCATAAAAACGGCTCACAATTTCAGTTTCGGAATCGTTGTTTCTGCCTGATATTATCGCATCAGGGAAAGAACGTCGCCGAATTAGCACAGTTCTTTGATGTTTCCCACATTACCGTCTATTCGTGGTTCGACGCTTGGGAGCATTCCGGCATCACGGGTTTGATGAACCGCCGAGGACAAGGCAGGAAACCGATTCTTTCCCTGCAAAACCCGCAGCACGTTGAAAAAGTCAAAGCTCTCATTGCCGGAAACCCGCAATCGGTCAAGTCAGTAGTGGCTCAAATCGAGCCGGTTTTGGGCTTGAAGATGCACCCGGAAACGCTCAAGCGATTTTTAAAAAACTTGGTTTTAGTTTCCGCCGCATCCGCACCTGTCTTAAATCAAGGCAGGTGGCAGATGAGCGAGAAGCGGGGAGCGCGGCGTTAAAAGTTTTGTCGCAACTTGCCGCCATTCGTCAGATTGATCTGTATTTCGGCGACGAAGCCGGGTTCTCGATGCAGCCTTGTTTGCCGCGCGCGTGGCAGGCGGCAGGCGAACAAATCCGTATTTTCCCGCAGCGTGACAAAAAGTTGAACCTGTTCGGCATCTTTCGCGCCGATAATGTAGCGGTGACATATCAAACAAAGGAAAATATCAATTCCAAGTTTTTGATTGCTGCGATTGATGACTTTTGCCGCTATGTGGAAAAACCGACCGTGCTGGTTTTGGACAATGCTCCGGTGCATCGCTCAAAGTTATTCTCCGGGCAGTTGGAAAAATGGCAGCAGAAAGACTTGTATATTTTCTTCTTGCCGCGCTATTGTCCGCATTTGAACAAAGCGGAAACCTTTTGGCGAAAAGCGAAATACGAATGGCTCAGACCGTCCGATTACGCTTCGTTTGGTAAATACGAGCGAAAGATCAAGGAGATTTTCAACGGTATCGGGCTGCGTTACAAAGTGAATTTCAAAGAACCGGAATGTCAAAATAATTTTGTGTGACTGCTTATCACATCAAAATTGATGAAGTAAAGAATTTTTCCAATCTAAGCAGGTGAGCAAAAGTATTGAGGCATTTATGAGAAGTTTAGAGTGACGGCTTCAGCCGTGAAATCGCCAGCAAAGCGCGGCGATTTCTCACGCATA
>JAYVKL010000135.1:0-5065 GCA_043768465.1 Pyrinomonadaceae bacterium
TAAGCAGGTGAGCAAAAGTATTGAGGCATTTATGAGAAGTTTAGAGTGACGGCTTCAGCCGTGAAATCGCCAGCAAAGCGCGGCGATTTCTCACGCATAAATGCGTTACTCTGAACTTTTCATAAATGCCTCAATACTTCTCCCGACCTGCTTAGTTTTGGTTTTGTTATAAAACGCTTTTGTAAATTAATAGACCGTTTAGTTGTATAAGTTCTTCTATGTTTTCTATGTTTTCTATGTTTCTATGTGGTTTAAATTTATTCAAAAAATTCCCCCAAAATATCTATGAAGAACCGCGCATCAACCCACGTTTTAATTTTGCTTCTGGTCGTCGTGCTGACGGCAATCGCGCATTATTCGATTCATTACGGCGCGTTGATTCGCGGCTATGAAACTTCACCTTTGACGGCGGGCAGAAATCTCGTGCTGCTTTTTATACTGGCGATACTGCCGATTTTTCTCGCGCGGTTCGGAAAATTTCAAGGCAATTACACGCTTTACACTTCGGCGGTGCTGCTTTTTTCTATCGGGCTGACCGTGCAGTATCGTTTGTTCAGCGACCCGGAATATACTTCGCGCAAGGACAAAGCCGAAGCGCGGCAGGAGAAAATCAAGACGCTGCAACTGCATTATATTCAGGAAAATTACTCGGCGGAGAAAAAACAGATGATGGGACTTCCCGCCACGCCGCCGTCGCCAGTTGATTTGTCGCAGGAAAAACCGCGCCCGGCGGACGGCGATTTGACCGGCGTTTTTTTGTCGGGCAGAACTTTGATTCCGATTTTTTCGATTATCTGCTGCGTCGGAACTTTTGTTTTATTCCGGCGCGACGACGTGCTGGATTTTTTGCAGCGCAACGGTTTCGCCGTCGTGTTGCTGACGCTGGTGCCGCTTCTGTTGGCGGCGATCACTTCGCGGGCGGGAAAATCCATCGGCAATATGACACCGTGGGAACCGTCGAAGATTCCGTTTCTCATCGGTTTTGCGGCGATTCTGGCGGTTTTGTATAAAAATCTGGCGCGAACTTACTGGGGCGTGCCGCGAGCCAAAGACGTGATTCCGCTGGTTTTTATGGCGATTATTCCGTTCATCCCGTTTTTCGTGCTGAAGGATTTCGGGCAGATGATGATTTTCAGTTCGGTTTACGCGACGCTTTATTTAATCGCCGTGCGCCGTCTGCCGCAGCGAATCGTGCTGGTCGGAAGCGTCGTCCTGCTCGTCAGCATTCTGGTCGTCGGAGCTTTGCCTTCGACGACGCAGGAGAAAATTCCGTTTCTCCCGACGCTCGCCGCGCCCGTCAAAAAGATTTTGCCGGATCGCATTCAACAGCGATTTCATTTATGGCTCGACGGTTTTAATCCGCCGACACCGGAAACCGATTGGTGGAAAAAAGATTACGACGAGTATTACAAAGATTTAGTGAAAAAAGACCCGAATCTGCCGCAGATGCTGGAAGACGATCCGAATTTGCAAAAGTCAATCAACATTGATGCCTGGTTCGACGTGCTGGCTTTTCAACCGGCGCAGGCGACGTTCGGCGTGGCTTCGGGCGGCACGACCGGCAGAGGTTTGGGGCTGGGATTCGTCGAGCTGATTCCGGTCGCCGACTCCGATTATATCTACGCCGCCGTCGCCGAAGAACTTGGACTTTTCGGCGGTTTATTGTTAATCTTTGCGCTGATAACTTTGGTCAGCGCGGGCATCAGAACGGCGATTGACGCGCGCGATATGTTCAGCAAATTATGTTCAATCGGCTTGACGGCGTTCATCGGATTTCAAGCCCTAGTTAATATGGGCGGCATCACGCGGGCTTTGCCGATGACCGGAATTACTCTGCCGTTCGTCAGCCACGGCGGTTTTTCGCTCGTAACGAGTTTTGTAATGCTCGGAATGCTGCTGGCTTTTTCCCACCGCAACGCGGCTGACTACAATCAAGTCCAGAGTTTAGAGTCCAGAGTCTAAAGTCGAAGCAGGAGAATATTCTGGAAACTCAGATTTTGAAACTTGGGACTCAAGCTATTTTGGAGAATCAATGACGAGTAAAAATTACCAAATCGAATCGGCGGCAATTTCCGACCGAGGCTTAAGCGAAAAGCGGCTGCAAAATGAAGATTCGTATTTGGAATTAAACGCGCAGGGACTTTTCGCCGTCGCCGACGGTGTGGGCGGAGCGCAGGCGGGCGATGTCGCGTCGCAGATGGCGGTCGAAATTTTGGGCGAAGCCTTTATCAACCTGCCGAAAAACGGCGATGTCGAAGAACTGATGAAGATCGCCATCGAACGCGCCAACACCGCGATTTATCAAATGTCGCACGATCTGGCTTCGCTGGCGACGATGGCGACGACGATTGTCGCCGTTCATATCGCAAACAGCATCGCCACTATCGGACACGTCGGCGATTCGCGGCTTTACCGGCTCGATCCGAAAGGCAATCTCTACCGCGAAACGCAGGATCATTCGATGGTCGAAGAAGAAGTTCGCGCCGGGCGAATGACCGCCGAACAAGCCGCCAATCATCCGAGCAAAAACATTATTTCACGCGCTCTAGGCGCGGAGGATACGGTCGAAGTTGATACGAAAACGATGATGATCGAGCCGCACACGAAATTTCTGGTGTGTTCGGACGGCATCACGCGCCACGTTGACGATTTTCAACTGCGGGAAATTTTGAAGTTTGACGATACGCCCGCCAGCACCTGCCGACGGTTAAAGGAAATTTGCTACGAGCGCGGCGCGGAGGATAATTTGACCGTCGTCGTCATCAAAGTAACCGATGAAATTATCAAAACGCCAATCGCCGCGCCGCTTGCTGATTTGGAAGAACCGACCGTCGCCGCCGTTCGCCAACCGCCGGTCGCGGAACCGCTTTATATCGAGCAGGTAATTCCGACCCAGCCTTTGATAATGCCGGCGGCGGAAGATTTACCGGCGCGGGAAACGGCTGCCGAGGCTGCCGCTCCGGTATTAGTTCCGAAACCGGCGGCTAAAATTGTCCCAGCGAAAGAAATTGTTCCGGTCGGCGAAACCGCTCCGGCGGCGGCGGCGGTTGAACCGCATAAGGAAATTTACCCGGTCGAAGAAAAAAAGGGAAGCGGATTTTTCGGCAAACTTTTATCTTCGTTACTGCTGTTGACGGTCGGCGGAATTTTGGGCGCGGGCGGTTATTATCTTTGGGTGCAAAACAATCCGCCGCCGGTCGTGCCGCAGTTAATTCCGCAGTCGCGGAATGTGGAATACACTTCTTTTGAAGATTTGCGCCGCAGCGTTGATAACGACCCGAATAATTACATCAACAAAAACGCCGCCATCACGCAGGATGCCGAAGGTTTGTATCTTTTGGGACGCGCTTATCTGTTAGTCGGGAAATTTCCCGAAGCCAGGCGATTTTTGGAAGAGGCGAAAAATCATCTGGGGCAGATTAACATCGTCAATAACAAAGTTTTGTCGACCGATGTGGCTTTGGGCTTGGCGATTGTTGACGATGCGGCGGCGCAGAACAAGTTTCAGAGTCAGGTGAAAACCGGCAATCCCGAAGCCAGCGTGTCGAACAATGCCAATAATGGAGTTAGGACGGGAAACTTTTAGTCGGGGTTTTTGCCGAAGCCCGCGCCAGGTAAAGTCAAGTTGCAGCGGAAATGCTTTTACTTGGCTTTACCTGGCGCGGGCTTCGGCATTTTCGGATTGTCTTTTCGCCTCAAATAAAATCACGCCCGCCGAAACCGCCAGATTCAGACTTTCGACGTTATTCGCCATCGGAATCAGCAGACTTTCGTCAACCCTTTTGAATTCTTCCGCGCTCAAACCGTGCGCTTCCGAGCCGAAAACGAGCAGTCGCGGCTTACGCCAATCAATTTCCAGATAACTTTTCGCCGTATTGACAGCGGCGCAAACGGAAGTAAAATTATTACTCTTCGCCCAATCCAGAACCTCGAAAAAATCGGCATCCGTCCACATCGGAATTCTTAGAGACGCGCCCATCGCGCCGCGCAGAGCCTTCGGCGAAAAAGCGTTCGCCGAATTTTTCGTCGTAATCACGCCCGCCGCGTCAACGGCTTCGCAAGTTCGCAGAATCGCGCCTAAATTGGAAGGATTGTTGATTTGATGAAGCAAAACGAGCAGCGGAAAATTTGACGTTTCCCGCAATTTTACCTCGATAACCTGACGATTCGTTTCGGGTTTTTGGCAAATGACGACGATGCCCTGCGATGTTTTCGTGTCGGCGAGCGAGTCGAAAACTTTGGCGGAAACTTCCGTCAAATTGGAAGTTTCGGCGGTTCGCAGAAACTTCGCCCCGCGCTCGGTTCGCGCCAAATCTTCGGTGAAGAAAACATCGGCAATTTTCAAAAGCGAGCGTGAAACCTCTTCCGCCAGCCGCAAACCTTCGACGAAAATCAAATCTTTATCCGCACCGTCGCGCACTTTTCGCGCCGCTTTGATTTTTGAATTGTCGCGGCTGGAAATTTTGAGCATCTTTACAAAATTGTTTTGTTGAGAGATAGCTGCGCTTGTGTAATAATTTCGTTACGCGCCCGTAGCTCAGGGGATAGAGCGCACGGCTCCGAACCGTGAGGTCGCAAGTTCAATTCTTGCCGGGCGTATTTGCCTTTTAACTGTTTTAGGTGACTTTCCCAACTATAATCCGAAGCCGAACGAATAAATTTTATCTGTCTATTTTTGGTCGGTTCAAGGCGAAGCCATCCGCCGCTTGGATGACTCGCAGCCGGAATTCCGTAGAGCGAGTTGTTAGAAGGGCAATAGACGGCAAAAAAAAGCAATTTCATTGCTCAGGTATGCTATCCGAACTTCACTACCTGGTTGTCGGCGAAGGCATTTATATCTGAGAACTCCTCGATCAATCCACGCGGTTTTGACTTGGATTTTGAAAATACAAATTCCTGAATCAACCAGTAAATCATAAACAGACCCCGATCCAAAAGGAATGCTGACTGTGAATCCGGCATCGAGATTAGAGCAGATTGCTAATCAGTGTATGGCAGACTTCAGTCTGCCGCCTCGCTCAGACCCGACTCTCGACGGCGGTGGCAGACTTTAGTCTGCCATACA
>JAYVKL010000136.1:0-6604 GCA_043768465.1 Pyrinomonadaceae bacterium
CCACAATCCGTGCCAACTCCTTGAATAGACTCGTGTAGCAAATCGCTCCCACAATGAACTGAAGATTCCTTCGACTCGCGTCCGAATCGTTGAATGCAGAATTTTTAATTGACGGCTTGCAATGTCTGCCCGAGTCAAAAACAAGACTCCTTCTTCTTCATACATGTCCAGTTGAAAGGTTTCTCCGCGATAACCTAAATCCGCCAAACACAAACTGCCTTCCGTCATTAAACTCGCTCGCATTCGCCCCCCGGCACGGTCATCCTAACTGGTCGGCAGAGCAACACCGCTCCGACACTTTGCCCCGTGCGCGTGGCTGAAACATGCAGTTTGAATCCGAAAAACCAGCCTGCGCGTGCCTTTTCCGAAAGCCGCTCCCTGATCTCTCAGCAAATTGACTCGCCCGTGGCGGATCGGTTGACACACATTGATCGGAAATGAATCGATCAGATAAATCTCCTCCGTATCTTTGATATTCAACGGAAGGCTTTCTGTAATGGCACCCCTTTGAAAACTCACTTGATGCCATCGGGCGAGCCATTGCTGATAACCCGGCAAATGCGGAAAAGCCTGTTCATCATTGGCTTTCACCAACAAATATGTTCTTCTGAGCGTCGCCGTTCCAAAATAACTTTGCCTCAGTGCCACCGCGATTATTTCAGCATCCGTGCATTTCGGATTGTGATTCGACTTTCGCCGATTGCCGCCATTCTTCTCGCTTTTCAAGCCATCATCAACCAGACAATAGACGACGGCTAATTGTTCTCCTATACTGAGCATTGTGTGATCCCCTTATTTTGAGCAGGTTTTTCTCTAAAATTATTCTACTCATTTTGGGGAGATTACATACTTTTCTAATCAATACTCAGGTATAGTTAGACTTTGGTTTCGGCGATATATCATAAAATTCTTGTTTTATGATATTATTTCTTTACAAAAGTCGTTAAATTGTTGTGAAAATTTAGTTAAACTATTGATTTTGTTGAGGGTTATTAATAAAAATGAGCAGAGTATCGGTCATCCGCGTCCCGGAATCGGAAATTACCACGCCGTCCGGCGAGTTTGATACCCGACTGAACGGGCGCATTGCTACCCAATTTATCAGCAAATCCAATTCCGAATTGACCCGCAAGAATTATCTCTCGAACCTTCGGCAGTTCATTTTGTTTTCAGGGAAAAAGGATGCTCTTGAGGTGCAGGTCGAAGACGTGCTGGCGTGGCGTGAATCAATGGAGAACAGAAATCTCGCGCCGCATACAATTTCAACCAAACTGGCGACTTTGAGTGCCTTGTTCGCCTACTTCAGAGACTACGGCATCATCAACCGTAATCCAGCGACCACCAAACTCGTCCCGCGTCCCGCCCAGCCGCTGCAATCGCCGAAAGGTCGGGCGTTGTCGGTCAAAGAGGTGCGCTACTTGCTGTATATCATCAACCGCGACAACCCGATTGATCTGCGCGATTCAGCGATCATCTATGCAATTCTGCGCTTAAGTTTAAGAGTCTCGGAAATCTGCCGTCTGAAAGTCTCCGACATCAAAAAAGAAGGCAAGCACTGGGTGATTGATTACCGCTCGAAAGGCGGTCGCAAAGAACGTCAGCCGCTGCCAACAGATGTCAAAGCCGTCATTGACGATTATTTGGAAGCCGACCGCCTCAACCGGAAAGAGACAAAGACCGACGGAACGGAGGCTTTCATTTTCCAAGCCGATGCGATGCGGCGCAACTTCGGAGCGAGTCAGCCGCTCACCACTCGTCACCTCTGGCACATCGTCAAAACACGCGGGAAGCAAGCCGGATTGGGCAAACTTGCCCCACACGACCTCCGACGAACGGCAATTACCAAGGCTTTCCAACAGAACGTGCCGGTCACTTCAATTCTGAATATGAGCAAGCACAAGTCGGTGGAAACTTTGATGATCTACAACAAGGGGCTGGATAATTTGGAGAACAACGCCGTGCATTCTTTAAACTATGATTCAGAGTGATAATAGCAGCGATGAAATTCAGAAATTGAAAATTGTACGCTATAAATCAGACTAAATCAGTCAAAAAAGAGAAACTGAGTTTGCGTCGAAGATTTTAGTTAAACGTCTTATTTGGAACTACTTACGAGGTCATAATGCGCTATTATAACCTTATTTATTATAATCTCTACGACTATTTATCAGTATTTTATTTTTTGCCTGTAAGATGTTGATTTAGTTGTATTTAAGAGTAGGCTTAAATTATCATCCTGTCTATTACAATTTCATTGTATGGACAAAAACCACTGAAGATTTTGGGTTTATTAATAGAAAAGTGATCCGCTTTCCTGTTAAATGATTATACAGAATTAACGAATCACCTTACTGCAAACTAGCTATTTTATTACGTCTAGCTGGAAGTGGAAAAATACGATTACCTCAAATGGCAAGTTATGATTCCCACTTTTGGCAAGTTATGATTCCCTCCCAGGTTATTTGTTGCCGCCGGCTAATTTTCCGATCAGGGTGAACAGTGGCAGATACATCGAGATGACGATGGAGCCGATGGTTAAGCCCAAAAAGGCGATTAAGACCGGCTCGATTAAAGCCAGTAAATCGGCGATTGCCGAATCAACTTCATCCTCGTAAAAGTCGGCGATTTTGCCGAGCATCGCGTCGAGTGCGCCGGTTTGTTCGCCGACTCCGACCATTTGACTGACCATATGCGGGAATACGTCCGTTGCCTTCAGCGGTTCGACGAAACTTTCGCCGCGTTCGACCCCGGCGCGGACTTTCAAAATCGCATCCTCAATGATGACGTTGCCGGCGGTCTTCGCCGTGATGTCCAGAGATTGCAGAATCGGCACGCCCGAAGAGAGCAGGGTTGACAGAATCCTCGAAAAACGGGCGACCCCGATTTTACGCAGGATGCTGCCAAAAATCGGCATTTTCAGCAAAAGCGAATCAATCAGCCATCTGCCTTTCGGCGTTTTATAATAAAAACTCGTGCCGATTGACGCGCCGATAATCATAATCAACAGAGATAATCCGCCCCAGCCGGCGAGAAAATTACTGATTGCCATCACGATCCGCGTCGGCAAAGGCAGGGCTTCGCCGGGTCCGAGCATTCCGAGAAAGATTTGCTCGAACTGCGGAATGACGACGACCATTATCGTGGCGACCGCGCCGATGGCGACGACGACGACCGCCGACGGGTAGATTGAAGCGGAAATAATGCTGCGCTTTAATTTGACGACTTTTTCAATCAAGGTCGAGAGACGCTGCAAAATCAAATCAAGCACGCCGCCCGTTTCGCCGGCTTCGACCATATTGGTAAACAGGGAATCGAAAACTTTCGGATGCTTTTCCAGCGATGCGGCAAGCGTCGCGCCTTCTTCGACGTGCTGGCGAACCTGGTGCAGAACGTCTCTGAAAAACATGTTTTTCTGCTGTTCAGCCAAAATATCGAGACAGGAAACGAGCGGCAAACCGGCATCAATCATCACGGAAAACTGGCGCGTGAAAATGGCTAATTCTTTGGCTTTGACTTTTTTACTGCGACCGAGTTTCGGCAGACTGATTTCGCGTCCCTTTTCCGAGGCTTGCGTCATCACGATTTGCTCGCGGCGCAGCAGGGAACGCAGTTCGTTCTGACTGACGGCGACCTTTTCGCCCGACACCATTTCGTTCAAGCGGTTGCGACCTTTGAAGGCGTAAGTTGGCATTTTTCTTTTTAGCTCCTCTTAATTTTATAATTCCAGGTTTCAGGTTTCAGGTTTCATGTTTCAGGTTTCAGGTTGGAATCTGGAACTTGGAATCTGAAACCTGAAATTATTTTAATTTAACGTGCCGGACGCTGACCGACTGGTCTCCCTTGCGCGTATGGACTGCCGGTGCCGTTCGGCATCGGCGGTTTGCCTTGTCCGGTGTAGGCGTTGTTCAAACCCGAACCGCGATCAATCAAATCCTTTAATTCGTCGGCGTTCGAGGTGCGCTGCATCGCCACGTCAAGCGAGATTTGGCGTTTCAAATAAAGCGTGGCGAGAGCCTGATTGAACGTCTGCATCCCGAATTTGTCCTGTCCGGTCTGCATTGACGAGTAGATTTGATGAATCTTATCTTCGCGGATCAGGTTGCGGATGGCGGCGTTCGGGATGAGAATTTCCAAAGCCATCACGCGCCCGTCGTTACTCGGTTTCGGCAGCAGAGCCTGACACATAATGCCTTCGAGAACCATCGAAAGCTGAGTGCGAACCTGCGATTGCTGTCCGGCGGGAAAGACATCAATGATGCGGTTGATGGTCGAGGCGGCGGAATTGGTGTGCAGGGTAGCGAAGGTCAAATGTCCGGTTTCGGCGACGCGCAACGCCATCTCGATAGTTTCCAAATCGCGCAGTTCGCCGACAAGAACGACATCGGGGTCTTGCCGCAGCGCGGTTCGCAGGGCATCGGCGAAGCCGTGCGTATCGGAGTTGACTTCGCGCTGGTTGACGACGCAGTTTTTGTGATTGTGGAGAAATTCTATCGGGTCTTCGATGGTTAAAATATGCTCGTGGCGTTCAACGTTGATCTTATCAATCATCGAGGCGAGCGTCGTTGATTTTCCCGAACCCGTCGGACCCGTCACGAGAATCAAACCGCGCGGCTTTTTGCACATATCGGCGACGACCGGCGGCAAACCCAAATCCTTAAAAGTTTTGATTTCATACGGAATCGCACGGAAAACGCAGCCGACTGCGCCTTTCTGGTTGAAAAGATTGGCGCGAAAACGCGACATTCCTTTCAAGCCGAACGAGAAATCGAGTTCCAGATTTTCTTCAAACCGATGTTTTTGCGCGTCGGTCAAAACCGAATAAGCGAGTCGTTTAGTATCGGCTGGCGAAAACGCGGCGAAACCGTCGAGCGGGCTGAGATGCCCGTGAACGCGCACCTGCGGCGGTGAGTTGGTCGTGATGTGCAAATCGGAGCCGCCCAAATCCGTCATTTTGCGGAGCAGATCGGGAAGCGTTAATTGAGTTTCCGCATTGGTTAACTGGTCGTTCATAATTTTTAGTCCGGGATGGAAAGGAAGAGTGGAGAGTCGAGAGAAAAAACCTTTTGACTCTCGACTCTCGACTTATTTAAGCTCGGCTTGCTGAGTCGGCTGGATTCGGCGTTGCAGCGAGATGATCGCTTTCTCGGATTCTTCTTCGAGCCGCCGCGAATTGTCGTTCGGGGCGTTGGTCACCACGCTGTAAATCCGCCCGTCGGCTGCCGTGAAATAGAACAAACGCGACTGCACCGAACCGTCCGCGCCCGCCGATTTAGCGACGACGACGTAAACTTTTTTATCGCCGATTTCCTTTTGATAATCGTTGATGACCCAGCCGCCTTCTTTGATCATCCGGTCAATTACTGTGCGCCGCAGAGCAGTGACGGCAACGCCGCCGACGGTTTTGCCGGTGTCCGCGCCGACTGTCGAACCGACGACGGAAATCGCCGCCGAACCGAGATTCGAGCCGTTGTCGCCCATGACGTTGTATTGAATTTCGCCGGTCGAAGACGTTCCGCGCTTCCAACTGCTCGGCGCGGGTTCGCCCGACGGCAGCATCGCCGGTGAATTGTCCGCTGCCGCCGGTCTTTTGCCGGACTGCGCGACTTTTGTTTGATTCGCCGCGTCGCCGGACAGTTTTCGGGCGTTGGCGAGCCGAAGCTGCCGCAATCGCAAAGTGCGTCGGCGGGCGTTCAGCGAATGTCTTTTTTTACTGCGCTGACGATACGCCCGCCACCACTGCTTCGAGTATTTTCTGTATTTTTTGCCTTTCTTTTTAGCGTGTTTATGCGAACCCGCTTCCACGCCGCCGGTCGTCAGCGGAATAATTGTTCCGAGTCCGACCAGTATTGCCACAGATAATGCGATTGCCTTAAAAATCATAGCTTTCCTCCGTAATTTCCCTTTTTTATAAAACCGTTTCTTTGACGACTTCTTCAATCGTTGTAATTCCTTCGCGTAGTTTGTGCAGTCCCGAACCGCGCAATGTAATCATTCCCAAATCAACGGCTTTGCGCCGCAGTTCAATCGCGCTCGCCCCGATGATAATCAACTCGCGCAGCTCGTCGGTGATTTCCATCACTTCGTAAAGCCCGATGCGTCCTTTGTAGCCCGTATTGTTGCAAACCGCGCAGCCTTTGCCTTTATAGGCTTTCATCGTCGCCGCGTCTTCCGCCGAAAAACCGATTTCGAGGTAGCCTTCGACCGGAACGTGAATTTCTTCCTTGCAGTCTTTGCAGATTTTTCTGATCAGCCTTTGCGCCTGAATAATGTTGACCGAAGTCGCCACCAGAAACGGCTCGATGCCCATATTAACCATTCGGGAAATCGTCGAAGGCGCATCGTTCGTGTGCAGGGTAGATAAAACGAGGTGTCCGGTGAGCGCGGCTTTGATGGCGATTTCCGCCGTCTCAAAGTCGCGGATTTCGCCGACCAGAACGATGTTCGGATCCTGCCGCAGAAACGAGCGCAGCGCGGCGGCGAAATTCAAGCCGATTTGCTCTTTCATCTGCACCTGATTGATGCCCGGCAAGTTAAATTCAACCGGGTCTTCCGCCGTCATAATGTTCGTTTCCGAAGTATTTAAGGCTTGCAGTGCCGAGTAAAG
>JAYVKL010000137.1:0-3383 GCA_043768465.1 Pyrinomonadaceae bacterium
ATTTGGGCGCAAAAGAAAAAGATTTGCCGTCGCTCGGACTGAAAGCGGTGATGGTCGGCGAACAAAAATTTTGGATTCCCAACATTTAGACTTTGTTGAGAATTCACAAAAAATTTACCGCGAAACTAAATTAAGAGGCGAATTGACCGTTAAAATTTAACGGTCAATTCGCCTCTTTTGATTTTTCACAACCTTGAAATCAAGATGTAATTTCGGGCGCGTGTTCGTCAGCCTTCGATTACTGCGTCATCCCGATTGGCGACGGATAACCTTTGCCTTTCAGTTCAGCGATGTCGAAGGAAACTTCTTTTTTGCCTTTGATACTGCGCGTAACTTTGCCGTCGTCGGCACCCGCGTCTTTCGAGTTCGAGCCGCCTTTCGTCTTGGAATTAGCAACCGGCGTTTTTGAATTAGCATTCGTTCCGCTTTTCATATCGCCGTTATTCGGTTGATTATTTTCCGCGTCAACCGGCTGTCCTTCCGCGTCGAAAGCCATCTGTTTTAATCCGGCGAGAATTTTCGTTCGCTGCGCCTCGTTCAAACTGTCGAAAGATACGCCGTAGCCGTCAAACACGCGGCGCAGATTTTCTTCGGTATTCGTGCCGCGCTCGTAAACATCGCGGAAGATTTTCAATTTTCCGTTTTCGACGACAATCGTTTCGTAGCGCAACTCGACCGGAACGGCTTTGTCTAATTTGACGTTTTTGGTTTCGGTCTTCTGCTTTTCATAATTTTTGATGTCGGCGGCGGTCAGCGATAAACCGGAAATTTTTCCCAGCTCAAACGCGAAATCCTGCACTTGCGGATTAGTCAAACCGACGCAGCCGTGCGACGCGAAGCCGCCGAGTTTAGCGACTTGTTTGCCGCCGTGAATCAGCGACGGCGAACCGATGGGAATTTTAATCGGTCCGAGCGGATTTAATTTGTCTCCGGCGGCGACCGTCTTTCCGGCTTCGATCTTTCCTTTCACCCAAGCCTCGTCGGGCGGTGTCCACGTCGGATTAAAAATTATCGTGTCGGCTTTTCGCATTCCGCTCGGCAGCGGAAATTCGGGATAGCCGATGCCGATTTTATAGGATTTGACGAGTTTGCCCGTTTGAAAAATATCCATTCGATACGCCGGAGCGTTGACGACGATCCGCGTGTCGGTTGGAATCGCGTTCGCTTTGGCGGTTTTGTCCGACGAGTTGCCGGAAGAGTTATCCGCTTCATCAATTCCCTGCGCCCAACGCTGGCGGACGACATCGAAAAGTTTTGAGGTTTTTTCTTCGCCGAGCATCGCGCGAATTTCCTTGTCGGCACGCTCCATCGCGGCGCGGGTCGAACCGCCGCTTTCGCCCGATTTACCTTCGTCTAAATTACCGACGGCTTCGCGTGATAATTTTTTCAGATTTTGAATTTGCTCGTCGGACAACTGCGCCTTGGACTTTAATTCGCCGACAAAATCCTCTTCGGTGAACATCGCGTCCAACACCGGCAAAGTGACCGGCATTCCCGCCTGCGACTCCTTATTCGGCGCAGCGGCGACGTTCGACGAATTGACCGGCGCGGAATTAACGGGCGCGGCGTTCTCGTTGACGTTCGTCGCCGTCGCGGTCGTATTGTTGACCGGCGCGGGTGGTTCGCATCCGAAACAAACGAGCAGCAGCGCAACCGAAAAAACCCAGGCGATTGATTTTCCAGCCGCCGTTTTCTTGGATTGAAGTTTCATAATTTTTTTCGATAAGTTTTAGTCTCGAATTGATACGGCTTTTCTGTCAGCCACTCGCCACAAGCAAAAATTATGCCCGGCAACACCAACGATTTTTTGAGGAGTAAGGTCAATCAAAATCGCTAAAGACAATCGGTTCAATGCGATTCGAGCGCGTCTTTGAGCAGCGGATACGGGTTGATTTCCGTGCCTTCAAAAATCTTTTTCGGATCGTTGAGAATGGTAACCGAAAAATGCAGATGGTAATTTCCCGCGCCCGCGTTTCCCGAATCGCCGACGTAGCCGATAATCGTTCCGCGTTTGACGAAATCCTTTTCCTTGAGATTGTCGGCGCGTTTTTGCAGATGCGCGTAATAATAAACGAATCGCTTGTCAGGATTATACTGATAAATCGTGATGCCGCCGCGCTCGCTGTCGAAGAATTTGGCGATTTCACCGTCGGCGACGGCGACGACCGGCGTGCCGCCCGCCGCCATAATGTCAATCGCATCGTGAACGCGCCCTTCCGAACGGGCATCCTTGAAAGTATCTCGAAGCTGTTCACGTTTGATGCCGACAACCGGTATCATCAAAGCAGTCGGCGAGTCGGGTGCGGCGTTATTTTCAGTTTGATTCGTATTGATTTCCACCAGCGGCACAACCGGCGGTTCGATTGACGGAATCGGAATCGGAAGCGGTATCGGGACTGGCGTTTTCTCAGTCGGGTCGCCGACGTTCTCCGCATAATTCGTTGGTAAAAATAAATAGGTTCTAATAAAATTTTCATACAAAACGACGATTATTATCGAGTAAATTATCAGGAGTAAGATAATCAGCAAAGTTTTTCTCAGGATCAGTAAAAACCGTTTCATAATCCGCATTTTAGATTTTTATCGAATCAACGGCAAGAAAAATTCCGGCGAATTTAAAATGAAAAAATTTATCACCAAACTTTCAAGCAAATTTAAATTGCCGACCGATGCCGTCGGGCAGCGATTATTGAAAGGATACGGCGCGTTGTTCGTCGCTCGCGGCGGCGCAATTCCGCCGAATACGGTGATTTTTAAATCGGAAGCGGAAGTATCGGCGTTTCAAAACGGCTTGCAGAAATCAAAGGAAAAAATCGGCGGCTCCGATGTCGAACTGCAAGCGGCGGCGATGAAAGGTTTGCAGGACGCGCTTGGCGAAGCTAAACAAACCGGCTTAAATATCACGCCGCGCGGCGCGGATTCGGCGCGGAGAGATTACACCGGAACGGTCGAACTCTGGGCGAGCCGCGTCAATCCGGGTTTGACCAATTACGTCGGCAAGGGAAAATTGACCGAAGCCGAAGCCTCGAAAATCCGCGCTCTGTCGCCGTTCGAGCAAGTTCCCGAAATTTTCAAACTCGAATCGCAGGGAATGTTTTTCAGCAAGGATTTGTCGAAATCAATTGTATATTCGGTCGCGCCGCCGGGAACTTCGCAGCATCTTTCGATGCTCGCGCTTGATGTCAGCGAACACGAAAACTCGAAAGTGCGCGACGTTCTAGCGAAACACGGCTGGTTTCAAACGGTCGTCTCGGATTTGCCGCATTTCACGTTTCTGGGCGTTCCCGAAAATCAACTTTCCGGTTTGGGATTGAAAAAAGTGAGCGATGGCGGGCGAACTTTTTGGCTGCCGAGTTTGTAGGAAATTTTTAGCCGCGAACCAA
>JAYVKL010000138.1:0-8093 GCA_043768465.1 Pyrinomonadaceae bacterium
GGGAAACAGTTTATCAAATAAAGTTCGGTCAATTGAAAGATTACTTGATTCAGCAACTCAAATCCCCCTCTGTCAAAATGGCGTTTGCGTAAGTCCTAACTTTGAAAAAGATTTTCAAGCGATTGGTCAATGAAGAAATTCTATCTAAAAATCCAACCGTCGCCGTCAAACTCTTAAAAACAAACGAAGCGATTTTTCACGTTATTTCCGACGATGAAGAAAAACTTTACCTTATGGCGTGTTCGCAGCCGCTTCAGGACGTAGCAATTTTGATGCTCGAAACCGGGATGCGGTGCGGCGAGGTTTATCGAATCAAGCGCAACGAAGTTTTTCTTGGAAAAGGTTTGTTGAAAGTTACGAAAGGCAAAACAAAAGCCAGCATCCGACAAGTTCATTTATCGGATAAAGCCGCCGACGTTCTGCACTATCGTTTAAATAAGTTCAAAGGTGAAAATTTATTTCCACAAAACGATGAAGATCTCCGTTCAGCAATGCAAACGATAGAAAAAATGCACTCGCGGACAATGGAACGGATTAAACTCAATTTCCGGCTTTACGACTGCCGTCATACGTTCGCCAGCCGCGCCGTCGAAAACGGCATTGACCTTTTAACTCTATCGCAGATTTTAGGGCATAACGGCTTGAAAACGATTTCCCGTTACGCGCATCCGTCGGAAAGCTACAAAGCCGACGCGATCAAAAAAATGCAAAACAGAAAATTCGCAAAAGCAGGGTAACAAAAGAAGGAAATGCCGCCGAATGGCTACATTATCAGATACACCTCATATTTTGAGATGTTTCTAATACTTGCAATCTTTGATAATAAAAGACTTAGAGCGCAAAACAAAATACTGCCTTATGTTTGCTTCAAACATTTTTAGAGTGGAGAGTCGAGAGTGGAGAGCCGTTCTGAAATAAATCCATTTGACTCTCGACTTGACTTTCGACTCTCTACTCTCCACTCTTCACTATTCTCCTTGCTCGTGAATTGTTTTCAATTTTTTAAGCTCGAAATTGCGCGAGCCTTTCGGCGTTTTGACTTTTATTTCGTCGCCTTCCTGCTTGCCCATTAAGGCTTGTCCGATTGGGGAGACGGTCGAGATCAAACCGTTTTCCGGCGCACTTTCTTCGGAGGAGACGAGCCGATAAGTGATGTCATCTTCGGTGTCCAAATCATAAAGCACGACGGTCGAACCGTAAGCGGCGCGGTCGGTCGGAATTTTCGAGATGTCAATTGATTCGACTTCGCTGAGGCGTTCGCTCAACTGCACAACTCGCGCCATCACCATTTTTTGACGATCAACCGCCGCTTTATACTCGGCGTTTTCCTTCAAATCGCCGAATTCCCGCGCTTTTTGAATTTCCTTCGGCAGTCGAAAACGCAGCTCGTTTTCGAGTTCCGCCAGTTCTGCCTGTATTTTTTTTCTGATTGCTTCCATATTTGTATGCTTCAAGTTTCTGGTTTCTGGTTTCTGGTCGGATGTTATTAATTGAAATTATATTGGTTAACTTGAAACCAGAAACTTGAAATCAGAAACCTCTCACAATTTCCCTTCCTTCGGGGCGGCGAACGAGATGCCGATGTCGCGTGCCGTTCGCACCAGTTGCCCGTCAACCGACACGGTTTTGATGTTGGCGATGGCTTCGGAAAGCGGGACGTTGACGACTGTTCCGGCTTGCAGGGCGACCATTTTTCCGGTTTGCCCGTTGGCGAGAGCGCGCACCGCACACGCGCCGAAATTGGTTCCCAGCATTCGGTCGAAAGCGTTCGGGCTGCCGCCGCGCTGAAGATGTCCGAGAACGACGCAGCGGGCTTCTTTGCCGGTCAGTTCTTCGACTTTTCTGGTAACTTGCTCGCCGACTCCGCCGAGTCGCGGCGCGGATTTGCCGTCGCCGTAATCCTGGTAAGTTTCCGATTTGCCGACTTCCAGCGCACCTTCGGCGACGACGATATTGGTAAAACGCGAGCCGCTTTTTTCGCGGGCGTGGATTTTCTGCACCATTGATTCGTAGGAAAACGGAATTTCGGGAATCAAAATCACATCCGCGCTGCCCGCGAGTCCGGCGTGAAGCGCAATCCAGCCGGTGTTTCTGCCCATCACTTCTAAAATCATCACGCGGTCGTGCGACGCGGCGGTCGTGTGCAGACGGTCGAGAGCTTCGGTGGCAATGTCAATCGCCGTCATAAAGCCGAACGTCAATTCGGTCGCCGCCAAATCGTTGTCAATCGTCTTCGGAACGCCGATGACGGGAATGCCGCGCCGGTAAAATTCCTGCGCGATTGCCAAAGTTCCGTCGCCGCCGATGACGACGAGAGCTTCGATTTCGAGTTTTTTTAAATTCTCGACGGCGGCATCAATGATTTCATTGGGGAAAATCGTTTTGCCGTCCACGAACGAGCAGAAACTTCCCTTGTTGCGCGTTCCTAAAATCGTGCCGCCGCGCGGCAGCAGTCCGCCGACGCTTTTCGTAGTTAGTTTGACGATTTTCAAATTGCCGATTAAGCCCTCGAAACTGTCTTCGATGCCAACGCATTTCATTCCGAATTCGCGGATCGCCGTGCGAACCGCCGCGCGGATCACGGCGTTTAAACCCGGCGCGTCGCCGCCGCCCGTGATAATGCCGATTTGTTTATACATAACTGCTGATAAAAGGTCTTTTGCGCGTCGGAGTTATTTGAACCGGATAATTCCGAAGAGTAAATTTTGCTGGGAAATTTGCCGTTTGTAAAGTTTCTAAA
The DNA here is from genome assembly GCA_043768465.1 of Pyrinomonadaceae bacterium. GTDB lineage: Bacteria > Acidobacteriota > Blastocatellia > Pyrinomonadales > Pyrinomonadaceae. The sequence goes on from JAYVKL010000138.1 coordinate 2,741, forward strand.
GGTTAGTCTTCCGCTTCAGTCCGAACAGATTTTGGGTTTCCGGGTTCGGGCGGCGAACTGAATAAAAAAATCGTGAACGATCTTCATTCACGATTTTCATCACTATTCTCGATAAAAATTACTTGTTCGCCGTAAAAGTCCCCATCAATTTCCTGGCTTCGGGAAGCGATTCAATCGCTTTTAAAATTTGCGGATCGGTTTCGAGTAAAACCTGCTGTCCGGCTTCGGTCGAATAGTTGGCGGTGGCGAGTTCTTCGCGCAAACGCGATTTGGCGTAATCAATTTGGTTGTTGACATTCTCCGCCGACAAACCGTTTTCCTTGTCTTTGGCAATGAACGCGCGAAAGGCTTCGAGCATTTTATCGTTGATTTGAAAGTCGTTCGCGTCCACCGTCTGATTATAATTCTGCTTGTCGGCTTTGAAATTTTCAAAACCTTTGATTTGTCCGGCGGCAAGCTGGCGGACAAAGTAAAACGCCGCTTCATTGAGTCGGAAACGCAGCGGCGTAAAGGTCAGCGCGGCGGCTTTAACATCGGGTTCGATGCCGCGCCCGCTGTTGAAAACTCTGCCGCCGGCGGTGGTCACCGGACTGCCCACCGGTTTCGGTTTGGGTTTGGCATCGGGTGTCGCGCTACCGCCGTCTTCACTTTCTTCGCCGTGATGCGTGTAGTAATCGTAAATCGAGCCGTTGGAATAATCTCTCTGCAAAGAGCGTCCGAACGGCGTGTAATAGCGCGCCGTCGTTAAGGTCAAACCCGTTCCCGAAGGCAATTGGAAAACTCTCTGCACCAAACCTTTGCCGAAGCTGTCGCTGCCGACGACGACCCCGCGCCCGTAATCCTGAATCGCTCCGGCGACAATTTCCGAAGCCGAAGCCGAACCGCCGTTAATCATTAAAACCAGCGGCAAATCTTCGGTTTTGTCGCCGATGGTGCGGAGTTCCTTGATTTGCGGATAACCCGAACGTCCTTTGACGGAGACGACGGTTTGACCTTTCGGCACGAATCGGCTGACGATCTCGATGGCTTGCGGGAGCAATCCGCCCGGATTGCCGCGCAAATCCAGGATCAGCGATTTCATTCCCTGTTTTTTCAGGGCGGCGAGCGATTCGTCCAATTCGTCGGCGGAGGTTTCCTGAAATCCGCCGGTGAACCCGACGTAGCCGATGCCGTCTTTGAGCATAAAATAATTGCGAATCGAAGGCAGCGGAACGCCGCCGCGCACGATGTCGAAAGCGAGCGGCTTTTCGATTCCGGCGCGCTCGACTTTCAGATTAACCGGCGTTCCCTTTTCGCCGCGCACGTTTTTAGAAACTTCCGCGCTCGAATACTTTTTCGCGTCCTTGCCCGCGATTTCGACGAAGCGGTCGCCGTAGCGCAGACCGGCTTTATCGGCGGGCGTGTTCGGGATAATTGATTGGACGTAAACGCCGTCGCGGTGCTGGAGAATCGAAACGCCGATGCCGTAGAACTGCGAAGACTGATCTTCGTAGAGCTTGCGGAATTCGTCGCGGGTGAAAAACGACGAATGCGGGTCGAGCGTGTAAAGCATCCCCTGAATCGAACTCTGCGAAATCTTTTCGCGGTCCGCCTCGCTGACGTAATTTTTACCGATGACATCGAGTGCTTCCCGGTAGTCGGCGGTGATTTTCTCCGTCGTAACCGAGCCGTCAGCCGAAGAAGCTGCCGGCAGTCTGCCGAAAATGCCGCCGACAATCGCGCCGATGACCACCAAAATAATTGCGATGTAACCAAACTTTTTGCTCATCAAAAACTCACTCCAAGTTAGCTAAAACTATATCACAAATTAGTTGTCGAAAGTGCGCCGCCGGTTGTCGGCTCCGAAAATGAGAAGTGAGAAGTGAAAAGTGAAAAACCAAAAAATCCCGGCTCTCATTGCTCACTTCTCGCTGACGATTTACAATTTCCCGCTAAAAATTTACTATTACATTTTGCCCGATGAAAGCTGATTTATCCATCATCATTCCCGCCTTTAATGAAGCGGAGCGGCTCGGCGATTCGGTCAGGCAAATTCTCGCTTACCTGCAAAAGGAAAATCAGCGCGCCGAACTGATTATCGTTGACGACGGCTCACGGGACAAAACCGCCGCAGTCGCCGAAACCGCCCGTGCCGACTTCCCCGAAATCAAATCGCAGGTCATCCGTTACGAAACGAATCGCGGCAAAGGTTTCGCCGTCAAAACCGGCTTGCTCGCCGCGTCCGCCGCCATCGCGCTTTTCTCCGATGCCGATTTATCAACGCCGATTTCCGAGCTGCCGAAACTGGTCGAACCGCTTCGGCAAAATCACTTCGATGTTACCTTCGGCTCCCGCGCTCTGGACAGAAGCCTCATCGGAATGCACCAACCGTGGCGGCGCGAACAGGGCGGCAAGGTTTTTAATCTGATCGTCAAAACCTTAACCGGCTTGCCGTTTTGGGACACGCAATGCGGTTTCAAAGCGTTTAATATGACGAAATTTCGTCCGCTGCTCGATGTGATGCAAATCGAACGCTTCGGCTTCGATGTCGAATTTCTATACGTCGCCGATTATCATAAATTACGCCTTCAGGAAATTCCCGTCCGCTGGAATCACTGCGAAGGCACGACCGTCAGCGTTTTCCGCGACAGCCAAAGAATGTTCAACGAAGTTCGCCAAATTCGCCGGAATGCTGGAAAAGGCGTTTATGACAGGGCGCAATAATCGGCGTATAATTTAATTATGCAAACGATTTATCAAATCAACGCCGACGAACTCGACCAAAATTTGCTTGACAGTATCAAAGCGTTATTCAAACACAAAGAGATCGAAATCGTCATTTCCGAGCGCGACGAAACGGCGTATCTGCTGCGTTCGCCCGCCAACCGCGAAAGTCTTTTACGCGCCGTTCGAGAGGTCGAAGAAAATCAAAATATCGTCGTTCCCGACCAAAAGCAATTTCAATGAGAATTATTGCTTTTCACAGTGAAGCGTTTGAACAATTCGGCGATTGGGCGCGAGCCGACAAAAAACTTTTTGAACGGATAAACCGGCTAATCAGCGAAGCCGCGAAAAGTCCTTTTGACGGCATCGGCAAACCCGAACCGCTCAAAGCCGATTTGAAAGGATATTGGTCGCGCTGTATTAACGACGAACATCGGCTGGTTTATAAAGTTTCCGACGCGCAAACAACAATCGTCGCGTGTAAATATCACTACTAAAAATGACCGCTAAATTAAACGTCAACATTGATCACGTCGCCACGATTCGAGAAGCCCGCAAAACCATCGAGCCGAGCATTATCGCCGCCGCCGTCATCTGCGAACAGGCAGGCGCGGACGGCATCACAGTTCACATTCGCCAGGATCGGCGGCATATTCAGGACGGCGACATCGCTCTTTTGCGCGAAGTCGTGACGACGTATTTGAACGTCGAGATGGCGACCAACGAAGCGATGATAAAAATCGCCGTCGAGAAAAAGCCCGACGCGATTTCTCTTGTTCCAGAAAATCCGAACGAGATTACGACTGAAGGCGGTTTGGATGTCGCCGGAAATTACGAAAATGTGCGGACGGCGATTCGGAGATTAAAAGACGCGGGAATTTTCGCTGCCGTTTTCATTGATCCCGACGAGAAACAAATCGAAGCCGCGAGCAAGGCCGGAGCGCAGCAAATCGAGCTTTGCACGGCGGAATACGCCGAACTGACGTTATCGGCGCGGGCGGCGCACGGCGCGGGTGCGGAAAAAGCGCGAGCCGAAGTCGAGCGCATTAAAATCGCTGCGAAATTGGCGAGAGAGTTAAATTTAATCGTCGCCGCCGGACACGGATTAACTTACCGCAACGTCGGCGCACTCGCCCGGATTCCCGAAATCACCGAATTCAACATCGGACACAACATCATTTCACGCGCCGTTTTTACGGGACTTTACCGCGCCGTCGAGGAGATGATTGAAGCGATAAAAGTTTGAAATTCAAAATTCCTTAAAATCATTTATTTCGGGAACTGTTTGAATTCTCCGGTGTCTAAAGTTTCGATGAAACTTTTTATTTTTATAATTTTCCTTTCAATTTCGGCATTCGCGCAGTCCGCAGATAAATCCGCTTGTTTAAAGAAAGATAAAGCGGTTGTTCGAGCGTATTTCAAGCAGTTGGAGCAGCAAAATAAAATTATTGCGGAATGCGAAGAAGCAAATAAGTTGAAAAATCCTATTCCGCCTTTGGTAATCGCCGGAAGGTGCGAATTTGGAGGCGATGGTTGTCCGGTGCTTTTAGTCAAGCCTAAAATGCCGAAAATTGCTTTGCAAATGAAAATCAATGCTTCGGTCAAAGTTGAAGTTATCGCCGATGAAGCCGGCAATGTTATTTATTCACAAATGATCGAAGGCAATAAAATATTTAAAAGGTCGGCTGAAAGCGCGGCGTGCAAAGCCGTTTTTTCGCCGAAGCGTTATTGCGGAGTTGTCTTTAAATCGAAATATATAATCGTTTATAATTTCGTCAATTAGCGTTGTTATCCGCCTATGATTTCCCCGCAAACCAAATCCAAAAATCTGCTTAATCAACTCAGCATCGCTTCGCAAGAATCCGGTTGTAATTAGTTGCCTTCAAACTACATAATCAAATAATAATCCGCTATAATTTCGCCTGTGTCTGACGAAAATCCCAAACGAATTGCGGTCGGAGATGCGGGACATCAAGTTCCGGCGGTCAGAAGGTCGAAGGGCAGGGCGTTTGAAATCAGCCGTTCCGACAAAACTCGTCCGACGCTTTTCCCGAAAGGCGGCGACATCGGGCATTTGCATTGGCGGCTGCACGAAGCGGAAAGAGAATTTGTCGGTGCGCGGCAGGGCGATTTTTTCGGGACGGACGAAGAACTCTTTGACGCATATCGGAAAGCCTATCAATCGCTCGACGACATTACGGTTGACGTGAGATCGCCCGACGGAAGTTTCTCGTTAGGCGAAGAGGTAACGCCGGTTGCAGGTGTCAATTTGATCGAGAACTGGCTCAAACCACAGGGTTTATGGAGGTTTTCAAATGAATAATTTAGCAGAATTGAAGTCGTTATTATCGAAAAGCGGTCTTCTGAATTTTACCGCGCTCGACAACGATGAAATTGACGAAATGCTCGACCGCCATGGCGATTCGGGGTTTGAGAAAGATTGGCTGAGGGTTTTTCAGGCTTTAGATAAAAAATCATTTGCCGACAATGCTTTGACGGAGATAAAAAACATCCGCGAAATCGCTTATAAAAAGACATTTGCAACCACTAACCACGGCGAACTTGCCGCTTACGTCGCCGACGATTTCGAGTTAATCGCCAAATCTCTGCTCGCCGATTTCAGCGACGAATGGCTGAACGCTTTATTTTT
>JAYVKL010000139.1:0-11293 GCA_043768465.1 Pyrinomonadaceae bacterium
GAAGGTTTATTAAAAACGAGCGAAGCGAAGATTCGGATTTGCGCGATTCGGTTAATCTTGCGGCGGATTGCCTGAAATAATTGCAAACAGGTTCTATAAATGAATTTCGTCGCTGCTCGTTCTACCGATGCTTTTTCCAGATGCCGTTCCAGTCGTATTCTTCGAGTGCGAAAAAGCGTTTTTTGTAATCGTAAAACGAATTTCCTTGATATGCGTAGCCGGGGTAATAAAAGGTTTTGCCGTTTTTTGCGGCGTGTTCAATCGTCAAAAGCATCGTGAAAATTCCCAGGCTGCGCGAAAATTCCAAAGGATCGAACATCGCGTAAACGGCTGAAACCGCTGTCGCCCCGACATCGAAAAACGACGCGGCAAGCAGTTTTTCATCTTTATAAACGCCGACTTCCAACGCTTCGCACGGGACGCTTGCCGGTTCAGAAGACAGAAAATCATCAAGCGAATCAGGGACGGCGTGATCGAACCGCTGTTTGTGGCGTTCAAATAAATCTTCTTTTTCCGGCGTGATTTCAATCGGGCGAAAAACGACGCGCAAATTCTGGTTTTTCTTTATCACGCGGCGTTGGCTTTTTGAAATCTCGAAATTTGCCAAGCGAATGCGAAGCGGCAAGACGCGGCGCAAATCGTTTTCGTAAAAGCCGATGTTGTAACGAAAAAAATGCGTCCCGAAATGCCGCCAGCCGTTTCCCAGCAGCGCGTCCAGGTGTTGCGGCGAAACATTAGGCGTGTAAAACTCTTCGTTGATGAAAACAGGTAAATCTTTAAGCATAAAACGAGTAAAATATACCAAATCAAACTTGCCGACGAAAATCTGCGCGGCTTGCGCCCGCCCGTTCGCGTGGCGCAAAAAGTGGGAAAAAGACTGGGACGCGGTGAAATTCTGCTCGGAACGCTGTCGGCGCAGCAAAGGCGGCGACTAGGTTTTCATTGACGTTTATAGTAAAATCGCCTTGCCTCCACGGAAAATTATTACACAAAAAAGGTGCTTGAAATAAATTGTTTGTAGAAAGTAAAACGAAAACGAAACTGCTCAAAAAAATGGGCGAGGCGATCCGCGATTTCTCGATGATCGAGGACGGCGATAAGGTGATGGTTTGTCTGTCGGGCGGCAAAGACAGTTACACGATGCTCGATTTGCTGCTTGACGTGCAGAAACGCGCTCCTGTGAAATTTGAAATTCTCGCCGTTAATCTCGATCAGAAACAGCCGGACTTCCCCGTCCATATTCTGCCGAATTATCTCCAGGAACTCGGCGTAAATTATAAAATCGTCGAAGAAGATACTTATTCAATCGTGCAAAGACTCGTTCCCGAAGGCAAAACCTTCTGCTCGGTTTGCTCGCGTTTGCGGCGCGGGATTTTGTATAACACTGCTGTCAAAGAAAACTGCACGAAAATCGCGCTCGGACACCACGCCGACGACGTGATGGCGACTTTCCTGTTAAATTTATTTTATGTCGGACAGTTAAAGGCGATGCCGCCGATTCTACGTTCGGACGACGGGCGCAACACGGTGATTCGCCCGCTGGCGTATTGTCAGGAAAAAGACATCGCGCGATTTGCGGCGGAAAAAGAGTTTCCGATTATTCCGTGTAATCTTTGCGGTTCGCAACTGAACTTGAAACGCGCCCGCGTTAAAAAGTTAATCAACGAATTGGAAAAGGAAATTCCGTTCGTGCGCTCTTCGATGATGACGGCTTTAACCAATGTGACGGGTTCGCATCTGCTCGACAACGAGCTTTACGATTTTAAAAATTTCACGCCGTTTCTCAAAAGCATTCCCGCCGGACACGGCAGCGTAGAAAAAGAACTCGACGAGATTTTCGATCATTCCGAACCGCAGTTTTTAACTTCGCTTGCCGGAATTTAGAAACTTTCGGAAAAAGAATAGCTACAAAAAGGCACAAAATTCACAAAAAGAATTTTGTGCCTTTTTGCGGCTATTTCATTTGCCCAACATTCATTCCAATCAAATTGCGTGCAAAAGTTTTGAGTTCACGCTTGAGCGTGCTTCCGCCGCGCTTCGCTGGGCGGACAAGACAAACTGAAGTTTGAACTCAGAACTCTATGCACTTCTCAAATTGATTGGTATAGTTTTTAAACGACTTCCTTATCCGAAACAAATCCTCGTGAAATAAATTCTTCGACCGCAACTTCCAACGCGCCGCCCAACGCCGAGCCTTTCGGTTCGCCGCAAATCACCGTCCAATCCGCCGTTTTGCCGACGATGCTTTTTTTAATCGAATCGCGCAAAGGTTCTTTGATATGCTGCCAGCCGTAAACCAGCCGCCCGCTGACGACGACGTGCGCGATGCCGATGCCCATTATGACGTTGGCGATGCCGATGCCGAGATAATGTCCGATTTTCTCCAGAGTGCGCCGCGCCCGCGTTTCGCCGACTTCCGCCCGCGCCACGATTTCGACGAAACGAAGCTGTTTATCCCGCGCCTGCGGACGGTCGCCGACGTAAAGTGCCGATGCCGACGAAGCCGATGCGTATTTTTCCCAACAGCCGCGATTGCCGCATTCACACGGCTTGCCGTCGGCGACGATGGTCATATGTCCGAACTCGCCCGCGATGCCCGTGCCGCTGCCCGAACCGCGATAAATTTCGCCGTCGAGAACCAGACCGACTCCGATGCCCGTTCCCGAACGGACGAGAATAAAATTACTCGCCGGATCATTTCCCGCATCGCGCATTTTCAGACGCGCTTCGTAAATCGCTGCCGCCGTCGCGTCGTTTTCAACCGTGATCGGAATAATCTCACTTTTACCGAATAAACCTTTTTGCAGTTCGTCGGCGATGGCGACATCTTTCCAGCCGAGATGCGGCGCGTAAAGCAACTTGCGGCGGGACGCATCAACCGGACCCGGAACGCTGACACCGATGGTTCGCAAAGTTCGCCCTGCGATTCCGGCGCACAAATCCTTGATTTTCTCCTGCGCCAATCGCAAAGCCGCCGCCGAACTCGCCGGAGTCGCAAATTCCTCTTCGGCTAAAACCTCGCCGCCGAGCGTCGTCAAACCGACTTGCGAGTGCCGCACGCCGAGGTTCAGCCCGACGAAAAAGTCCTGATTATCAACGAAAGACAAACCGACTGGCGGACGACCCTGCGAGCGAACATTTTTCGAGACTTCGACCGCGCCTTCGCGCAGCAAACCGCTGCCGATCATCGGCTTGGTAATGTCGGTGATCGTGCTGCGGTTGACGTTCAACCGCCGCGCAATTTCGACCCGCGAAATCGGCTGCGCCGCCCGCAGCAGCCGCAACAGCATTCGGGTCGTTTTCGCCGGACTCGCGGCGATGTCCGAAGAATTTTCCGGCGCGGCGGTTTCAATTGTTAAAGAATTTGCCATTGTGAATTTTTTCCCAAAATTATTTCGGCGCAGCAATATAACTATTTTGGCTTGAATTTAAAGTTTATTTTCGAGCGTCAAAGGGTTTACACTCGATCTTGAAAAACCTTCGCCTTTTGCCCGCGCCGGATTCGTTTGAAAATCCGGCTGGCAGCAATTGTTTTACCTCGTTGTTTTCGCTTCGGCTTTTTCCGGCGGCGGTGAACGATTGATCGCTTCGTCTTCGACCTCGCCGCCCTTGCTGATCGGAATGTCGGCGGGATCGGCGTAGAGCATCGCTCGATTTTCCGAATCCGCTTCAGCCGAAGCAATCAGCGTTCTGATGGAGTTCGGCGGCGTGTAGCCCGGATAATCAACCCGTGAATGATAAATCGAGATGAGCGACTTGATCATCGCTTCGCGGATTTGCGTTAATTCGCGCAAAGTCAAATCGCACTCATCGAGCTGATCGTCGGATAGAATCGCGTCAATGATTTTCGTGACGATGTAGCGGATATTCTCCGGTGTCGGCGATTCGAGCGACCGCGCCGCCGCCTCGCAACTGTCGGCAATCATCATAATCGCCGATTCCTTAAACTGCGGTTTCGGTCCCGGATAACGAAAATCGTTTTCCGAAATCGTTTCGTCGTCGCGGGCTTCCGCCTGCGCTTTTTTCAAAAAATAATGCAGCGTTCGCGTCCCGTGATGCTGCGGAATAAAATCAATAATGCGTGGCGGCAAACCCATTTCTTTGCCGAGCTTGATGCCGTAGGTGACGTGGCTGACGACGATTTTCGCGCTTTGCGCCGGTTTCAAACGGTCGTGCGGATTTTTCCCGTGCTGATTTTCGATGAAATGTTCGGGCGCGGCTGATTTGCCGATGTCGTGATAAAGTGCGCCGATTCGCGCCAATAACCCATTTGCGCCGACGACGCGGCAGGCTTCTTCGGCGAGTTGTCCGACGGCGTGGGAATGCTGATTCGTTCCCGGCGCACGAAGTGCGAGTTGTCCGAGCGCGGGCAAATCGGCGTTCGATAACTCCAGTAGTTTGACATCGGTCAAAATGCCGAAAGCCGTTTCGCAGAGCGGCAGAAAAACCGCCGTCACCGCCGCCGTCACCAAACCGCTTAACAAACCGCAGCAGATCGCCAGCGCGACCGTGTTCAAAATAAACGGCTGCTGCGTGTAACTGATAAGGGCGATGGTCGTCGCCGCGCTTGCCAGACCGACGAGAACGCCGGCAATCGTCACCGACGAACGCGAACGATAACGCCCGATGCCGTAAACCGCGACCGCCGAAGTGATCGCTGCGTAAAGGGCGAATTCCAAACTTTTCGGCGCGAGCAGTCCGGCAAGCAGCGCGAGAAAAAGTCCGGTGAAAAGCGCGGTGCGGCGGTCGGCGAGCAGCGTCATCAAAAGGCTTCCGAAGGCGAACGGAATCGCAAACGACCACAAAGTCGGATCGTTGAGCGGTGCTTTGACGTTCTGCGCGGCGGTAAATTCGGCGAGCCGGAAAAAGATTGACATCAAAAGCGTCTGCGCCAGCACGATAAAGCCGAACAGAGCAAAGGTTTTTTCTTCGGACAGCACGATGCGCGACACATTGCCGTGATGCTCGATAAATTTCCAGGCGACCCAAAAGAGCGCGGAAACCAGCAGCAGTAAGCCGAAAAAGCGATTCAGGCGGCGCGTCGAATCGCTGTAACTGCGAAGGGCGGCGATTTGCGACAGGGCGGACGGCGTAATCGTATCGCCTTCGCGGGCAATCGTCTGCCCGCGTTTGAGGGAAACCGTGATCGGCGCGAAATTTTTTTCAATCGCCTGCCGCGCATTTTCCGTCGCCGCGCCGTCGAAAACGACGCTCGGCTGAATCAGCGGCGCGAGCGCAGCGTTGAACGCTTGGACCTCTTTTTCCGATAAACTGCGAACCTTTCGCAAGCCTTCGGACAGTTTGGCGCGGGCTTCGGAAAGCGCGGTCATATTGCTTTCCGGCATTTTCACGATTGACTGCTGGTTCGGTTTTTGACGGTCGCGGAGAATGATTTCCGGCTGAAAATACTGCTTGTCCTGATCGCCGTAAATCGAGCCGTCGGAGTTTTCACGCAAAACGCGGGTGACGGAATCGAGTTCGTTGGGGCTGAATTTTCTGGCGGCGAGAACTTTGCCGACCTCCGCCCCGCCCGCGCCCGTCCAATTTTCCTGCGCTTCGGTGCGCCCGCTGCCGCTGTTTTTGGCGTTGGCGTTCGCGTCGGCGGACCCTTTTTTGCGCGTCAGATTTTCCCACGCCGAGCGAAAACTCTGGACGGCTTCGTCGCTGCGTTTCGATTCAAAAGTGAAAGTCGGCTCGACACCTTCCCGCGCCGACTGCCGGATGCGGGTCGTCTCTTCCGCATCAATCACGGAGATGTCGGCGGGCGCAATAATACTTTCACGGGCGATGTCGCCTTCTTTGTATAATTCGCCGGTCGTGCGCCAAAAAGGGTTGTTGATGAGAAACGTCGTGAGCAAACACAAAAAGGCAAAGCCGAGCCAAAACCTTTGTTTGGCGGACAGGCTTTCAAACGGACGCGCCGCGAATTTTTCAATCGTCCGGCGAATCTGCGTCAAAGGCGTTGCCAAATCTTGCAGACGTTTGCTCATCTTTCAGGTTTCAGGTTTCAGGTTTCAGGTTTCAGGTTTAATGCGCGTAACTGCTTTCAACTTGAAACTCGGAACCTTGAACCTTGACGATTTCTCCGATTCTGTCAATTAAGGGTTTTAGTGTTTTGGAGTGAATAGCTGAAATTGCCACGCTTTCACTGTCCTTGTCAAGTTTGATTTGCCGCTCCAGGGCTTCGAGCGAGATTTCGTCGAGCAAATCGGCTTTGTTCAGAGCAATCAAACGCGGAATTTTGTTTAGTTCGAGGTCGGTTAAAATTTTGTCAACCGATTCGATTTGCGCCAAAGCCTGCTCGCTCGCCGCGTCAACGACGTGAACGAGCAAATCGCTGTCGGCGATTTCTTCCAGAGTCGCGCGAAAAGCCGCCACCAGCGTTTCCGGCAAATCGCGGATAAATCCAACCGTGTCGTTGATGATAATTTCCTGTTCAATCGGCAGCCGCAAACGTCTCGAAGTCGGATCGAGCGTCGCAAACATTTTCTTTTCCGCGTAAACCTTGCTCTGCGTTAAAGTGTTGAGCAAGGTGGATTTTCCGGCGTTCGTGTAGCCGACTAAAGAAATAATCGGCACGTCTTTTCGCAGTCTTTCTTTGCGCCTTTGCTGTCTCTGTTTGCGAAGATTTTCGACCTGTTTTTCGAGATGCGTAATTTTGTCGCGGACTCGCCGCCGGTCGGTTTCGAGTTTTGTTTCCCCAGGTCCACGCCCGCCGATGCCGCCCGCCAGCCGCGAAAAAGCCGAGTTTTGTCCCTGCATCAAACGCGGCAAAAGGTATTTTAACTGCGCCAGTTCGACCTGCAATTTTCCTTCGCTCGATTGGGCGCGCTGCGCGAAAATATCGAGAATCAACTGCGGGCGGTCAATCACTTTTAATTCGGTCGCGTCGGACAAGGATCGAACCTGCGTCGGCGAAAGTTCCGTATCGAAAACGATTAAATCCGCGCCCAAACGCATCGCTCGAATCAAAAGTTCTTCGAGTTTTCCTTTTCCCAAAACGGTTTTCGCGTCAATTTTCGGTCGCCGCTGAATGATTTTATCCAACACGATGACATCCGCCGACAGCGCGAGTTCTTCGAGTTCGCTCATCGTCTCTTCGGCTTCGGACAGATAGCCGGTCGTCACTCCGACGAGAATCACGCGGTCGCGGTTCGTCTGTTTGTTGCGGGCGGTCAGACGATTTCGCGCCATCTCGGTTTCGAGCGAATTAATCAAATTAATAAAATTCGCGTCCAAGTGCGCCGGAATGTTCGGCTCCAGAAATTCGTAAGGCAGCGATTGGCTTTCGGTCTCCAATTTTTCGGCGGTCGTCGGCAAAAGGTGCGCCGAATAGACGTTGTTCGGCAAACCTGTTTCGCGGTCAACCTGAATCGTCGCCATCAAATCGAGCCGCAAAAGTGCTAAATCGGTCAAATCGTCCTGCGTCAATTTCTCGCCGGAAAGTTGCGTGTGAACGCAGCGCAGCCCGCGAAAACGGTCTTCGGAAACGCGGGCGCGTCCGAAATCCGGCATTTCGATCCGTTTTGCCGTGCCGACCATCACATATTCGATTTGTCCTTTGCGATTGATAAGAACGCCGATTTGTCTGCCCGTTTCAAAAGAAAGTTCGGTCATCTGCCGAGCTAGTTCCGGCGAAACGATCTGTTCGGGAGCGACGCGCCGTGTGGAAAGCCGTTCGATGCGCCGCAGTTGATTTTGTTTTAAGCCCTGCGTAAAGCCTTGAATGTTACTGATAAAAGTAAAAACCTCCCAACCGAGAATGTTTGATTATAACATAGCTTTTGATGCGAAATCCGACTTGAAATCAGCCCGCGAAAATCGTTTCGTCGGCTCGTTTCAGCCCGACTTTTATGAGAGGACCTTCCAAAATAATTTAAACCACATAGCGACATAGAAAACATAGTTCTGAAATCATTCTTGGGAGTTGTTTCCGATAAGTTCAGTCGAATAGATTGCCTGCCAACCGATGATTTTACCCAAAAAATCTATGTGTTCTATATTTCTATGTGGTAAATTTCTTCGAGGTTTTTATTTTGGCAAAGATGTCTATTGAATAAAAATCTCGTCCACAAAAATAAAAGCATCGTTCCCCGCGCCCGGATGCCACGCCGGAATTTTTCCTAAATTGACGGCTTTAACGCGGACGAAACGCGCTTTGACGGGAGCGATATTTTGCGAATAATCTTTGATTTGTTCAGTCATATCGTCGGGCGCGACATCGGTTTTGAGGTCGGCAACTTTAGTGAAATTTTCGCCGTCGTTTGAGGTTTCAAATTCGATGCGCGTCGGCATCCAAATCCACGAACGGGCGTTTTGCAGAAAGCCGCCGCCGACTTTTTTAATCGTCGTTTCTTTGCTCAAATCAATCACCGCGACGAAGTCCTGCGCCTGATAACCCTGCCATTCGCCCGCCGCAAAATTCAAAGTCCCGCGAATGCCGTCAATCAAGCCCACATCGCCGCCGCCGGTGTATTGACGATTGTATTTTGACGCGATTTTCACCGTCCAATCGTGCGGCATTTTCTGTGTTTTCGCTTCGACCGTAAAGCTCTTTTCGCCTTTCGCGTTGATCGCAGCAGCTTTGACGATTTTCGATTCGGCAATCGTGAAAGGTTTGGCGTAAACCGTTGATTTTTCGTTCGGTTCGCCGCCGTCGAGCGTGTAGAAAATTTTCGCGTTCGATTCGGGCGAAGCGATTTTCACCGTCGTTTCTGCGACGAAAACCCGCGCCGCGTCAATCGTCGGAATGGCGACGAAATCAGTTTCGATGTTTGAAACGGAGAACGTCGTAAACCAATCTTTGACCGGCGCGTCGGTCATTTCAAATTCCAAAACGCCGCCGTTCGTCAAATCCCGATGCGCGAAAAACGTCCGTTTCAAATCCGCGCCGTTTAATTTGACGGATTTAATATAAATGTTCTTTTCTGAGACATTCGCCGCTTTGATTGTAAAAGTTGCGCCGTTTTCCAGATGGATTTTCGCTGTTTTGAAAAGCGGCGTTCCGAAATCGTAATTCGGGATTGACGGCGCGACTTGATAAAAACCCAACGCGCTCGAAATATACCACGCCGACATTTGCCCACAGTCTTCGTTGCCGATCAAACCGTCGGGCTGCGGTTTATAAAATTCGTCGAGAATTTTGCGAGCGTAAAACTGCGTTTTCTGCGGTTCGCCGGCGTAATCATACAAATAAGCGATGTGGTGCGAAGGCTCGTTGCCGTGCGCGTATTGCCCGATCAAGCCGGTAATATCCGGCTGTTCGCGCCCGGCGAGTTTGTCGGTCGTCGTAAAAAGCGCGTCGAGTTTGGCGGCAAATTTGGCGCGCCCGCCGTGCAGTTCGATCAGCCGTGAAACATCGTGCGGCGCGAAAAACGAATAAACCCAACTGTTGCCTTCGGTGAAATTAAAAGTAACTTCATTCGGCGCAAACGGTGCAACGAAACCGCCGTTTTTCTTCGGGCGCATAAATCCGGTTTCGGAATCGAAAAGATTTTCAAAATAGCGGGCGCGTTTTATATATTTTTTATAATCTGCAAACTTCGGCAACAAGTCTGGATGACTATTTTCAAGTTGTCCGATTTTTTTGAGTTCAGCCTTTTTCTGTAACCATAATGTTTTAGCCATTTGAGCGATGCAAAAATCGTCATAAGCGTATTCGAGCGTTTTGGAAACCGATTCGTTTTCGTCCTCCGCCGAAATATAACCGCGCTTTCGATACGCCGCCAATCCGAAATGATCTAATTCCGCCGAATGTTTCGCCGCTTCAAACGCTTTTTCGTAATCAAAGCCTTTGATATTTTTCGCCATCGCGTCGGCGATCACGGAAACCGCGTGATAACCGATCATCGTGTCGGTTTCGTTGCCCGCAAGTTCCCAAACCGGCAAGCGTCCGCCCTGTTCATACTGCCGAATAAACGTATTGATGAAATCCGCCGTCCGCCGTTGGTCAACAATCGTATAAAGCGGATGCGCGGCGCGAAACGTATCCCACAATGAAAAAACCGTGTAATTTTCTGATTTTGGATTTTCACCGTCAGCGATATTATGGATTTTTTTATCAAGTCCGAGATAATTGCCGTCAACGTCCTGAAAAACATTCGGCTGAATTTTCGTGTGATAGAGCGCAGTGTAAAAATTCGTCGTCTGCGCGTCGGTTCCGCCGGAAACTTCGATTTGTGCGAGTTCTTCGTTCCACGCCGCTTTTGCATCGGCGCGAACTTTATCAAAATTCCAATCGGGAATTTCCGCCGCCAGATTTTTTCTCGCGCCTTCAATGCTGACGGGCGAAATCGCAACTTTTAATAAGATTTGTTCGTTCGCTGCGGTTTTGAAGTGAAATGCTGCTTTTATATCTTCTCCATAATTATCTAAAGGATATGGTGTATGTCTTCCTTGCGGATTAGTTTTTGTCGGTGCGTAGGATTGTGAAGGTTCAAAAGGCACAGAAAATTCCGCGACGAAATAAACGATTTGATCTTTTGCCCAAGAATTTGAACGCCGAAACCCTTCGATGTGCCGACTACTTACCACATTCAAGTTTGACCCTAAAACTTTATCGCGCCATTTCAAATCTAAAATAATGTTCGCTTTGTCGGATTTCGGAAAAGTGTAGCGATGAAAACCGACTCGCCTCGTCGCCGTCATTTCGGCAAAAATGTTGTCGTCGTCGAGTTTGACCGAATAATATCCGGGTTCGGCTTTTTCATTTTCGTGCGAGAATTTTGAGGCGTAGCCGTTAACTGCTTTTTCGCCATCCCGCGCCGAAAACTGCGCTTCGCCAATCGTCGGCATAAATAAAACGTCGCAGTAATCGGGAATGCCCGTGCCGCTCAAATGCAAATGAGAAAAGCCGTAAATCACCGAATCCGAGTAATGATAACCGGAGCTGCCGTCCCAATTGTCGAGGCGCGTGTCGGGCGACAACTGCACCGCGCCGTGCGGCATCGTCGCGCCCGGAAAAGTATGTCCGTGTCCGCCCGTGCCGACGAACGGATTGACGAATTTGGTGTAATCCGGCGACTGCGCGAACGCGGCGACGGCGAAAAACAGAATGAAACCGCAGAGATGCAGAGACGCAGAGAATTTTTTGAAATTTATCATTTGTAACTCCTAAAAGTTGTGTTCAAACTCTTTTCGGAGATAGAAAACGCGCGCGAACTCTAAATTTTACATTCTTCATTCTAAATTTATCACTTGGATTCAAGTAGTAAGTGCAACTCTTGATAAAAATTGAAGAGTAAGACGCTCAGTAGTTTTAGCTCTTCAATTTTCATCAGAGAGTTGAAATGAA
>JAYVKL010000140.1:0-6484 GCA_043768465.1 Pyrinomonadaceae bacterium
ATCGAGGCAGTGCGCCGCACGCGAGAACTCATCGAAAACGAGGGCATCAAGGTCGCGCTTGTCACAGGTGCGGGCACGGGCACAGCACCGCTTGAAGCGGCCAGCAAGCTGTATGGCGAGCTGCAAGCCGGTTCGTACCTTTTCATGGACGCAGATTACGCTGCCAATGAGCCGGTCGTTGGCCAGCCACGTTTCAAACACGCGCTGTTTGTCAAAACCCAGGTCATCAGCGTGCATGCAAACCATGCGGTGTGTGACGCAGGTCATAAAAGTCACGCGATTGATTCATGCCTGCCCAAAGTGCACGCTTTCAGCAGCCGCAGCGCGCTGGACTATTCAAACGGTGGCGACGAGCACGGTATTTTGAAGCCCGCAGCGGGCGGCACACGCCTGCCCGGTCTGGGCAGCATGCTGTGGCTGATACCGGGTCACTGCGACCCGACGGTGAACCTGCACAACGTGATGATCGGTGTGCGCGGTGGTTTGCTCAAAGGTGTGGTGGAGCGCATCATTGCAGTGGATGCGCGCGGTGCGTTAACCTGATTTAATTAAACAGCTCGTTGCCCATGAACTATGGAAATAGTTCGTTTCCACTCACAAGCTAACTAAACAACTCGCTTCCGCTCGCTGGGGGCGCAACCCCCAAATGCCGATACGCCGCCAGCGTGGCAATGCGCCCACGCGGGGTACGTTGCAGGTAGCCTTGCTGTATCAGGTACGGCTCGATCACATCTTCAATCGTGTCGCGCTCTTCGCCAATGCTGGCAGCAATGTTGTCCAGCCCTACTGGCCCGCCATCGAAACGGTGAATCACACATTCGAGCAGCTTGCGGTCCATCACATCAAAGCCTTGCGGGTCCACGTCGAGCATGGCGAGTGCCTTGTTGGCGATGTCCAGGGTGATTTCGCCTTTACCCTTGACGTCTGCAAAATCGCGCACGCGCCTCAAGAGACGGTTGGCGATGCGCGGTGTGCCGCGTGAACGACGGGCGATTTCCTTCGCGCCGCGCTCTTCGATTTCAACGTTTAAAATCACCGCCGACCGTTCGACAATCGTCTGCAAATCTTCGATGTTGTAGAAATCCAGATGAAAAACAATCCCGAAACGTCCGCGCAGCGGTGCGGTAATCAAACCCGGACGAGTCGTTGCGCCGACCAAGGTAAATTTCGGCAGTTCCAGCTTGATCGAACGCGCCGCCGTGCCTTGCCCGATCATCAAATCGAGTTGATAATCTTCCATCGCCGGATACAAAACTTCTTCGATTGCCGGATTCAGACGGTGAATTTCGTCAATAAATAAAACATCGCCTTCCGCCAGATTCGTCAGAATCGCCGCCAAATCGCCAGCTTTTTCGATGATCGGCGCGGCGGTTGATTTCAGTTCCGCGCCCATTTCATTGGCGACGATGATGCTCAGAGTCGTTTTGCCCGTTCCCGGCGGACCGAACAATAAAATATGATCCAACGCCTCGTGCCGTTTAAGCGCGGCTTTCATAAACACGCGCAGATTGTCTTTTATTTTTTTCTGTCCGATGTATTCGGCGAGTTTATTCGGGCGCAGGGACAATTCAACCTGCGCTTCGTCTTCAAAAGCGTGTCCGTCGCGGTGATCGTTATTATCGTAATCTTCAGTCATTTATCCTTTGGCGAGAAGCTGCAAACTCTTTCGTAATAGTTTTTGAACCGAAACTTCCGTGCCGTCTTTGATCGCCTGGTTCAAGGCTTTTTCCGCCGCGTTTCGCTGATAACCGAGATTGACCAAAGCCGAAAGAGCGTCGTCGAAAACCGCGTCGGCGGGCAGTTCGGTTTGTTTGCCGCCCGCCGCGATATGTTCCTGCGTGGCTTGCGTCGTAAATTCGTTGAGTTTGTCGCGCAACTCAATCACCATTCGCTCCGCCGTTTTTTTGCCGACACCAGGAATCGAAGTCAAACGCGCCAGATTATCCGTGCGAATCGCCGTCACGATTTCGTCCGCGCTCATTCCCGAAAGCATCGAGATTCCGCTTTTCGCGCCGATGCCCTGCACGGAAATCAGCTTCAGATAAAGCTCGCGCTCGCGCAGCGTGCGGAAGCCGAAAAGCTGCAAAGTATCTTCACGGACGTAGGTAAAAATCCGCAACGAAACGTCCGAGCCGACTTCGCCGAGTTCGTAAAAAGTCGAAAGCGGAATCGTCACCTCGTAACCGACACCGCCGACCTCTAAAATTACCGCCGTCGCCTGTTTTTCTAATAATTTTCCTGAAAGATATGCAATCATTTTGTAATTTTGACAGTTGAATTTTTGTAGTCAATTTCCAGAACCGCACCGGCGAGCATTTGCGTTCCAATCAACGCTTCGCTTGTTTCGCTAACTAAAATCCGAATCGGAAATGTTTCCTCCAACCAAATCGCCTCCGCCATCGTCGTATCAATTTCGGCGGAAATTTCTTCGACCAATACGACTTCTTCGCGTCCGGAAAATGGCATCGAGGTTGCTTCGACAAATTGTCTCGGCAGCAAAAGCGAGCCGTTAAAACCCGTGTCGAGAACGCCTTCGATGACCGCTCCGCTTGCCAGACGAATCGGCAGAACCGCTTCCAGATTTTCGTTGACTAAACCTTTTTCTTCAACCATGAGCCTCCGATTTTATGAGCGTATTGATAACCGATGCGCGCAAAATAAAATTTTTTGTCCGGCATCTCCGCTAGAGCCTTGAGCGCGACTTGGGTGCTGTCTTTATCAATAAAATACTTTTTGGAAAAAGGTTCAATCGCCACGAATTCGCCGTTATACTGCGGTTCGAGAATCGCTTTTAATTTTTCCTCGTAAAACTTTTTCCCAAGCGTAGTCAGTTCACTCAAACTCGAATTCTTCACATTTACGTCAACCATTTTACCTCCATTCGCGTTTCACAGGTGAAACATAAATTGTAATGGATATTCATTTTAAGGGCAACGACGCGGAAGTTTTTGCACATCAATAGTTTGAGAACTTTTTCACTTTTCCGCGTTTTAAGAATATAATCTTCAACAATGATGAAGGTCGAGAAAATATCCGAACTAACCACTAATCGAGTGAGCATTTATCTGCGCTGTTTGAACGAACTCGCCGCTCAGGGCGCGAAAACCGTTTCGAGCGACGGTTTGGCGAAACAGTTTCATTTGAATTCGGCGCAAATTCGCAAGGATTTGGCGTATTTCGGCGAGTTCGGTGTGCGCGGTGTCGGTTACTACGTTGAAGATTTACGCGGGCAACTGACGAAAATTCTCGGACTGGAGAAAAAGCACCGGATCGGCATCGTCGGGGCGGGCAGATTGGGAACGGCTCTGGCGGATTATTACGAATTTTCGCAGGCAAATTTTACCGTCGCGGCCTTGTTCGATACGGACGAAAATAAAATCGGTCAAAAAGTCGGCGACATCGAAATTTTCGACATCAAAAACTTTGCCGACACGGTGAAAAAAGTTAAGATAGAAGTGGCAGTGATCGCCGTTCCCGCCGAACACGCGCAAGTCGTTTTGGAGCAAATTACGGAAGCGGGAATTAAAGCCGTGATGAATTTCGCGCCGATTCCGCTGAAGATTTCCGGCGGCGTAAAACTGAAAACCGTTGATTTGACGATTTCGCTCGAAGGTCTGTCGTATTTTTTAGCGCAGCCGTCCAATTCCAACGGAAAAAAATGAAACTTTTCCGCCGCACTTTTCGCTATAATAGATAGCAATAATTTTTGAACAATTGAGAGGTGATTTTATGTGTTGCAAAGGATTTACCAAAAGAGTTCTACCGTTTTTTCTGACGTTTGCCGTCGGGCTTTTTATCGCCAGTTTTTTCGTTTCGATTGCCGCGCCGAATCTTCAATTTCCGAGCCGCAACAGTAGAAAAAACCATCGGGAGTATGACCAACAGCGAGAGATAGAGATTCAGCAGTTGCGCGATGAGGTTTTTCGTTTGAAAAATTCACAAGTGTTGGACTCGGATAACATAGATTATAGAAATTTGAAATACGTTCCCGCGCCGCCGATGCCGCCGACATTGAAAAATGTTCCGCGTGAGGAAAAATAAGTTTTTCCCGTTAAAAATTCAAACCACAGATTAACCGGTGAAGATTTTTCTTCGTTGTGTTAATCTGTGGTTTCTTGATTTATGGACGAACAATCCGCCCGAAAACTGATCGTCGAAATCGGCAAGTTGATGTATGACAAAGGTTATGTTACTTCGTCGGACGGCAACATCAGTTGTCGTCTGGGCGAAAATCTGATTCTGGCGACACCGACGCAGGTCTCCAAAGGGCGAATGACCGAAGAGATGATGGCGTTGACCGATTTGGAAGGGAACGCGCTAAACGATAAAAGGATGTCTTCGGAAATCAAAATGCACCTTTTGATTTACAATTCGCGTCCCGACATCAACGCGGTTTGCCACGCGCACACGCCGCACGGAACGGCGTTCGCCGCCGCCGGTTTAGCGATTGATGCGCCGATTTTGTCGGAAGTTATTTTGACCTTGGGCTGCGTTCCTCTGACGGCATACGGAACTCCTTCGACTCCCGAATTGACCGACGCGCTGAAACCTTTCGTCGAACATCACAACGCGCTTTTGCTGGAAAATCACGGTGTCGTCGCTTACGGTAAAGATTTGTGGCAGGCGTTTGACCGAATGGAAACTCTCGAACACACGGCTAAAATTGCCATTCTAGCCAGAGCCTTGGGCGGCGCGAATGATTTGCCGCCGGACGCGATTAAGAAACTCGTCAACATCCGCGAAAAAGCCGGATACCTGCCCGAAAAAGCCCGCTGTCAATCGTGCGGTTATTTGGAAGAGGCGGGAATCGCCTGCGAAATGAAGTCAAACGGAAATCAAAACGGCGACGGCGCGAGAATTTCCCTGACGCGCGAAGAACTGATAGAATTATTGAGCCAAGCCGCTGCCAAATAAATTATGTCCGCCATTCCGATTACAAGTCAGCAGATGACTCTGGAAGAATATCTGGAGTTTGATTACCACGCCGAAGGTCGTTACGAATACTTTGACGGCGAGGTTATCGAAATGAGCGGCGGCAGCCCCGAACATTCGCTTCTGGGAAGTCAAATAGGATTTTTGTTGCGAAGAGAATTAAATCCGAAAGGCTGTTCGGTTTATAATTCCGAGGTTCAAATAAAAGTTCCGACAATGCTGCCGTATCGTTACGGCGATGTTTCGGCTTTATGCGGCAAACCGATTTACGAGGATTTAGGAAATCAGCGGTTGCTGGTTAACCCGACTTTAATCGTCGAAGTTCTTTCGCCTTCAACCGAGAAATTTGACCGTGATTTGAAGTTTAAGGCTTACAAATCAATCGAAACTTTGCGCGAATATCTTTTAATAAATCAAAACGAGAAATTTGTTACGCTTTACACGAAACACAACGAGAAGTTTTGGTTTCAAAGCGAATACGTCGGCGGCGAAACCTTGAAGCTCGAATCGCTCGAATGCGAATTGATTGTTGATGAAATTTATCAGGGTATTATCGAATTAAACCAAGAGGAGAAAAATTAGATGCAGGAAGCGTTGGGAATGGTTGAGACGAAAGGGCTGATCGCCACTATCGAAGCGGCGGACGCGATGGTCAAAGCGGCGAATGTCCAACTGGTCGGTTACGAAAAAATCGGCGCGGGATTTGTCACGGCAATCGTGCGCGGCGATGTCGCGGCGGTCAAAGCGGCGACGGACGCGGGCGCGGCGGCGGCACGGCGCGTCGGCGAACTGGTTTCGGTTCACGTTATTCCGCGCCCGCACGAAAGCGTCGAAGAAGTTTTGCCGTTAGGATTGAAATAAGTTCAAGGTTCAAGGTTTCAGGTTTCAGGTCTCTCAACCTTGAACCTGAAACCTGAAACCTGAAACCCCAAACTTGAAACCCGGAAATGATTATCGCCAAAATTATCGGAACGGTCGTCGCCACGCAGAAGGACGAGCGTCTGAACGGAAAAAAACTGCTGATTGTCAAGCCGATAAATCTCGACGGCACGGAACAGAGCGGCTACGTCGTGGCGGTTGATACGGTCGGCGCGGGATTTCACGAAAAGGTTCTGGTCGTCGCCGGTTCGTCGGCGCGTCTGGCGGAAGGCAACAAGGATTGTCCGATTGATGCGGCGATTATCGGCGTGATTGATTCTTACGAAGTCAATTCTTAAATTTCAAAAATGCAATTAGCGCGGGTCGTCGGAACGGTCGTTTCGACGATTAAAAACGAAACTTTGCAGGGACGTAAACTCCTGCTCGTGCAGACTTTGAACGCCGATTTGCAGCCGACGGGCAAACCGCAAATCGCGCTCGATTCGGTCGGCGCGGGCGTTGGCGAACTGGTTATCTGGTGTCGCGGCAAAGAAGCGAGCTTTCCGTTCAAACGCGATTCGACACCGACCGACTGCACCATTGTCGGCATCGTTGATTCGGATTCGCACGTTTTTCAGGAGAGTCGAGAGTCGAGAGTCGAGAGTCGAGAGTAAAATCTCCTTATCTCGACTCT
>JAYVKL010000141.1:0-5365 GCA_043768465.1 Pyrinomonadaceae bacterium
AGAGCAGAAATCCGTCGTCGAAAAAACCGAGAAAGGCGAAGTTGATATTTTAATCGGAACGCACCGTATTCTATCGAACGATGTCAAAATGCCGAAGTTGGGTTTAGTCGTCGTGGACGAAGAACAGCGTTTCGGCGTGGCGCACAAAGAGAAGCTGAAACAGTTGAAAAAGAAAGTTGATGTTTTGACTTTATCGGCCACGCCGATTCCGCGAACTTTGAATATGTCGCTTTTGGGAATGCGCGATATGTCGGTGATCGAAACGCCGCCGCGTGATCGTCTGGCGATCAATACGCAGGTCGTCCAATTCTCCGAAGGCGTGATTAAATCGGCGATTGAGTTGGAAATGGCGCGGAACGGGCAGGTTTTCTTTATTCACAACCGCGTCGAATCAATCGAGTCAATCGCCGCGCACATCAAAAACATCGTCCCGAACGCCCGCATCATTTTCGCGCACGGGCAGATGAACGAAAAGGAAATGGAAGCCGCCGTGCTGGATTTCGTCGCCTTCAAATACGACGTTCTGGTCGCCACGACGATCATCGAAAACGGCATTGATATTCCCCGCGCCAACACGATTATCATCAACCGCGCCGACAATTACGGCTTATCGCAGCTTTACCAACTGCGCGGTCGCGTCGGGCGTTCCAATCGCCGGGCTTACGCCTATCTGCTGATTCCGTCGGAACGGGAATTAACGCCGATTGCGCGGCGCAGATTGTCGGCGATTCGTGAGTTTTCCGATTTGGGCGCGGGTTTCCGCATCGCGGCTCTTGATTTGGAATTGCGCGGCGCGGGCAATATTTTAGGCGGTCAGCAATCAGGACAATTGGACGCGCTCGGTTTTGATCTTTACACGAAAATGCTGGAGCGGACGATTCAGGAACTCAAAGGCGAAACGGTCGAGGACGAGACGAGCGTTTCGATTAATTTGGGCGTGGATTTGGCGATTCCGCCGGATTATATTTCGGAAACTTCGCAGCGTCTGCGAACTTACAAACGCATCTCGTCCGCCGAATCCGAATCGGCTTTGAATCAAATAAACACGGAAATCAACGACCGCTACGGCGCGATGCCCGATTCGGTGAACAATCTGTTCGACTACGCCCGCCTGCGAAAAACCGCCGAACAAATGCACATCGTCTCGGTTGACAAAGCTCAGCACGGTTTGGCGATTAAACTCGGCGAAAACGCCAAAGTCGCGCCAGAGAAATTGATGGAATTTCTATCGAAAAACGAAACGGCAAACTTTTCGCCGAACGGAATTCTGCGCGTCGTATTAAAAAACGAAAACCCAATCGAGGCGGCGCGGATGGTTTTGGAAGGGATTCGCGCTTGAAGCGATAGAAATTATAACCGCGAAAAACGCTGAATACGCTAAATTGTTGTTTCTATTTTTAGCGTATTCAGCGTTTTTCGCGGTTATTTATTTTGCTTTCTTTTTTATCGTGAATCCTGTTCTTTGCCGCCCTGCGCCGTATTTTTCTGCGTCGCCGCCGGTGGTTTCGGCGGCGCGGTCGGCGGCGCGGTCGGTTTTGGCTTGGCTGACGGCACAACCGGGGTTTTTGCCGGATTCGGCGATGGATTAGCCGCCGGTGTTGCCGTCGGCTGGGCGACATTGGCGTTGACATTCGCCGGTGTCGGTTTGCCGTTCGGCACTGCCGCCGGCTTTAAATTGGCGTTGGTGTTGGCGTTCGCCGGAACGGGAATACGCTCGTAAACCGTGCCGTCGCTATCCCGCATAAAAATGCTATTCGGATTGTTCGGGTCAACCATCTGCCCGCCCTGCGGAACATAGATCGGCGCACCCGGCGGCGGACCGTTGCCGCCCCAGTAGTTTCTGCCGTCGCCCAACCCGTCGCCGCCGTTCGGAATCGTTTGAGGAATGCCGCCCGGCAGCAGCATCATATTTGAATTTCCCGTCATCATTTGTCCCGACTGATACGGAATCAAACCGGTGCCTTGCTCGTTCATACCGGTCGCCGGGTTGAGCGGCTGCACCGGCTGCCCGTTCGCGTCGCTTTGCAGGGTCGTCGTCGTCGGATTCGTTTGTTTGGTCGAAGTCGTATAAATCAACGCGATGGCGAGCAGAGAAATTCCCGCCAAAACGACGAACGCCGTTTTCCAGATGTTGTTCGCCGTGTTGTCCGGCGCGTCGGTCAGCGGCGGGAAGATGCCCGTTTTCGCATTGATGGTGTGGTCGGTGGCGCGGTTCAATTCGTCGGTAAATTCGCGCGCCGATTGGTAGCGCATTTCGGGATTTTTCGCCAGTGCTTTCAGCACGACAGGTTCGATGTCAGGGATTATATCTTTGCGAAAAGCCGACAGCGGCGCGGGCGGATCGCCCGCCTGTTTGATCAAAAGTTCGTTTGGCGTGCCGGCGGCGAACGGCACTTCGTTCGCCAACATTTCATAAAAAATTACGCCGAGGGCGTAAACGTCCGAACGCGCATCGGGTGCCGCGCCCAGAGAGTTTTGTTCGGGCGAAACGTATTGCAAATTCTTTAAGGAAACCCGGCTGGAGTCGGCATCGTTCGCGCCGAAATCAAGCAGTTTAACGGCTTCGGTGCCGTTCGGATTTTTTATCAGCAGGACGTTTTCGCTGTTTAATTGCCCGTGAACGATGCCGTAAGCGTGCGCGGCGGACAGCGCGGCGGCGATTTGCGCGGCGATTTTAACGGCACGTTCGACGGGAAGTTTGCCGACGCGCTTGAGGGTTTCCGACAAAGTTTCGCCGTCCGCGCCGTCAAAGACGATATAGACCGCGCCGTTTTTATCCGTTCCGAAGTCGGTCGCATTCAGGATATTCGGATGCGCCAGGTGCGAAACTTTTTTGGCTTCGGCGGAGAAACGCGCGATTCTGTTTTCGTCACGCGCCATCTCCGGCGCGAGAATTTTGACGGTCACGGGTTTGTCCATCAAAAGATGCGTCGCCCGGTAAATGTTGTCCGCGCCGCCGTTGCGGATCACCGATTCGATCCGGTATTTTTCCGCTAGAGTTTGTCCGATAAATTGGTCTGACATTTTGTTAAAACCTTCCGATTCTTAATTTCTCTGAAATTCTATCTACGTTCCGAAAAACGGTTCGATTCAAAAATCTTGCGCTAAGTTGTCGTCTTCCCGGCAAGCCAATGTTAGATGTTATAATAAATCCGAAATTATGGCAGAGAATTTACAAGTTTCAAAAACTTCGGATCGAAAAAAAATTTACGCCGAAATCACGCCGCAAATCGCCGCGCTGGTCAAAGGCGAAAGCGATTTGACGGCGAATCTGGCGAATATCTCGGCGGCACTCAAAGAAGCGTTCGACTTTTTCTGGGTCGGATTTTACATTGTCAAAGGTCATCAACTCGTCCTCAAAGCCTTTCAAGGTACGATTGCCTGCACACGAATTGATTTCGACCAAGGCGTTTGCGGGCGTTGCTGGGCGACGCGAAAAACCGTAATCGTGCCGGATGTCGAAGCGTTTCCCGGACATATCGCTTGCAGTTCCGCGTCGAAATCGGAAATCGTGCTGCCGGTTTTCAGCAAACTCGGCGATGTCGCAATGGTTTTGGACGTTGACAGCGACGCGCTCGACGATTTCAGCGAAATTGACGCGGCGGGTTTGGGTGAAATCGTCAAAATTATCGAGCGATTGGTATAGTTTGAGCCTTAAGTTGAAAGAGAAAGACAATTAAACGCGGGGAAACGCAGGTTTAACGGATCAGCACGGATTTATTAAATCAATCTCAAAAACTACGAAAAAGGATCGGTCAATTTTACATTTTACATCTCGCATTCTAAATTTTTACCGGATGAAAATTAAAAATGTCGAATGTAAAATGTAAAATTATGCCGTCCGCTTTTCGGCCGGGTGAATTCTCAAATACGCTCTGATTTAATCCGCCTAAAATTTATTGAAAATAATCGGCGAAAATCCGCTTCATCGGCGTTCATCGAGCGTCTCATTCCGACTTTGATTTCGGTTGTGATAACATTTCGTTTTATTTTGCATAAGGAATGCTTGTTGCCATCTTCAGGCGACAATTGACATCAAAACGAATGGATAAATTTCTAATTCGCGGCGGCAAGCCGCTCAATGGCACAGTCAGGATCAGCGGAGCGAAAAACTCCGCTCTGCCGTGTTTGGCGGCGACGCTGTTGACCGCCGAAACCGTTACTTTACACAATGTTCCATACGTCAAGGATTTAATCACGCAACGACGGCTGCTGGAAGATTTGGGTGCGACGGTTCTCACGCCTGATTTGCACACGCATAAAGTTCGCGCCAAAAACATCGAAATATACGAAGCACCGTATGAACTCGTCAAAACGATGCGGGCGAGCGTGCTGGCTCTCGGACCTTTGCTGGCGCGATTCGGGCAGGCAAAAGTTTCACTTCCCGGCGGTTGTGCCATCGGAACGCGCCCGATTGATCTACATTTAAGAGCCTTTGAAAAACTCGGCGCAACGGTTTCGCTCGAAGCGGGCAACGTCATCGCCCGCGCCCCAAAAGGCAGATTGATCGGCGCGGAAACTCACTTTGAAAAGGTCAGCGTCACGGGAACGGAAAACGTGTTGATGGCGGCGGCGTTGGCGAACGGGAAAACGACGATTCACAACGCGGCGCGTGAGCCGGAAATCGAAGATTTAGCCGAACTTCTCATTAAAATGGGCGCGAAAATATCCGGCGCGGGAACTTCTAAAATCGAAATCGAAGGCGTGGAAAATCTGGGCGCGGCGGAACATACGATTATTCCCGACCGCATCGAAACCGGAACTTTCATCGTCGCGGCGGCGATCACGAACGGCGAATTGACCATTGAAAATTGTCAGCCGCAACATCTCGCGGCGGTGATCGGTAAACTCCGCGCAGTCGGCGTTGAAATCACGGAGCTTGACGATTCGACGCTTTCCGTCAAATGCGGCGAAAAAGGTTTGCGGGCGCAGGACGTGACAACGGCACCGCATCCGCTGTTTCCGACCGACATGCAGGCGCAGTATATGGCTTTGATGACGCAGGCGGCGGGCGCGTCGAAAGTCGTCGAGACGATTTTTGAAAATCGTTTTATGCACGTCGGCGAACTCGTCCGAATGGGCGCGGATATTCAAATCTCCGGCAGCGCGGCGCACGTCAAAGGCATTACGAAACTGACCGGCGCACCGATTTTAGCTTCGGATTTACGCGCTTCGGCATCCCTGGTTCTGGCGGGTTTGGCGGCGGGCGGCGAAACTCTGATTGACCGCGTTTATCACATTGATCGCGGCTATGAAACCATCGTCAAAAAACTCAAAAGCCTTGGCGCGGACATCGAACGAATCACGGAAATAATTGATTTCACACGAACGGCAAACCGGATCAATCATCGCCCAAGCTGAAATC
>JAYVKL010000142.1:0-6811 GCA_043768465.1 Pyrinomonadaceae bacterium
TGTATGGCAGACTAAAGTCTGCCACCGCCGTCGAGAGTCGGGTCTGAGCGAGGCGGCAGACTGAAGTCTGCCATACACTGATTAGCAATCTGCTCTAATAGTTGTTTCCAGCCAATACCCGATTGGAAACGCGATTGATGAAATCGAAATAGCTTTGCTTTGCAATTCTGAGAGCGAGTGGGCAAATAATGTTACTCGAATTCCACTTTAACTTAATCTTTTCAAAACCGCCCGGCTCATCTCCTGCATCGGCGCGTCCTTGCCCGTCCAGATTTTTTGCTGTTCCATCGCCTGCGCGATCAGCATCGCCAAACCGCCGATTTTTGGGACGTGAAACTTGTCGGCTTCTTTCATCAAACGAGTCTGAAACGGATTGTAAACCAAATCATAAACGAGTTTGATGTCTTTGAACTGCTCGCCGAAAGCGGGCGTTTCGGCTTCGGCTATGCCTTTCATTCCGAGCGGCGTGGCGTTGACCAAAATGTCGAAATCATTATAAGTGCTGAGTGCTGAGTGCTGAGTGCCGAGTGCTTTTAATTCAACTTCAAATTCTTCGGCTAGACTTTTCGCTTTTTGCGGATCGC
The DNA here is from genome assembly GCA_043768465.1 of Pyrinomonadaceae bacterium. GTDB lineage: Bacteria > Acidobacteriota > Blastocatellia > Pyrinomonadales > Pyrinomonadaceae. The sequence goes on from JAYVKL010000142.1 coordinate 585, forward strand.
GGGCGAAAATTGTAACTTTCGCGCCTGCCTTTTGAAGCGCGTAAAGGCAAGCCCGCGCCGCGCCGCCCGCGCCCAAAACGGCGACCTTCGCGTTTGTTAAATCGCCGTAGGAATTTATTAAAGGTTCGATAAATCCGTGCGCGTCCGTGTTGAAGCCGTGCAGTTTGCCGTCAATTATTTTTACGGTATTGACCGCGCCGATTTTTTTCGCGGTTTCGTCTATCGAATCTAAATGTTTGATGATGCTCTGTTTATGCGGAATCGTGACGGCGAAACCTTGAAAATTCAATGTAATTTCGTGCGTTTCCGGTTTGACCATTCGGCGCATAAAACCGTCCAAATCATGAACTTGCAGCGGTATGAAAACGGCGTTTAAGTTGTGAAACTTAAACGCTTCGTTGTGAATATACGGCGACATCGAAACGCTCGTATTGCCGCCTAGAATGCCGTAAACTTCCGTGTCTTCGTTCAAATCTTTGACGCGGTAAACTTCGATTAAATCCCGCGCCGAAACTTGTCCGGGCGCGGTTTCCCGTCCCGCATCAAGCGCGGCGTAAGTCATAAACGCGCCGTGCGCCAAACCCAAAATCCGCGTCCATTTGCCCGCTTCGCCCATAGCGATTGGGATGATTTGTTGATTACCAGATTTCGCTTTTTTGAGAAGTTTCCAGATTGAAATTGCATCTGTAATGTCATTGGCTTGAGCGGCAATTTTAATTATGTCGCTTTTAATTCCGTCTTCATCTGTAGATTTCATTCCTTCGTAAGTTTGGACGAGATTTTCAGGAATACTGTCAAGAAAATGTTCGGAAATAATTATTTGTTTTGTCTTTAGTTTTTTATCAACTTTTTTAGAAAAAAAATACACTGGGTTTTTATCAAACGTAAAAAATTCGTTTTGAATGTCTGTTTCAAAGTCTACAAACCCAATGTTTTTTAATAATGAAATTATACACCAACCGTTTCTTCTAAATGCAATCTCTTCTTTTGCTCTTTCTTTAATTTCAGTACTTACATCTTTACCAAACGGACAAGCAAACATTGCCAAAGGACTTTTTGGTCTTAATGTTGCTAAAAAAACTCTTTTACAATTTAATTCAGAAACTTTTTGCAGGGCTGAATCAAATTCGGTTTCTTCCAAACAATCAAACCGAATCTCAATCACATCTGCCAAATCTTCGGCGCATTTAATCTGTTCGATCAATTCGTCGGCTGTTTCCGCGCAGACCGAAACGCAGATTTTGCCGTTATTCATCGGTTGTTTGGTTGTTCGTAATTAAAAACGAAAGCGCGGTTATCAGCAGCAAAATCACGCCGACGGCGGCTGAGGCGACGATCAAAGTTTGCCCGCTTTGTTTGACGGCGATGGCGGTCAAAGCCCAGGCGATTGCCAGCGGATAAAACGGATTGTTGAGTTTGAAGCGAATTATCACGCCCAGAGCCGCCGCCGTTAAAAGCAAACCCGCGCCGAAAATGACGGCGAGCGAATCGGAAATTTGAACTTTTAGGTAAATCAGGGCAATCGTCGCGTTTAAGATTGTCGCCGCCGTGACCCAGCCGAAATAAAGCCCGAACGGAAATTTTACCAGCCAGAATTCGGCGGGCGATTCGGTCTCTTGCAGATTAGCGTTGATGAAAGCGAGCGTTCCGAGCAACAGAAAAATCACGACGACCGAAGCCGTAATCATCTCGTGATGCCAGCAGTAAAGCCACGCGCAGTTTGCCGCGCAGCTTAAAATATAAACCGAACGAATCGAGCGAAATCGTTCGATTTTCGACGGCGTAGCCTGATAAATGCTGAACGCGATCAAGCCGAGATAGATCAAACTCCAAATCGCAAAAGCGAAACCGGAAGGCGTGATGCGCGTCGGATATTTGTCGGAAATAAAGTTCGGCGTAACGCCGCCGAGATAGCCGATGAAAGCCGAATAATTAAAGATTATTACGCCGACAGTGGCGATGATGACCAAAAACTGTCGTAGTCGTTCGGAATTGTTAATCATAAAATTCAATCGGCGAAACGCCTGGCGTTCGAGCGATAGACAAATTATAATCCGTTTGGGTCGAATTGACGATTTCGTATAAAAGTTGCGGAAAACGTCGCGCCGTCATCCTGAATCAAAGAAAGGCAAGCGAATTTCGACGCGGTATTTAACAAACTCTATAAAAAAACGCTAGCGGCATTAAAATTGCCAAACAAAAATGGGCGCATCTCCAACCTTTCCCCTCGTGCCTTAAACTGAAAGGAAAGAGGAAAAATAAAATGAACACTTTAAAACAATTATCAATAGCAGTCGCGGTAATGATTTGCTTTTCGATACCGGCAGCGGCGCAAAAAGATAAACCGCCGCCGAAGGAAAAGCCGCCGATTATCGTCGTCGGACCGGATAAAAAACCGCCGCCGGACAAACCGAAAGACGACCGCAAAAAACCCGAAGCTCTGATGCTTTATTTTAGGGAAGATTAAATTCTCGCCGGTGGTTTTCAAAACAAAAAGCCTGTTTACAAATCGTAAGCAGGCTTTTTGTTTTACCGTTCAAATTGATCGAAAAATTGAAGTTTAATCGGTTTCGTCTTCGGAAATCTTCCGTTCGTTTTCTTCATCTTCCGCGTCCGGTCTGACTCCCGCCGTCATCACATCAAAAGCAGGCAGCCGCGAAATTTCCGGCAGCGGCGCGGATTCGCCTTTCACCGAAAACCAGATGATTTCGTTCAGCGCGCGCGGATTCGCCATATCCGCACGCGATAAATCCTGCGCGGCGGTCATTTTCATAAATTTCAGCATCGCCTGGGAAGGTCTCGGCGGCGGAAATAAATTATCGAACGCGACTTCGGGCAGTTCAGCTTTGAACGGCGATAAATCGGCTGGCGCGGTGAAAATATCAATCGGCGCGGCGTGCGCGTCGAGAAAATTCATCGGCGGCAGATTCAGGCAGATTTCCAAAGTGCGAATCAGCGAAACCGTGTTGTGAAAATCGTGAATCAACGCGCCCCGCCGGTTATACGCCGAAATGACGAGCGCGGGCGAACGGTGCGCGTCAACGTGGTCGGCTCCGTCCTGTGCGTCGTCTTCGACGATGAAAATCGCCGTGTCCTTCCAATACGGACTGCTCGAAACTTCTTCGACCAATCTGCCGACGGCGTAATCGTTCTCCGCCACATAAAACTGCGGGGTCGGCAAACCGGAATTTAAACCCGCCGTGTGATCGTTGGAAAATCGAATGATGGACAAATTCGGCATTCCGTCGCCTTTGCCGTTTTTCAAATCTTTCGTATAGCCGCGAAATTCCTTTTGCCATTCGCCGAAGCGCGAGTTGCCGCGAAATTTCTCGTTCGGATTTTCATCGCCTATTGCCGCGTCCGTTTTCCCGGCGAATTTTTTGGCGACGCGGTAAGAATCGGTCGTCATCGCGTCGGGCGTTAACTGATCGAAGTTTCGCAAGCCGCCTGAAAAGTGATTTTCCAACGATTTTTTCGTCGCAAAAGCCGTTAGAGTCGGCGACGTGTCGGGATATTTTTTCGGCTTCCGCGTGTTGACTTCCCGAACATCATCGGCGGAAACGGTGGCGACGTATTCGCCGTAATTTCGATAAGTTAATTTATTGCGCTGCGCCAAATCCCACAGATAAAGCGTTTCCGGCTCGCCGACATCGCGGCTGCCGTTCAGATACGGCACATATTTTTTCTGAAAATTCGCTACGTCGTTTTCCGTCGCGGGCAAACCGAAAACCGAAGGCAGCGCGACCGGCGGCTGACCGGCGGGCGGATCGAACGACGGCAGACGATTAAAGCCTTCGTAATCGTAAGTTCGCCCGCGCCCCGAATAATTCCAGCGAAAAGCCTTGTCAATATAATCGTTAGAAAACGCGGCGGTTGACCAATTATGACCGTCGGGCGAGGCTTCGGCGTTCACGAAAAATCTGTCCAAAAGCCCGAAACGCGACGCTAAAGCCCGCGCATTCGGCGTGATATTCTGCGGTGCGCCGCTCGGCGATTTTGCCGCGTCGCCTGCGCCGAAAATCGCTACGCTGCCGTCGCCGTCAGCCTGTTTGCCGTCGCCCGCCTGTTTCAAATCGCCGAAAACCTGATCGTAAGTTCGGTTTTCACGAATGATATAAATAACGTGTTTGAACGGCGAACGCCCGTTCGGAAAAATGTTCGCCCGCGATTCGCCGACCAAATCGTTATTCCGCAAAACCGTCTGCGTAAAAGCGAAAAGTTGTTTTTCGTCGGGAATCTGGACGAGGCTGACGCTGCCCGAAACGATTGCCGCGCTGTATTCGCCGCGTTTGTTGTAGCGGTCGCCGGGAAATTTTGCGTTCGGCATATTCGGGTAAAGTCCCGAATCGTTTATCTGCACCGAAGAATTTTCCATTCCCGTGCCTTTGCCGTTGGCGATGAAAAGCCGTCTGCCGACGACGGCGACCGCCGATGCGTAGTTGCCGGTCGGAATAAAACCGGCGATTCGACTGCGCGATTTATCTTCGGCGCGACTTTCTTCTTTTAACCTCGGGTCGAGAACAACGACGGCGACCGAATTCGTTTTGGCGTTGGCGACGTATAAAATCTGTTCGTCGTCGCTCAACGCGAGTCCCTGCGGACTCATTCCGTTCGGCTGATTTTCGGCGAGTTTGATGTTTATTTTCGGTTCGGGTTGATAAAGTTTGTCGGTCGTCGTATCAATTATCGAAACGCTGTCGCCGTCGGAGTTCGCCACGAACAGCCGCGATTTATCCCGATTGAAAAGCATTTTCGTCGGGTGTCGCTCGACAGCGATATGCGTTTTTATCTTCAAAGTCTGCGCGTCCACGACCGCCACCGAATCGTCGCCCCACAACGAAACGTAAATTTTACCCGCCGTTTTGCCATCTTTCGCGGGAAAAGTCCGCACGTCGTAAGGATAAACAAATTGCGCGGAGTTCGGTCTTTGCAGCTTGACGCGCGCGATGCGCCGCGCGTCGCGCAAATCGGAAATCACGCCGAGCGTGTCGCCCAAATTATTAGCCACGAACAGCGAATTTCCGTCGGGCGACAAATCAATTCCGGTCGGATAGACGGCGGCGACATTGCCGTTATAGTTCGGCGACGGCGCGTTTTCGGCGAACGCAGACACGTCTATAAACGGCGCGTCAAACTTTTCGTCCGGCGCGTTGGCAGGCACGAGCGGTTTTTCGGCGTTCGGGTTAAAGCTCAGGATCCAGATTTTATTTTCAAAACCGCCCGCCAAATATAAATTGAACTTGCCGTCCGGCTGCGCTTTCGCATCGAAAACAAGCCCGAAATTCGCGCTCTGCGGCGCGGGAAAATAGAGGTTCTGCACGATTCGCGGTTCGGGCGTTTTGTTCAGGTCAATCACCGAAAGCGTCTGCTGCGGCTTGCTTTTGGCATCGAAGGTCAGCCCGTAACCGCTGTTGACGGCGATCAGAAATCTGCCTTGCCCGTCGCCAGCCGAAGCGTCGGGCGAACGAACGAAATTAAACGTCAGCGGCATCACGGCGGGCTGATTAGTCGCCGCGTCAATCAGCAGCTTTCCGGCGGGCGCGGTTTTTCTGCTTTGCAGTTGATTATCGTAAACTGCGTTCGGTTCGGCCTGGATTTTAGTCGAAACAGACAGGTAAATTCCCATCGCCGAGGCGCACACCGCCAAAATAAAAACCGCCGTCAAACGCTTTTGCACCGAAAAAATCATTGTCTAAACCTCATTGGAGAAATTTCAATTATTTTAATACAAAAAGTTCGACTGTGCTGTTACAAATATATTAAATCGAAAATTTTCGGCGGGATTTTCAGGTTGGATAAAATATGAAATCCCGAAAAACTTCAAAATTTCAATAAACACGGGTATTTACCAAAAGTAATTTGCAATCAAATCAAACAAAATAATCCGCCATTTCGCATAAGCATAGGATAAGCCGTTTAGTTAATGGTGTTTACAAGGAACAATAGCATAATACATTTTGCTAAGATTTTCCTTCGTTAAATCGGTCGTATATCTTTTTAGAAAGCCAATCTTTTACGTCGGTGCTGAAATTTGCATCGCCCATTATCTTTTCAAAGATTTCTTGGTTTGATTCCATTCGTTCGATTAATTTATTGATAAAAACATCTTCAAAGGCATACTTGAAGTTAAGAGTCTGTTTAAATTTTCAACAAGCGAGTTGTTTCAACATAATACGGATCATCGCCAGTTGGATGAAAGCCTTTGAAACTTCCGTCTTTTCTTCGTA
>JAYVKL010000143.1:0-3927 GCA_043768465.1 Pyrinomonadaceae bacterium
ACATCCTGCTGATAAACGGCGACACCTTGAAAATTTCCCACGTCGCTTCGACTTTCAACTGCGGTCGTGGCGATTTGACCTTCGGCGAGCAGCGCGATACCGCCGCCCGGTCCATTGGGGTAAGTCGCGCCGGCTGCCGGAGCGTTAAAAAATCCTTCGGAGTATTGCCAGTCGCGGAAAGGTCCGCAGGTGTCGTTGACGTATTTAACATTGAGAATCGGCGCGTGTCCGCGTTTGAGAACCGATTTGCCTTTATATTTGACATCGCGGATTTCGATTCCCGAACGCTCGCCGCTCGCGCCCGACGACGATGACGGACGAATCACGAGCATTTCCCAAAGCGGGCTGCGGTCTTGAAAAACCGTCATTTGATATTGTCCGGCGACACCCTGACCGGTGCTGCCCTGCATGGCGGCAGGAATTCCGCAGGAGACTTCGGCAACCCGCGCGGTCGGCGGCGCGTTGTTTTCATAACGGACGATGCGGTCGTTTTTGAAACCGGCTCCGACGATTTGAAATGTTCCGTCAATCAAATTTTTGACCGTCACGTTTACCAAACGCTCGCCGTTCAGATTAGAAACCGGCGGCATCGCTGCATCATATTCGAGTTTGCCGGCTTTGGACAAGCCCGCAAAATCAGCGTCCGACCGCACGAGTTGATATGCCGCCTGAAGCTCGTCGCCGCCAACACCCGGATCGGAGAATTCGGTTCGCACGGCAACCGCCCGATTGCCCGCAAAACTGCCTTCGGCAATTACGGCGCGGTCATTGGTGTAATCGTAAAAAGTTACGCGAAAGCGCGTCGGAACCGGAGTCGGCTGGCTTTTATCCGTGCCTTCACCGTCAATATATTCAAATCCGATCAGGCGATATTTTACGCCGCGCAGTTCATTCTGGACGGCGGCATCTCGTTCGACGCGAACTTTTGCCGCGTCAACCTGCATCTGTGACGGTCCCCACGGCACGATTTTTATCTCGACCGGCTGTTCAGACCGTTTGAGGTGTTTTTTTTCCACATTTTCGCCGGCAAAAACAGCGTTTGAAATTAACAGCGACGATAAACTAAACCACAGAAATCGGTTTCGCAATGTTTTCATAAATTTTTTTGGGAAAGACTATTAATTTTTCTTTCAATTTACAACTTAGGTAGAAAAATACAAATTTTTATAGGATTTTACAATATTTGCAAAGCCGCTTCAACCTTTGGCGGCGGCCAAAAGTTGAGTTGTGAGTTGAAATGAGGAGGATTAGACGCTCGATCAACGCGGATTTAACCGAATTAACACGGATTTGATGAATACATTTATTGCTGCGCCAAAAATCCACCAGAATAATCGGCGAAAATCCGCGTAATCAGCGTTGATTGAGCGTCTGATTCCGACTTTGGTTTTCACTTAGAATTCAGGGCGGCAAAGTTAATAAAGTCGCCGTCGTCAAAACGGTATTTGCCGAAATAAATCTGCCGGTGATTTGCCGAAAATGGGCTGAATATTCGCCAAATCTTTACATTATCGTGTCGAATGTATTATTTTAGTGTATTCGATACGATAAAAAAGCGATCATCCGACGGTCTGGCGAATTAGTGTTTTATGAAGCGAAGTATTGCGAGTGTGCGGTTTCTCAAACTAACAGCGATTGCCGCCTTCCTGCTGTTTTCTCTACTTTTTTCCAACAAATTTCTGCCGTCCGAAAATCTATCGGGTAGAGTCGGCGCGACCTCTTTGACCGCGCCGACCGACGTGCGGGCGAGCGACCGTCAGTATTACAATAAAGTCGGCATTTATTGGGACACGATGCGCGGCGCGGCGAGCTACCGCATCTTTCGCGGCACGGCGAATAATTCGGCGACCGCTGTCGAAGTCGGCACGACGGCGGCGAATTATTTTTTCGATCTGACGGCAAGTGCCAATCAGATTTATTTCTATTGGGTCAAGGCGGAAAACGGCTTGACGGTCAGCGATTTCAGCCGCTCCGGTCAGGGCATCAGAGCCGTTGGCGCACCGCAGCCCGGCGCGTTTTCATCATTGGAGCCGCCGCCATCGCCCGACGGCAACGCAGTTTCGGCGACCAAAGCATATTTAGGCAAAACGCTTTTCTGGGACGAACAAATCTCCTCGACGCGCACGGTTTCGTGCGGCACCTGTCACCGTTCGGGCGAAGGCGGCTCCGACCCGCGCACGGCGGTCAATAATCCCGCCACGACCAATCCGGGGTTCGATCACATTATCAACACCGCCGACGACGTTTTCGGCTCGCCCGGTGTGCCGTCGAATAATCAGGACGGAACTTACATATTTTTGAACGGTTCGGGCTTTAATCCGCAGGTTTCGCCGCGCAAAGCCCCATCATATTTAAACGCCGGATATTCGCCGAACGGTCTTTTCTGGGACGGTCGCGCGGCGGATACTTTTCGAGACCCGATTACCAACGCGATAGTTTTAGCAAGTCAGGCGGGACTCGAAAGTCAGGTTTTAGGTCCGCCAGTCAACGGCGGAGAAATGGCGCACGGTGGTAGAAACTGGACGCAGGTCGCGGCGCGGGTCGCCGAATCGAAACCACTCGCGCTGGCGACCAACGTGCCGCCCGCTTTGAAAATCTGGATCAATGGGCGAACGTATCCGCAGCTTTTTGAAGAGGCGTTCGGCACCTCTGACGTGACACCTTCGCGCATCGCCCAGGCGATTGCGACGCACGAACGAACTTTGTTTTCCGATCAGTCACCGCTCGATAAATGGGCGGCAAACATCGAACCGCTCGCGCCGCCGGAGGAAACCGGACGGCGGCTGTTCGTCAATCTGCAATGCAACACCTGCCACGACGGTTCGCTTTTGACCGACCACACCTTTCGCAATATCGGCGTTCGTCCCGTCAATGAAGATTTGGGGCGCGGTAGCGTCACCGGAGATGTTAACGATTACGGAGCGTTCAAAACGCCGACGCTGCGAAACGTCGAACTGCACGCGCCTTATATGCACAACGGGCGATTTGCGACGCTCGAAGAAGTCGTCGAATTTTATGATCGCGGCGGCGATTTCGACGCGCCGAACATTGATCACGGCGTGATTCGCCCGCTCAATCTGACCGCGCCGGAAAAATCCGATTTAGTCGCGTTTCTGAAACGTCCGCTGACCGATGCGCGCGCGGCGAACGAGCTGCCGCCGTTCGACCGTCCGACGCTTTACACGGAAACCAATCGCGTTCCGGTGATTATGGGAACGGGCAGAGCCGGCGCGGGCGGAATCGTTCCGCAGCCGACGGCGATTGAGCCGCCGCTCGTCGGAAACCCGAATTTCACGGTTGCCGTCAGCCGGGGTTTGGGAAACGCGCCAGCCGTCTTGGTTATTGATGCCGACGATCCCGGCGTAGGCGCGACCGTTCCCGCCGGCGGTTCTTTTGTGCGCCGAAGTATAAATCTTTCGGGCAATGGCAGCGGCGGCGGTTCCGCTTCGATCAGTCTGGCGATTCCGAATAATCCGGCGTTAATCGGGCAGACGTTTTTCGGTCGCTGGTATATTATCGATGCTGCCGCGCCGAACGGCTTTTCGGTTTCGTCGGCTTTTCGACTGACAATTTTCGGCGAAGCGGCGGCGACTAATCAAAATGTTCAGTTTGATTTCGACGGTGACGGCAAAGCGGATGTGTCCGTCTTTCGTCCGTCAAACGGCGCGTGGTATTTGCAGCAATCTACCGCCGGATTTACCGGCATTCAATTCGGCATTGCCGCCGATAAAATCGTTCCGGCGGACTATGACGGCGACGGCAAAACCGATCTCGCCGTTTATCGCTCTGGAACGTGGTATCTGCTGCGTTCGGCGCAAGGCTTTACCGGCATCAGTTTCGGCACGGCGGACGACATTCCGGTTCCGGCGGATTACGACGGCGACGGCAAAGCCGATGTTGCCGTGTTTCGACCGAGCAACGGAACGT
>JAYVKL010000144.1:0-35935 GCA_043768465.1 Pyrinomonadaceae bacterium
CGGGGCGGTGGCGGCACTGGTTTTTTGGCATTGGGGAAATTTGCGGGTGGCACGCTGCGGTTTGACGCTGGTTCTGACGCTTTATATCAGTTTGATGGGCGTTCATTTGATCACCGGACTCTCCGCTTTCGGTTTTATCCCGGATACTGTGGTCAACGATTTTTCGGCTTGGTCGAAAGATTTACCCGCCTTCTTCGGCTGAACGTAGATTTGACAATTCTTGACAATTTACTGGGTTTCTATTTCAGCTTCGGCAGAAACGGAAATCTATTTTTATTCGTATTCAGAAGACGCAACGCACTTTCAAAAGTTCAGCATCAAACAATCGAATTACTTGAATTACGGCAGACGAGGAAAAGGATTATGACGAAAAAAGCAGTTTATCAATTATCGGCACGACAGATTTTGTTTTTGGCTCTGGCTTCGGCGTTCATTGCGGTCGGAGTGACGACTTGCCTGGTTAATTTCGGCGGCAACTGGCGGTTTCGGGAAAACGCGAACATCGCGTCGGCGGAGAGCGCGCCGCCTGCCGGAATCTCCGAACCGTCCGCCGTCAGCGATGAGCAGAATAACATCGAGGTTTACAAAACGCTTGCGCCGGGCGTGGCTTTCATCACTTCGACATCTTATCAGCAGGATTATTTCGGCGAAGTTCAGGAAGGCAAAGGTTCGGGTTCGGGTTCGGTGATTGACGTTCAAGGTCATATTTTAACAAATTATCACGTCATCGAAAACTCGCAAAAATTAACGGTCAGCTTGGGCGGCGACAAAGTTTATCCGGCGAAAATCGTCGGCGGCGACCCGGACACCGATTTGGCGGTGATTCAAATCGAAGTGCCGAAAGAAGGTTTGACGATTGTTCCGTTCGGCGATTCGGAGAAATTGGCGGTCGGGCAGAAAGTTCTGGCAATCGGCAATCCGTTCGGCTTGGACAGAACTTTGACGACCGGCGTAATTTCCGGTTTGCAGCGTCCGATTCGTTCGGTTCCGGTTCCGGGCAGTCCCGAAGGTCGGGTTATCGAAGGCGCGATTCAGACCGATGCCTCCATCAATCCGGGCAATTCCGGCGGACCGCTGCTCGATAAATACGGCAGGATGATCGGCATCAATTCACAAATTTTGTCGCGTTCCGGCGGTTCGGTCGGGGTTGGTTTCGCCATTCCGGTGAGCATCGCCAAACGAGTTATTCCGCAGTTGATTCAATACGGCGAAGTGCGCCGCCCGAAACTCGGCGTGGATGCCGTGAGCGTCGCTCGAATACAGGAACAGGGTTATAATTTGCCGGTGGAAAACGGACTTTTGCTGCGAGCCGTCGCCGACGGCAGTTCGGCGGGCATCGCCGGCTTACGCGGGTTGTCCAGAACCGCCAATAATCAAGTTGCCTTAGGCGATATTGTCACCTCCATTGACGGCGAAAAGATCAACGAATTGGACGATCTTTATCGTATCCTGGATAAGAAACAATTCGGCGACACGGTGCAGGTGCAGGTTTACCGCGACAACAAAACGCAGACTATTCCGGTCAAACTCATCCAGTCGCCGGGGTCGCCAACCCGTCCGGCGCGAAGAAACTAACGAACCGGCAAACGAAAAAGCGGTTGATATTGATAAAATGTCAGCCGCTTTTTCGTCTGCCGCCCGATGATTATGCAAACACGAATCGAACTCGATAACTTCTATAACGACGGTTTCGGCTGGATTTGTAAGGACTGCGAAAAGCAATTAAAAAGCGGAACTGAAGTTTCAGGAGAGCCGGTTTCACGACTGATGAGCGAAGGCGAGGCTGAGAGCAGACAGCCGCGATTTTCAAATCTCGCCCTGGCAAAGTGGACTGATATGACGAACCGAACTTTGATTTGTCCGCGCTGCGGCATCGTCGAGGCGGTTGATAAATTTTAGCCGTGACGTTTTATCACCGGAAAGTTAAAATATCCGGTAACGAAGATCGGTGATCGGATACGTCGTTTTTCGGAAGCGCAATTTAATCGAAAATAATTTTATGAAGTGGTTTTACCGAATTGCCGCCGTTTTGATAATTGTCGGCTTGGGCGGAATTTTGTCAACTTATCTTATCAACGCGCGGATTAAATCGCAGGCAGTCGGGAAGTATCAAACGACGATAACGGAAATTCCGATTGAAACGCCGCCGCGCACCGCCGTCGTTTTCGGCGCAAAAGTGTGGGAAAACGGTGAGCCTTCGGATGCGCTTTATGACCGAATTATAACGGCGGTCGAACTCTACCGCGCCGGGCGCGTCAAAAAAATCCTGATGAGCGGCGATCATCCGACTGAAAATTACGACGAACCGACCGCGATGAAAGCCACCGCCGTCAAACTCGGCGTTCCCGAAAACGCCGTCATTCTGGATTTTGCGGGCAGAAGAACTTACGACACCTGTTTTCGTGCCAAAGAGATTTTTGCAATCCAAAAAGCAATCGTTGTCACGCAGGAATTTCATCAGGCGCGAACGCTCTATTTATGCAGTAATCTGGGCGTTGACAGCATCGGGATCACCGCGAACCGGCGAAAATATCAGGGCGAAAGTTACTGGGCGTGGCGAGAGTTTTTCTCGACGGCGAGCGCGTGGTTTGAAGTCAACATTCTGTCGTTTCAGCCGGTGAGCGGCGTAAAAGAGCCGATTGAACAGTGACCTAACCAAACTTGAGTCGTGATTTAAAATAAGAAAAAAAAGTTAGACGCGGATGAATGATGATTAAGCGTGTTTTCGCAATTTTTTAGTAGATTTTTCGGAGGGTTAAATGAACATATCGTCAAATCCGCATTGATCCGTTAAAGCCGCGTCTGATTTTCTCTTCTTTTTTTAGCTCACGATTCAAGCAAAAAGGCTTCTCAATTTTGAGAAGCCTTTTCTATCAATAATAATAATGCTGATTAAATTCCGAACAATCTCGGCGGAGCTTTTCTTTGCAGAAGTTTCCGCAGTTTAAGACGTGCCTTATGCAGTTGCGATTTGGACGTGCCGACCGAACAGCCTAAAATTCTAGCAACCTCTTCGTGTTCGTAGCCTTCGACATCGTGCAGCACGAAGACGTTTCGATAACCGTTCGGAAGCTGTTCGATGGCGTGTTCGATGGCGATTTTATCAACCACCGGCATTTTCAATTGATTTTCCGTTCCCGGCACGATCTGCACGGGCGTTTCACCTTCTTCCGTCGTTTTTTCAAACTTGACGTTGCGTTTGCGAAAGTGCATCAGAACCTGATTGACCGTTAAACGGTGCAGCCACGTCGTGAAAGCCGAATCGCCGCGAAAACTGCCGATCTTTCGATGAAGCTGGATAAAAACGTCCTGCGTCAAATCCTCGGCTTCGGTGGCGTTTTGCAGCATCCGCAAACAAATCGAATAAACTCGACGATGATGGCGGCTGTAAACTTCTTCAAAAGCCGTCATATTTCCGGTGGCGGCGGCTTGCGTCAATTCAAAATCTTTCGCCGCCTTAACATCAATTACCGCTACCGTTTTGATGAAACCCTGACCGCTTTTGCCGGTTTCACCCGTCTCCTGCCAAATCGGATATTCTAAAATTTCTGTCGTTGTCATTTTTAATTTCCCCCTACGCGCCTTTACTATATATCAACTATCGTGCCATACGCACTTGTTTTCACAATCACAGACTAATTCACGCGATTCAGGCTGTTTAGTTCCACTTTTTCAGACATACTTTGCTATTCGCGGCACATCGTAGTTCAGATTTAAACCAAAGCGTATAATTATTGACGCATCTCATACACATCATTAGAATATGTATCAGATCATTACTGTGTGCTGGGGTTTTCTGGAGTAAACAAAGATGAAAAGTATTTGGTTTATAAAATTTTCAATCTTCACCGGCTGTGTCTTTTTGGCATTTAGTGGCGTTTATGCACAAAGTAATTCCGCTCCGCCGATTAAAAGTCGAGAGGTTTCCGATGACGATGGTCTGCCCGTTCTAATCAAACATCTGCCGGATTGGGAAAACGCCCGAAATCGTGCAGTTTATATTCTCAATCGAAACGATTTGCAATCCGCGCTCGGCAATCGCCCGGTTTTTGACTTGATCGAATTTGAAAGCGGCACCGAAGCCGTGACTGCGCCATATAATCGGGGGAAACTTTTGCTGGTTGAATTTTCGACCCCGCAGGCTTCGGCGGATGCCGACGCGAGGATAAAACAGCAATTGACGCAGACCGCCGAAAACTCACCGATTTTTTACCGCCGCATCGGGAATTACAACGCTTTTTTGTTGGACGGCGGCGATGAAAACGCGGCTAATAAATTGTTTGACCAAATAAAATACGAAAAAAATGTTCAATGGCTCGGCGAAGACCCGTTTTATTTGAAACGCGCCGAACGCACTCTGGCGAGAGGTTTATCGGAGGTTTTTATCGCCACGGTTTTTGTGATCGTCGGCGGTCTCGGACTGGCGATTTTAGCGGGCATCGGAGCCGGCTTTATCTTTTACCGGATGCGCGAACAGAAACGCGCCGGAATGAAGGAATTCTCCGACGCGGGCGGAATGACGCGATTAAATCTGGACGGTTTTACGCCTTCGCCGGACAGATTGCTGGAAGACTGAAGAGATGGAAGGCGAGAAGTGAGAAATGAGATTTACGCCGACTCGACATCTCATTTCTCACCTCATACATCTCGTTTTTCATCCCTTATTTTCCACGCCTGAACGGATTCCGCCGCGCCCGCGTGCATAATTTCGGGGCGGTGATAACGCCAGTGTTTCTGAAATTCTTCCTCGCTCATTGCCGACTGATTTGCCCGTTCATTTTCCATTAAATAATTTTCGCACCACTCGCGCATTTCCGAATTTTGATTCAACGCGGTTCGCGCTCCGTGCATCATATTGTCGCGTTCCATAAATTGGTTCTCCCTGGGTCAGAGTTTTTACAATAAAAACTTTACCGCAAAAATTGCGTAAAACCAACAGTTTAAGTTGTCTTTCGGAGTATTCAGCGTGAAAAAACTTTTTTTGAATTCGCTCTTAATTCTTTCAATTTTAACGCCGGTCAATTTTGCCCAAACCGCAAAACCGGCGCAGGCGACGGCGGCGACACCGGCAAAAATAAAGCAGTCGAGCGAAGTTCCGTTCGTCAATAAAGTTTTGCCGAATGGTTTGGAAGTCATCGTTCTGCCTGATGCCAGCGTCCCGATTGTGACGGTCGAACTCGCCGTCCGCAACGGCTCTTTCACCGAACCGCCGGAGTTAAACGGCTTGTCGCACCTTTACGAACATATGTTTTTCAAACCGAATCAGGCAATTCTGCTGTCGCAGTGCGAATCGGCGATCAACGCGGGCGGGCTTTCCGATTTGGGCAGGCGAATGTGCGCCAATCCTTTGACTCTCAAATCGAAAATCGGCAGTCTCTCCTATCTGAGAGATGCCGACCAGTTGAGCATTTACAACGGTACGACGCGCGAGGAAGTCGTCAATTATTTCTACACGACGACCAGCCCGTATCTCTCCAACGCCATTCGCCTGATTAACGACGCGGTGCGTTACCCGACTTTTGACGAGCAGGAATTCGCGGAAGAGAAAAAAGTCGTCGTCGGCGAAATCGACCGCAACGAATCGAATCCGTTTTTTTATTTGAGCCGCACGATGTCGGACAAACTTTTCTACAAATTTCCGACCCGCAAAAACGCCCTCGGTACACGCGAGACGGTGACTTCGGCGACGACCGGTAAAATGCGGACGATTCAATCGCGTTATTACGTCCCGAACAACTCCGCGCTCGTCGTGACCGGCGATGTCGTCCCGGAAGAAGTTTTCAAATTCGCCGAACAGAGTTTCGGCAGTTGGGAACGCCGTCCGGTCGAGCCGTTCAAGGAATTTCCGCTGGTCGAACATCCGCCCCTGCCGAAAAGCGCGGGTTACATCGTCGAGCAGCCGGTTAAAAACGTGCTGATTCAAGTCGGCTGGCAAGGTCCTTCCATCGGCAAAGACGACGCGGCGACTTACGCGGCGGACGTTTTTTCGTATATTCTGGCGCAGCCGAATTCGCGTTTTCAACGCGCTCTGGTTGATTCAGGATTAACGGTCGGGGCGGACATCACCTATTACACGCAGCGTAACGTCGGACCGATTTCGCTGACCTTGGTGACGACACCGGACAAGGCGAAAGCCGCGCTCGAAGCCGCTTTCGCCGAAATCGGGCGGTTCGATAAACCCGATTATTACACGGACGAAGAACTGGAAAGTGCCAAGACGATTCTCGAATCGAGAGACCTATTTGACCGCGAAAAACTTAGCGAATACTCGCACACGCTCGGTTTCTGGTGGTCTTCGACCGGCATCGAATACTTTCGCGGCTATTACAAAAATCTCCGCGCCATTTCCAGAACCGACACCAATCGTTACGTTAAAACCTATATGCAGAACAAGCCGCACGTCGGCATCGCTCTGATTTCGACCGCAGCTCAGGCGCAGACGAAAATTACGCCGGAAGATTTAATCGGAAAATAATATGACAGTAATCAGTTATCAATTGGCAGTTATCGGCAGGAATTTGTGTTTGACGGGTTTGCTGATTTTATCTTTTGTCGTCGTCGGCTTCGCGCAAAACGCCCGTCCGAGCATCGCGGAACAAGCTAATCTCGTGACGGAATTCGACGTGAACGGCTTGAAGGTTTTGGTCAAACGCCGTTTGAATGCGCCGACGATTGCCGCCGGGCTTTTCATTCGCGGCGGGGCGCGAAATATCACCAGTAAAAATGCGGGCATCGAAAATTTGATGCTGAACGTCGCCGAAGCCGGCAGCGTTAAGTTCCCGCGTGAAACTCTGCGGCGCGAGCTTTCGCGCACCGGCAGCGACATCGGCTCGTCGGTCAGCAACGATTACAGTGTTTTGAGTCTCGCTTCGACCAGACAGAATTTTGATCGTTCGTGGGATATTTTCACCGACATCGCGCTGAATCCGGCGTTTGCGCCCGAAGACCTCGAACGCGCCCGCGCCCAGATTGCGACGGGTTTGCGCGAGCAGGAAACCGACAACGATAATTTTTTGCAGATTTTGCAGGAGCGTCTGCTTTACGTTAACCATCCGTATTCCAACAGCGTGCGCGGCACGATTGACAGCCTCGCCAAATTCACCGCGCCGGATTTGAGCAGTTATCACCGTCAAATAATGCAGACTTCGCGTCTTTTGCTCGTCGTCGTCGGCGATGTTGACCCGAAGGAAATTCAAACCCGCGTCGCCGCCACGCTCGGCAAACTGCCGCGCGGCGATTACAAGGAAACGTCGTTTCCCGCGCTCGATTTCTCCAAGCCGTCGCTCGATGTGACGGCGCGGACGCTGCCGACCAATTATGTGCAGGGCGTGTTCGATGCGCCGTCCTTAAACAGCCCCGATTATTACGCGATGCGCGTCGCAATCACGATCTTGCAGGGACGAATTTATGAAGAGGTTCGCAGCAAACGCCAGTTATCTTACGCGCCGAACGCCGAATTAGGCTCGTCCGCCTCGAATACGGCGAACATTTACGTCACGGCGGTTGATGCCAATCAAGCGGTCAAAGTGATGCTCGATGAAGTGAACAACCTAAAAACCGGTAAAATTAACCCGGAAACGATGACCGGCGTGGCGGGACATTTTTTGACGCTTTATTACATTGACCAGCAATCGAATCTCGCGCAGGCGGGCGAAGTCGCCAAATACGAACTGATCGGCGGCGGCTGGCGCAATGCGTTCAATTTTCTCGATAAAATCCGCGAAGTAACGCCCGAACAGGTGCAAGCCGCCGCGCAGAAATATATGAAAAACATTCGTTTCGTCGTCGTCGGCGACCCGTCGAAGATTGATAAAAAGATTTTTCTGCCGTCAAGCTGATATTTTTCTAAAGTGAGAAGCGATTCGACCGAAACGCAGGCAGCCTGCTTGCGCTTTGGTTTCCAGCCGGCAAATAATGAACATTTCGATCACCGAACGAGAAAATCCGTGCACCGCCGACATTGACCGACTGCCGACGCTCAAAGCAATTCATTTGATAAACGACGAAGATAAAACCGTCGCCTTAGCCGTTGAAAAGGTTTTGCCGAACATCGCGGCGGCGATTGATTTGATTGTCGAGCGATTAAAAGACGGCGGACGATTATTTTACGTCGGCGCGGGAACCAGCGGGCGTTTGGGCGTATTAGACGCGAGCGAGATTCCGCCGACGTTCGGCGTGTCCGACGATGTAATTCAAGGCGTGATCGCGGGCGGCTACGACGCGCTTTACAAGGCGACCGAAGTCGGCGAAGACAACTCGGAAGCAGGGCAAAGCGATTTGCAAAAGCGCGGGCTGACGAGCCAGGACGCGGTTGTCGGCATCGCGGCTTCGGGCGGAACGCCCTACACCGTCGGCGCGTTGGAATACGCGAAAAGTTTGGATTGTTTCACGGCTGCGATCACTTGCGTTCCCGAATCTTTAATCACGAAAGCTGCCGACATTGCGATTGTGCCGATTGTCGGCGCGGAAGTTCTCGCGGGGTCTTCGCGGATGAAAGCGGGAACGGCGCAGAAGATGGTTTTGAATATGATTTCGACCGCCGCAATGATTAAACTCGGCTACGTCAAAGGCAACCGGATGACCAACGTCAAAGCATCGAACGCTAAACTAAAAAAACGCTCTCTGCAAATTTTAATGTCGGAAACCGATTTGAACGAGTTGTCGGCAGGCGATTTAATGAGCGCGGCAAACAACGATTTGCGCGTGGCAATCGTGATGCACAAAGCGAACGTCAATCGTGAAACGGCGGAGAAAAGTTTGGCGGAAAATAGCTTCGTGATCGGAAAAGCGATTGAGCGGTTAAATCAATAACTGTGGTTTGCCACCTCTCCGTTCTGTGTTTCGTCGCGTAAAAATAACGCAAAAATCATCGTTTAATTCGTTTATATCAGCGGAGGCTACAAAAATGGATTTAAACGGAAACAAAAACAATTATTTATTAAACGGCGGAGTCGCATTGGCGATTGGTTTGGTTTTGTCGTCAATCATTTTCGGCTGGTTTTACAGCAGCTCGAAAAAAGGCGACGAGGCGATTACGGTGACGGGTTCGGCGAAAAAGCGCATCAAAGCGGACTTGGTAACGTGGAGCGCAGGCGTGAGCTACCAAGCTCCGCAACTGTCGGAGGCGTATAAGTCGCTGACGGACAACGTGCCGCGCGTCAAACAGTATTTGATCGGAAAGGGCATCAGCGAGAATCAGATAACGATTTCTTCGATTTCGACGACGGCACAGCATAAACAGAATGAAAACGGCGGCGAATCATCGGAGATTTCGGGTTATTCGCTGCGGCAGACGATTGATGTCCGGTCAAATGAAGTTGATAAAATTTCTTTAATTGCGCGTGAGGCGACGGAACTTATCAATCACGGAATTCTGCTCGAATCCGGTTCGCCGCATTATTCTTTCACGGGTTTGGGCGATTTGAAAATCGAGATGCTCGGCGAAGCGGCGAAAGATGCTAAGACTCGCGCCGAAAAAATCGCCGCCAGCACCGGCAACAAAATCGGGGCGGTGCGTTCGGCGCGAATGGGCGTGATGCAGATTACGGCGGCTGATTCGACTGACGTTTCCGACGGCGGCATCAGCGATACTTCTTCGATTGACAAGGATGTTACGGCGGTCGTCAACATCAGTTTTGCCGTTAACTGAAGTTTTCCGCGATAAAGTTAAATTATAGAAATTGCCGTTTGGCGAAAGATTGCTTATATTATTAGTAATCTCTTCGCTGAACGGTTTTTCGTTGGATTTTTCAAGCTAAAAATTATGGGTTTCTCCGCCATTGATTACGCGGTTCTGCTGCTTTATTTAATCGGTATCACGGTTTTCGGCGTTCTTTTCCGCAAGTCGCAGAAGACGGTGAAGGATTATTTCGTCGGCGGCAAAAACATTCACTGGATAATTATCAGCCTTTCGATTGTGGCGACGGAAACCAGCACTCTGACGCTCGTCGGCGTTCCGGCAATCGCTTATTCAAAATATGCTTTGCCCGAACAGGGCGGCAATTTCACTTATCTGCAAGTCGTTTTCGGCTACGTTATCGCGCGGTTTATCATCAGTCTGATATTTATTCCGGCGTATTTCAAAGGCGAACTGCTGACGGCTTACAAACTGCTCGAAAACCGTTTCGGCGCGGCGACGAAGAATTTCGCCGCGTCGCTTTTTTTGATTATGCGGGCGTTAGCCGAAGGTGTCAGAATCTTCGCGGCTTCGATTGTGCTGACCGCCGTTTTGAGTTCGAGTCTGCCGGACGTGCCGAATCTGACACTTTGGTCAATCGTCATCGTCGGCGTTTTAACGCTGATTTATACGTTTGAAGGCGGCATCGCGGCGGTGATCTGGACGGATTTGATTCAACTGATAATTTACATCGGCGGCTCGCTCGTCGCCGCCTATATGCTCGTTTCGCTCGTTCCGGGCGGCTGGAACGAAATCGTCGCGCAAGGTCAGGCGGCAGGGAAGTTTCAGATGTTTTCGTTCAGTTTCGACACGAGTCTGCCGTTCACGTTCTGGGCGGGACTGTTCGGCGGAACTTTTTTGACGATGGCTTCGCACGGCACGGATCAACTGCTCGTCCAGCGACTTTTCACCTGCAAAAATCAGCGCGACAGCCAGAAGGCTCTGATATTTTCCGGCTTCGTCGTGCTGTTTCAATTCGCGCTTTTTCTGACTATCGGCGTGATGCTTTACGCTTATTACCAGCATTTTCCTTTGTCTGAAACGCTCGCCACGAACGACGAGATTTTCCCGAAATTCATCGTGCAAAGATTGCCGCACGGCATTTCCGGTCTGGTCATCGCCGCGATTTTCGCCGCCGCGATGTCGAACTTGTCCGGCTCGCTCAATTCGCTGGCTTCGACGACGGTTTTGGATTTCTACAAACCTTTAATCAATCCGCAGGCAAGCGATGAATCATTGCTCAAATTATCGCGTTATCTGACGGCGGCGTGGGGCATCGTTTTGATTTTCATCGCCTTTTTCGCCCGCAATTGGGGTTCGGTCTTCACCGTCGGTTTAACCATCGCTTCGATTGTTTACGGCACGATGCTCGGCGCATTTTTGCTCGGCGTTTTAACGAAACGCGCCAATCAAATCGGAGTCGTCGCGGGAATGCTGGCATCTATCGGCGCGATGCTGTTCATCAAATTTTACACGGCAATCGCCTGGACTTGGTATGTTTTGATCGGAACGCTCGTCTGTTTGACGGTCGGCTACACCGTCAGCCGCATTTTTCCGGCGCGGGCAGCCGAAGTTTTCGCCGAAGCCGATATATCGAATTAACTTTTCCCGATGAAATTTACAATCAATACCTTTTTAATCTGTTTACTGACAATCGCCGCATTCACCGACGCTGTGCCGCAGTCGAACGCGCCGCAGGGAAAGTTCGCGCCGTCGGAAAAGTCTTTCAAACAAGCTGGTAAACAACTGAAAAAAATGTCGGTTGACGAGAAAATCGGGCAGATGGTTCACATCGGCATCAACGCCCGTTATTTGAATCAGGACAGCTACGAATTCAAGGAATTAAAGCGGCAAATCGTCGAAAACAAACTCGGCGGCATCGTTCTCTTCGGTGCGCCGATTTACGAATCCGTGCAGCTCGTCAACCGAATGCAGGAAGCCGCGAAAATACCGCTTTTAATTGCGATTGACGCGGAAACCGGCGTGGGAATGCGTTTTAACGACGCGGAAAATTTCCCCTGGAATATGGCAATCGGAGCGACGGGAAATCCCGAATTCGCCCGGCGCGTCGGCGAAATTACCGGACGCGAAGCCCGCGCGCTCGGCATCACACAAATCTACGCGCCGGTTCTCGATGTCAACAACAACGCCGAAAATCCGGTGATAAACGTCCGCAGTTACGGCGAAAATCCGGCGGATGTCGGACGTTTCGGCGCGGCTTTTATCGAAGGTTTGCAAAGTCAAAAAATCATCGCCACCGCCAAACATTTTCCCGGTCACGGCGACACGGCAGTTGATTCGCATCGCGGTTTGCCGATTATCAACTTGCCCCGAACTCGTCTCAATCAAATTGAATTGCCGCCGTTTCAGCAGGCGATCAACGCCGGTGTCGCTTCGATTATGGTCGCGCACATCGCTCTGCCGCAGATTGACCCGACGGAAATCAAACCGCTTGTTCAATCCATTCAAGGCGATTCGGAAGTCGGCGCGGAAATCGTCGCCGAAAGCGCGACTTTGCCCGCCACGCTGTCGCCAGTCATTCAAACGGAAATGCTGCGGAAAGAGTTGAATTTTCAAGGCTTAATCGTGACCGACGCGATGAGTATGAGCGGTTTGACGATTTATTTTAATCAGGACGAAGCCGCCGTTCGCGCGGTTTTGGCGGGCGCGGATATTCTGGAAAAACCGGCGGACGTTGATTTGACCGTCAAAGGATTAAAAAACGCCGTTGCTTCGGGCAGAATATCCGAAGAAAGAATCAACCAATCCGTCCGCAAAATTCTCGCCTGGAAATATGAATTAGGTCTGGATAAACGCAAAATCACGTCGCTCGACGCGATTGACAAAACCGTTTCGAGTGAAAGCTCACGACAACTTTCAAACGAAATCGCCGAAAGCGCGATCACTTTAGTCAAAAGCGAAACGGGCGTTTTGCCGCTCGCCAAAGATAAAAAAGTTTTCCTTTTAGGCATCACCAACGGCGACGACCGCAGTTTTGCCGCCGGAACTCTTCAGCGAACTTTGCGGCAAGCCGGAATCAGATTTGAATCGGTAATTTTAGACGACCGCTCAACCGAAGAGGAAATAAAAGTCGCGCGAAAAAAAGCGGGTCAAGCCGACATCGTTTTAGCCGGACTTTTCGGGCGTGTCCGTTCGGGCGCGAAAAACTCGGTCGGCATTCCCGAAGCGGGCGCGAAACTTCTGCGCGAACTGCTGCAATCCGATAAAAAAATCGTCAGCTTGAGTTTCGGCAATCCGTATCTGCTGAATAATTTTCCCGAAATGAAAACCTACGTTGTCGCTTACGGCGATATGTCGAGTTTGCAAAGGGCGACCGCTCGCGCCCTCGTCGGCGAGATTGATTTTAAGGGCAAACTGCCGGTTACGATTGGCGTTTATAAAGCGGGAGCCGGTATTTCAATCAAATAATCTCGATTGAAAACCCTTGGGAAAAAGTTCGGCAGCGGAATTCTAAAGCGCGGCTTTCACTTCGCACTCAGCGGCTTTTCTGCCGGTCGTTTCAATCAAATCTTCGCTCAAACCGAATTTGCCCGGGGCGGATTCTGCATCCTGCCAAGCAAATAAAGCCTTTTGAAATTCTTCGCGGGCTGTTTGATATTTGCGCCGCCGTTCCGAAGTCGCCGTATTTTCGGCTTCGGTCATCAGCGAACTGCCGATTTTTTCGTGCATTGCTCCTTCGGCGAATTTGACGAACGGCGTATCTTTCAGTTTCGGCGCGTTCTGCGCGAACTCGAATGCGGCGCGATAAGTTTTTATCGCCGATTCGTAATCGCGGCGGGCGTTTTGCGCGTCTCCGGCGTAATTATTATTGTCGAAATAATCGCGCTGAATTTCACTGTTCGCCGCGTCTTTGGCAATCAATGGTTCGAGCAGCGTCAGTACTTTTTTGAATTGCGTGAGAGCCGCCGAAAAATCCTTGCGCTTGTTATAAGTCAAACCGATTTGCGTCAAAGTCGCGGCGACATCCTGCTGCGCCTGCGCGTTTTCACCGTCGCCGTCGGCTTCTCCCTGCGCGGTTTCGAGAATGCGCTGCTGAATCTGCAAAGCCGCGTCGGTTTCGCCGGAATTGAGCCGCGCCGTGCTTTCATTGAGTTGCGCGCCGAAAACCTGGCGGCGATAAATCGCGTTTGCCGGTTCGACGGCGACTAATTTTTCGGCAATCTGCGCGGCATCCCGAAAATAATCGGCGGCGGTGCGGTAAAGCTCCTTTGATTTCGCCGCGTCGGAGGTTTTATCAACGCCGTCCGCCATAATTCCGAACTGCACGCCGAGAATGTTTTCGGTCGTCTGGATTTCCGACAAAACCGCTTTATCATTCGGCGTTTGATCGTAAACAGACTGAAGCGGCGGCAGAGCGCGGCGGCAGGTTTCGATGCTTTCGCCCGCCGCCGAACCTTTCGGCAAAACGCGGCACAAATTGACGTAGGCTTGCGCCGTCTGAATTTTTTGCGCGTTGTCGTTCGGACGCGCCGCCAGCAGTTCTTCGTTGATGGCGACGGCAGTTTGAAAATGCGAGTTCGCCTGTTTGTCGCCCGCTTTTCGCAACGCCAAGCCGAGTTTTTTGTGCGCTTCGCTCAACTGCGATTGAACGCTGCTGTCGGCGGAATTTTCCCGCGCCGCGTTTTCAAACAGCGTCAAAGCCTTTTGGTAACTCTCGATTGCCGCCGCCGTGTTGCCGGTATTGCCCTGATACGCGCCGCCCTGAATGTTGCCGATTCGCAAATACGCCTGTCCGAGTTCGATTGAAAGCGAAAGATCGCCGCTTGATTCCTGCGCCAAACCGTCCAGATACTGCAAAGCGTCGGTAATCAGCGTTGCGCGGACTTTGGTTGCGCCCTGCAAATTGGCGATTTCATCGTGATATTTAAAGACGACGTTGTTGGCGAGTTGGCGCACCTGACCGAATCGCTTTTCGGCTAATACGCGCTGGCGTTCGGCGCGAACGTATTGCCACGAAATTCCGGCAACGCCGATGATTAAAATCAGAAAAACGAGCGCGGCGGAAGCGACGGCGACGCGATTGCGTTTGACGAATTTTTCGGCGCGATAAGAAAACGTCGCGGGACGCGCCGAAACCGGCAATCCGACAAGATGGCGGCGAAGGTCATCACTGAATTTTTCGACCGACGAATAACGGCGGTCGGGTTCTTTACGCAACGCTTTGAGAATCACGTTGTCGAGGTCGCCGCGCAGTAGTTTCAGATTGCCGATTTTGGACTTCGGATTCGTTTTCGGCTGATTTTCATTCGTCCGCCCTTTATTCTCATCAGTCAATTTATCATCCGCCGATTGATCGCTGCCAACTGCTGACTGATAACTGACAGCCGCTTCGGACGGTCGCGGCGGATTCGTTTCGCAGACGATTCGCGCCGCTTCGTCGAGCCGCCGGCGGCTGACATCGTAGGGCAGTCGGTCGGTTAAAAGCTCGTATAAAATCACGCCCAAAGAATAAACGTCGGTCGCCGTTGAAACGGTTTCGCCGCGAAATTGTTCCGGGGAGGCGTAGTTCGGAGTCAGCATACCGAACGAGGTCACCGTGCCTTTTTCCAACGCCTCGGATTCGGCTTCGTCGAGCAGTTTCGAGATGCCGAAATCCAGCAGTTTCGGCTCGCCTTTGCTGTTGACGATGATATTCGACGGCTTCAGATCACGATGGACGACGAGGCGCGAGTGCGCGTAGGCGACGGCTTCGCAGATTTTACGGAACAAATTTAATTTCTCGTTGACCGATAAATTTTGACGCTGCGAAAACGCCGTCAAATCAACGCCTTCAACGAATTCCATCGCCAGAAACGGCACGCCGTCCGCGCTGCTGCCGACATCGAGCAGCCGCGCGATATTCGGATGTTCGAGCGCAGCTAAAATTTCCTGTTCGCGCCGGAAACGCCGCAGAATAAAGTCCGACTCCGCGCCGTGCCGGATAATTTTCAGCGCGACCTGCTGTTTCAAGTCGGCGCGTCTCGCCAGATAAACCGCGCCCATTCCGCCTTCGCCGATTTTTTTTATTATTTGATAATTGCCGATTTTATCTTTGACGGTTTCTGGCGGAATCACCGAAAAACCGTTGAAAATAGTTTTCGCGTCCTGGTCGGACGCGAGCAGTTTTTCAACTTCGCGGCGCATCTCGTCATCGCCGTCAATCGCGTCGTTTAAAAACCGTCGGCGGTCGGCAATTTTTAATTCGACGGCTTCGGTGAAAATTTCCTTGATTTTTTGCCAGCGTTCAGGATTCATAAATCGGGGAAGAATAAAGATGAATATGAAAAATCCAAACTCGATTTGCTCCAAATTGATATTTGAAAACAAAACGCGGGAGCCGTTAAGTCTTCCTTTGATATTTCCGAATACAGAAAAATTAAAAAGAGACTGATGATGCTCTGCGAACTGATGAACTTTGTTACAGCGTTAATTATCGCCCTTTTCCAAGCCGATTTTCAGTCCTTTGTCATCTATTGCGGTGTGAAGTCGAGTTAGGAGCGCACCACAATTCATAGCAACCGGAATATAACTGCCATCGCCGAAAACTCCCGCGTTCAGCTGTTCCAATACAATCGCCGGATTCTTTGCCGTAAATTCTCGCTCGTTCGCGCCGTCTTTTTAATTATAAAAAATTGCGGTCAGCGAAGTCGAGTAATCGTTCGCAATTAAATAAAGGCAAATCGCGTTTCGAGTTCACGCTTTCAGCGGGTCTTTCCGCGCGGCGCAAGCGCGGCGGAGCAAAGTGCGTTCCGCGTTTGAACTCAAAACGGCTGCCGATTGATTCACTTAATTTGGCGTGACTACTTATCCGCAAAAATCGCAATATGTTTCCTGCAAATTTAGTTTATTATAGAAGCGGCGAAGTTACCGCAAAAATCTTATGAAAATTTTAGTTTCAGGCGCGAGCGGTCTGGTCGGGACGAATTTGATTCCGACGCTGCTGGCAAAAGGCAATCAGGTTTATAAGTTAGTCAGACACGCGCCACGCGGAATGGACGAGATCGAATGGGACGCGGGTCAGGGCTTTACCGACGAAGAACAACTGGAAAACTTTGATGCCGTCGTGCATTTGGCGGGCGATAACGTCGCTTCGGAAAATTGGTCGGAAGAAAAAAAACGCAGCATCCGCGAGAGCCGCACGGTCGGAACACGGGTTTTAGTTGACGCGCTCAAACGCCGGATCAACCCGCCGAAACATTTTATCAGCGCGTCGGCAATCGGCTTTTACGGCAGCGGCGACGGCGAGATTTTCAACGAAGAAAGCGCGGCGGGCGTGGGTTTTCTGCCCGAAATCTGCGAAGAATGGGAACGCGAAGCGTCGAAAGCCGAGAACTTCGGCGCACGAATCGTTTTATTAAGAATCGGCATCGTTTTAGCGAAAGACGGCGGCGCGTTGGCGAAAATGCTGACACCGTTTAAGTTCGGAGTCGGCGGCGCGACCGGCTCCGGCAAACAATGGATGTCGTGGATTGCGATTGACGATTTGATAAAAATAATCAACTTCGCGCTGGAAAATGTGGCGATGTGCGGCGCGCTCAACGCCGTCGCGCCGAAAGCCGTCACGAACGCCGAATTTACCTCGACGCTCGGCGTAGTCATCAATCGCCCGACGTTTCTCTCCACGCCCGAATTCGCCGTCAGGCTGCTGTTCGGCGAAATGGGCGAAACGCTGCTTTTAGAAGGCGCGCGAGTCTATCCGCAAAAACTTTTAGACGCGAAATTTAACTTCGATTATCCGAATTTGGAACCGGCGATGCGCCACGTTTTAAGCTAAACCAGAGCCATCTGCGGCAGCGGACGATTAAATTTTACCAAGCCGAATAACTGCGGTAAAATCTGCTTCGGATGCGAATAAGAATGAAAATTTTTATCAGTTCAGATGTTACTCTCTGCGGTCTCTGCGCCTCTGCGTGAAAAAATCTCGCTTTAAAACTGAACACATTTGATTAAAACTTAAATACGGTTTCACGCAGAGGCGCAGAGACCGCAGAGAGTTTTCAGTTTTAATTTGCATTTTAAGTGCTTTAACTTTTGTTCCCGCAAACGGTGTTAAGCATCTCAACAAAATTAGATTAGTGTTTCATCTGTCAAAGTCCAATAATTATAAGGGATCTAGATTTACAAAGTCCAACTTATTTCTGTTGGGGTGCTTAATAGAATGAAAAAAAACGTCCTGCAACTCGTCGGCAGTTTTCATCAGGGCGGCTCGGAACGCCAAGCCGTCCAACTGACCAGACTTTTACACGAAGACGGAACCTTCAAAATCTTTCTCGCCGCCTTAAATAACGAAGGAGTTTTGAAACCGGAAGTCGAACGTCTCGGATTTGATCGAATTCTCGAATTCAAGCTCGACTCGTTTTACAATCTAAATTTTCTCAAACAACTGCGAAACGGCGTTCGATATATCAAAGAAAACAACATCGAAATCATCCACACGCACGACTTTTACACGAATATTTTCGGCATCGCGGCGGCGCGTCTGGCAAACGTGAAGTTGAAAATAGCCGCCAAACGCGAAACGTCGGGAATCCGCTCGAACTCGCAGAAGGCGATTGAAAGACAGGCGTTCAGGATTGCCGATGTCGTCGTCGCCAATTCAAAAGCGGTTAAAAATTATCTGGCGGCGGAAGGCGTTCCGAAAGAAAAAATCTCGGTGATTTACAACGGTTTGGATTTAGGCAGACTTCAGCCGAAAAAGATGAATCGTCCGCAGATTTGCGCCGAACTCGGCTTGCCGCCGGACGGACATCTGAAATTTATCACGCTCGTCGCCAACCTGCGCCACGCGGTGAAAAATCAGCCGATGTTTCTGCGGGCGGCGCAGAGAGTGTGGCGAAAAATGCCGAACGCCCATTTCGTTTTAGCGGGCGAAGGCGATTTGAAAAACGATTTGGAAAGCCTGGCGCGGGAACTGAAAATCGAAGCGAACACGCATTTTATCGGGCGATGCCGGATGATTCCCGAACTGCTTTCAATTTCGTCAATTGGGGTTCTAACGTCGTTCGCCGAAGGTTTTTCCAACTCGATTCTCGAATATATGGCGGCTGGCTTGCCGGTCGTCGCCACCGATGTCGGCGGCGCGAGCGAGGCGATTATCAAAAACGAAACGGGATTTCTAATCACCTCTGACGACGACGAAATGCTGGCAAATTGTTTGATCGAACTTTTGCGGGACGAAGCCAAGACTGTCGAATTCGGCATTCGAGGTCATCACGTCGTTGAGGAAAAATTCTCACTGAAAACGCAGCTCGATGAAACCTTGAAACTTTACGAGCGAATAGATTTTGTTGACAAAAATTCGCCGTTTGTGAAACCATAGAATCTGGTTCAAAAGCATCCGCTTTCCCGCCTCCAATTTTTTTAATCGCTTCATTCAAAAGAATTTATTAACAATCAAATTATGAAACAAGTTATTCGACGGGGTTTGAAGGAAATTATCGTGGACGAAGTTTCCGACCCGCAAGTGACATCGAACAGCGTTCTGGTGCGCCCGTTTTACTCGTTAATCAGCACCGGGACGGAAACCGCCGACATTCACACGGACAGCATTATCAAGGAAGTCGCCGATAATCCGTCGCATCTACAAACCGTCTGGAACGTGATGAAAAAGACCGATCCGGTCAGCACTTTCAACGAAGTTCGGGCGAAATTCAAAGACTATGCCGTTCTCGGTTATTCGGGTGCGGGCATCGTCATCGAAAAAGACTCGAAAATCACCGATTTAAACATCGGTCAGCGCGTCGCTTACGGCGGCGAAGGAACCGGACACGGCGAGACGATCAACGTCGGGCGCAAATTAATCGCCCGCGTCCCGGACGCGGTTTCTTTTCAGGAAGCGTGTTTTACGACGCTCGGCGCGATTGCGATGAACGCGGTCAGATTAGCCGAAATCAATATCGGCGACACGGTTGCCGTGATCGGTCTGGGCATCGTCGGGCAATTGGTTTCCCAACTCGTCCGCTGTCAGGGCGGCGTGGTGATTGCAATTGATCTGGATAAAAGCCGCGTTGAATTAGCCAGAGAGACCGGCGCGGATTACGGCATCGCGGCTGGCGAGACGATTGTGCAGGAAGTCAAAGCGTTGACCAACGGGCGCGGCGCGGACTGCGTAATCGTGGCGGCGGCGAGCGCGTCGGCGAAACCGCTTCAGGACGGCGTTTCGATGGCGGGTGACCGCGGGCGCGTGATTATGGTCGGGGCGTGTCCGATTGAGATTCCGCGAAGCGAGATGTATGTTAAGGAATTGAAATTTATGGTTTCCCGCGCCTACGGTCCGGGAAGTTACGATCCGACTTACGAAAAACAGGGCGTTGATTACCCGATTTCCTACGTCCGCTGGACGGAAAATCGGAATATGGAGGAGTTCGCCCGTTTGATGTCGGTCGGCAAAGTCAACGTCAAACCTTTGATTTCGCACGAATTCGATTTGGAAGACGCGCCGCGAGCGTATCAGACGATTATGAACGGCAACGGCGGCGGCAGTTTGGCGGTCGTCTTGAAATATCCGGCAAATGAAGCGATGAACGCGCTCGAATCCTACAAACCGCATCGAAAAATCGTCGTCAATTCCGCGCCCGTTAACAAAAGCGAAATAAGATTCGCCCTTGTCGGCGCGGGCAATCTGGCGAAATGGGCGCATTTGCCGGCAATCGGTAAAATCGCGGGCGCGAAACTTCACGCCGTTCACTCGAACAGCGGCGCGCGCGGGAAAAGCTACGCGATGCGGTTCGAAGCAAATTACGCGAGTTCGGATTTACCGGAAATCTTAGACGACGCGGACGTTGACGCGGTGATTATCGCCACGCGCCACAACCAGCACGCGAGCCAGGCGATTGCCGCTTTGAACGCCGGAAAACACGTTTTCATCGAAAAGCCGATGGCAGTGACGATTGAAGAATGCCGGGAGATTTACGAAGCCGTCCAGAGAAATGGCAAGCGTTTGATGGTCGGCTTTAACCGCCGTTTCGCGCCGTATTACGTCGAGATGAAAAGTCATCTGAAAAATCGCACGTCGCCGATGGTCGTGTCTTGTCGGATGAATTCGCCGGGCATCGAAAACGGCTGGGCGGCGGAAAAATCAAACGGCGGCGTGATTTTAGGCGAAGGCTGTCATTTTATAGATTTGATGTTTTGGTTAACCGAAAGCGAGCCGGTTTCGGTTTCGGCGAACGGTTTCGGCGAACACAATATCGCCGCGACATTCAAGTTTGCCGACGGTTCAATCGGCAATTTTATTTACACCGTTGTCGGCAGCGAAACTTCCGGCGGCGAATTAACCGAAGTTTTCGCGCCCGGCGTGAGCGTTCTGAGCGAAGATTTTAAACGGCTCGTCGTCAAAAAATCCAAACGCGAAGCCCGCAGCAAATTCTTCGCCGCCAAAGGCTACACCGAACAACTCGAATCTTTCGTCCGAAGTCTAAAGAGCGGCGCGGAAACCGCAGTCACGGCGATTGACGGAACCCGCGCCACGCTGGGCTGTCTGCTGATGCTCGAAGCGGCGCGAACGGGCGAAGCGCAGGAATTTAATTTGAATGAAGTCTTGGGTTAATCGAAGAAAAATTGTCCACAGATGAACACTGTTAGAAGAGAGATTCAATTAAAATTTTTCGGGTTCTAGATTCTTTGCATTTTTCCTATCTCATTCCCGATTTTTCCTATTTCATATCTGTGTTCATCTGTGGATAAAAATTCCTGAAAACAATGCACGTTCTCCAACTCACGCCGTATCCGCCGCCGGAAGGTGGAATCAGCCGCAACGCGCTGGCGATTCGGGAGGAGTTGCGAAAAAATAACTGTCGCTGTTCGATTATCGCCACCGCGAAAAGCGATTCGATGACGGACGAGCCGGACGTTTATCATCCGCGAACGCCGGTTGAATTGATAAAACTTTTGAGCCGTCTGGAATATGACGTTCTGCACGTTCACGTCGGCGGCGACGTGACGTTGCGAGTGCTGGCTTTTTTGGAGACCTGCGCGATTTTCGGGCGCGGCAAAAGCGCTTTGACTTTTCATTCGGGCGGTTACGCCGTCGAACACGCCGAAACCGCGAGAAAATTTTCGTTGCCGGGAATCGTGTTTCGGAGATTCACGAAAATCATCTGCGTCAACGCCCTGATGATTTCGATGTTTGAAAAGTTCGGCGTGAAACCAAATCGTCTGGCATTGATTCCACCGTTCGTTCATCAAAGCCCCGACAACACCGTCGAAATTCCCGCCGCTCTCGAAAAGTTTTCCGAAAAGCATCGCCCGTTTCTCTTGACAGTTTGCCTTTTGGAAGATACCTACGATTTATTTATGCAGATTGACGCGATGGGTAAAGTTTTGGAAAAACTGCCGAACGCGGGTTTGCTGATCGTCGGTTCAGGTTCGCTCGAAGCGCGTTTGAAAACGGCAATCGCCGGGAAAAGCTACGCCGCAAACATTTTTTTAGCGGGCAACGTCGAGCATCAAATTACGCTGCATTTGATCAATCGCGCCGACATCCTGCTTCGCACGACGAAGTTTGACGGCGACGCGATTGCCGTCCGCGAAGCCTTGTTTTTAGAAACGCCGGTGATCGCCACCGACAATAAAATGCGTCCCGAAGGCGTGAATCTGATTCCGATTGGCGACGCGAACGCGCTCGTTGAGATGATCGAAAAATTATCGCGACGTGAAATGAAGCCGAAAAACCAAAAGTCTGATGATGCAGGCAATATCACCGAAGTTTTGAAAATTTACAGGGAAATTACCGATGTCCAATAACCCAAACGCCAGCACTAAATTTTATGAAATTAACCGCGAAACACGCGAAAGACGCGAAATATAAAACATTTTAAGTAAAAATAAAGTGTAAAATTTCAGGTTTTCACTTTCGCGCGTTTCGCATCTTTCGCGGTTAAAATCGCTTCGACCTATTGTAGATATTCAAATCAATTTATGTGCGGAATCAACGGAATCGCGCTTTCGAGCCGTTCCGAAAAACAAATTAACCGGGAGATGCTGGCGGCGATGCGCGACGAGATTTCGCATCGCGGTCCCGACGATGCCGGACTTTTCGTTGATAAAAACATCGGACTCGGACATCGCCGATTGGCAATCGTGGATGTCGCGCACGGCGCACAGCCGATGTCGAACAGCGACGAAACCTGCGTCATAATTTATAACGGCGAAGTTTATAACCACGCCGAACACCGCGCCGATCTGGAATCCGCCGGCTTTCAATTTCAAACCAACTGCGACACCGAAACGATTCTGCATCTCTACGAAAAACACGGTGCGAAATGCGTCGAATTCCTGCGCGGAATGTTTGCGTTCGCCGTTTGGGACAAGCGCAAAAACGAGTTATTTATCGCCCGCGACCGTTTCGGAGTCAAGCCGCTTTATTACGTTCACGACTTTGAAGGAAACTTGTATTTCGCATCGGAAATCAAAAGTTTGCTGCGAGTAAACGCCGTCAAACCCGAACTGAATTACCACGCTCTGCCCGATCAGATGGCGAATCACGGAACTTCGGGCGACGAAACTTTATTCAAAAGCGTCAAACGACTTTTGCCCGGACACTTTTTGGGTTGGAGCGACGGGAAAATAAAAATCGAAAAGTATTGGGACATTTCATTCGAGCCGAAACACGCCGAAAAAAGCGACGCGGAACTCGTCGAAGAATGGCGCGAATTGTTTGTAAAATCCGTCGAACTGCGCCTGATGGCGGACGTGCCGCTCGGCATGTTTCTGTCGGGCGGCATTGATTCGAGCGCGATTTGCGCGGTGATGTCAAAATTCGTCGGCGATCCGATCAAAACCTTTTCCGTCGGCTTCAAAGAACGCGAGGCGAACGAATTTGAATACGCCCGAATCGTCGCCGGTAAATTCAAAACCGAACACCACGAAATCACGATTACGCCCGGACAGTTTTTCGCCGAGCTGCCGAATCTCGTCTGGCACGAAGACGAACCGCTCGGTTTCATCGCGTCCGTGCCGCTTTATTTCGTCTCGCGCCTCGCGCAAAAGCACGTTAAAGTCGTGCTGACGGGCGAAGGCAGCGACGAAATTTTGGGCGGTTACGGGCGTTATCAGAAGGCTTTAAAACTGCTGCGTTACGGCGAAAAGTATGAAAATCTCACGCCGAAATTTCTGCGAAATGCCGTCAAATCGGGCGTGTCGGCTTTCGGCGGCAAGTTGACGAGAACTTTTCTGACGCGGGAAAACGACATCGAGAATCTATATTTCGACAATTTCGCGGTTTTCAATAAAAAGATGCAGGCGAATCTTTTGAGCGACGACACGAAAGCGCGAATCGGCGATCAAAATCCGTATTCAAAGTTGCACGAATGGCTGGAAAATTCCGACGCGGTTGAAACGCTCGACAAACTTTTATACGCCGACACGAAAACTTATCTGCACGAACTACTTATGAAACAGGATCAGATGAGTATGGCGGCTTCCATCGAATCCAGAGTCCCGTTTCTCGATCACAAACTCGTCGAGTTCACGGCGAAACTGCCGACGCGATTGAAAATAAATGGCGGCACGACCAAATATATTTTGAAAGAAGCGATGAGGGGAATTCTGCCGGACGAGATTCTGCACCGCCCGAAAATGGGTTTTCCCGTGCCGGTCGGCGCGTGGTTTCGCGGCGAATATAAACATATCGTCGGCGAATTCGTCACCGGCGAACGCGCTTTGCAGCGCGGAATTTTCAACGCCGATTGCGTTCGCCAAATCGTCGCCGAACACGACGCGGGCGCGAATCACGACGAGCGAATCTGGTTTTTAGTAAATTTTGAAATGTGGCAGCGGCGATTTCTCGACGGCAAATAAACTTTATGAATTGGGAAATAATCACCGAATATCCGGCAGCGGAAACGGAGAGAAAATGGTTCGCCTTTTTGCCGGACTCGACTTTTCCGTGCCATTACACTTCGCCCGGATTTTTTCAGGAACCTTTTTTTGAAGCGCAAAATCCGTTCGCCGTCGTCGTTTTCGACGCGGAAAAAATCGTCGGCGTGTTGACCGGAACTTTCGTTGATAAAAAAATCGTCTGCGGCTTGGAAGTGCGCCCGCAAGTTTCGATTGCCAAGGACGGCAACCAAGAATCAATCTCAAAAGCGTTCGTCGAAGCATTGCTGACGCTGGCAAAAGACGGCGCGGAGTTAATCAGCCTGAATTGCGCGGACGCGATTGAAGGCTTCGCCGAAGCCGGTTTTGCGGTTAAAAAAGCCGTCGGAGCCTCCGAAGTGATAATGCTCGATTTGCGGGCGGGCAAAGACGCGGTTTTCAAAGGTTTTTCGCAAACGCGCCGCTCGGATTTGCGAAAGGCGCAGCGCGAAAATAAAGTGCAGGTTTCCGAACTCGAAACGACGGACGAACTCGCCGAGCTTTACAAAATTCACGTCGCCTGGTCGAGCGGCAAAGGCAACGCCCCGAACAGTTGGGAGACGATGAAACGAGTGTTCGAGATGAAAAATTACCGCCGTATCTTCATCGCCAAACACGACGGCAAAATTATCGCGGGCAGTTATTTTCGGTTTTACGAAAAGCGGATTATCGAATACGCCGCCAATAATTCGCTGCCCGAATTCCAGCGTCTGCGCCCGAACGATCTGCTCGTCTGGCATTCCATCGAATGGGCTTGCGACCACGAAATTCCGCTTTACAGTATGGGCGGCTCGCATCTTTTTCTGCGGCGTTTCGGCGGTTTTCCGGTTTCCGGTTTCCGCTATCAACTCGACCGGACTTTTATGAAAAAGCACGCGAAACGGGAAAAGGTTTCTGAATTTGCGATTAAAACTTATCAGAGTCTGCCGGTTGAAACGCGGCGGAAAATTAAAAAGATTTTCGGAAAAGAGTAAGATGAAAATTTCAAATAAAACCGAAAAGTGATGGAGAAAGTTTTATGGAAATGAAATTAACCGCCGTGTTTCGCCGGGTTCCTGAAGGTTATGTGGCATTTGTCGAAGAGTTGCCCGGCGCGAATACGCAGGGCGCGACGCTCGAAGAAACCCGCGAAAACTTAAAAGAAGCCGTCGAACTGGTGTTGGAAGCCAATCGAGTTTTGGCTGAAGAGGAACTTCAGGACGAAGATGTAATTCGTGAGACGATGAGGTTAAAAGCCGCGTGAAATTTCGAGATTTGATTCGGCATTTGGAGCAGAACGACTGTGAACTTCTGCGCGAAGGCGACAATCACAGCGTTTACGTTAACCGAAAAACGCGAAAATCAACCGCCGTGCCGCGTCATCGTGAAATAAACGAATTTCTCGCCAGGAAAATCTGCAAGGATTTGGAAATTCACGCTCCGTAAAAATTATGACAACCGCTGTTTTGAATGAAATAAACGACCAAATTTCCGAGGTTTTGCGCGGGCGCGACATCGTTTGTTTTTCGCACGATTGGACGGGCGATCCGTTGTCGAAAACTCATCTGATGCGCGTTTTATCACGAGAAAACCGCATTCTCTGGATCAACTCGCTCGCCAACCGAATGCCGACCGTCTCGTCAAAAGATTTATCGCGCATCGTCAACAAATTAAAAAGTTTCGCCGAACCGATGCGGGAAGTCGAGCCGAACATCTTCGTGCTGAATCCGTTGGCGATTCCGGCTTACGGGACGGAAGCGATGCGAAAACTCAACGAAAAATTGCTGGCGCGGCAGGTGAAAAAGGCGATGCGGAAACTCGATTTCGAGAATCCGATCAATATGATTTTCAATCCGGCAGCGGGACTTCTGGCGGGGAAAATCGGCGAAACGACGCTGATTTATTACTGTGTTGACGAATATACGGCGTTCACGGGCGCGGCGAAAGGTCTCCGGAAAATCGAGGAAAATTTGTTTAGAAAAGCCGATTTGGTCATCGTTTCGGCGGAAAAATTATACGAATCGAAAAAGGATTACAACGTCAATACGCACATTATTCGGCACGGCGTGGACTTCGCGCATTTCCGAACGGCGTTAGCCGACGAAACTGAAATTCCGGCGGAGATTGTCAATTTGCCGAAGCCGGTCATCGGGTTTCACGGCTTGCTCGCCGATTGGGTTGATTTCGAGTTAATCAAGAAAACCGCCGAACATTTCAAAAACGGTTCAATCGTTTTAATCGGCAAAATCACGGTTGACGCGGAAAAGAAAATCAGGATTCTGGACGGCGTAAAAAACATTCATTTTTTAGGGCGCAAGCCGTATTCGGAACTGCCCGCCTTTTGCAAAGGCTTCGATGTCGCGCTAAATCCGTTTGAAATCAGCGAATTGACTCTAGCGGCGAATCCTTTGAAAGTGCGCGAATATCTCGCCGCCGGTCTCGAAGTCGTCTCGACTGACATTCCCGAAGTGAGAATTTTAGACTACTGCCGCATCGGTGAAACGCACGACGGTTTCATCAAACAAATCGAGGCATCGCTGGCGCATCCGAAGTCGAAAACGACGATCAGCGATTCGATCAAAGCGGAAAGCTGGGAAGCGCGGATTGACGAACTGCGCGAGATTACGGCGAAAACCGAAAAAGCGAAAAAGTGAAAAAGTCGAGCCGCGCATTTAAAGTTTCGCTGATTATGCTTTTGCTGTTGGCGGCGTGGATTACACTCGCGCCGTTTCTGGCGGAAGGGCTAATCGTCGAAAAGCCGCTCGCTCAAACAGATGTGATTTTAGTTCTCGCCGGTTCGAGCGTTTATCTGGAACGCACTGCGAAAGCCGCCGAACTTTACAAACAAGGCGTTGCGTCGAAAATCGTTTTAACCGACGACGGGACGCGCGGCGGCTGGTCGCGCACCGAACAGCGAAATCCGCCGTTCGTCGAACTGGCAAAGAAAAATCTGGTTGCCGACGGCGTTCCCGCCGAAGCCGTCGAAATTATCAAACCAATCGGTTCGGGAACGATTTACGAAGCGCAGATTTTTCGTGAAACGGCGCGGCGGATGAATTGGAAATCGGTTCTTCTCGTAACCTCGGCTTTTCACACGCGCCGCACTCTCTGGACTTTTCAGAAAGAATTAGCTGACGAGTCAATCGAAATCGGCATCGCCGCCGCGCCGGTCGGCTGGCAAACGCCGTCGCCGAATTATTGGTGGCTCACGCCGCGCGGCTGGAATGCGGTGGCGGGCGAATATGTGAAAAGTTCGTATTATTGGGTGTATTATTAGGTTCAAGGTTCAAGGTTTCAGGTTTCAGGTTCCAGGTTTCAGGTTTAAGACTAAAGTTCAATTAGACAGCCGAACGAGGAAATAATTAGTTCAAATTCAGAAACCTTGAACCTGGAACCTTGAACTCAAAAGTTATGAAACGTCTCGACAAACCGAATTGGCGTAAAAAGCGCGATCAAAAAAATTATCTGTGGATAATTCTGCTCGGCGTGTTGGCAGTCGCGCCGCTTTTAGTCGGCGCGGCGTTGGTTTATAAAAACGCGGCTGCCGAAACTTCGGAATTGGAATTCAGCGGCAATCAAATTATCGTCAAAGCGGGCGGCAATTTTCAAGCCGCGCTCGACCGCGCCAAATCCGGCGACACGATTGTTTTGCAGGCGGGCGCGAAATTCGCGGGCGCGTTCGTTTTGCCGAATAAGCCGGGCAGCGAATATATCACCGTTCAATCTTCGGACGCGGCGAAATTGCCGAAGGACGGCGAGCGCGTCGGGTTGAAGGACGCGGCTTCGATGCCGAAAATTTTGAGTTCGGGCAAAGGCAAACCGGCGATTGAGACTGCGCCCGGAGCGCACCATTACCGCTTTGTCGGCATCGAGATTGCGCCCGCCAACAACGAATACGTTTATAATCTGGTTTTCCTGAACGCGGAAAAACCCGCCGATATTCCGCATCATATCGAGATTGACCGCTGTTATCTGCATTCCAATCTGCCGGGCATCACCCGTCGCGGCATCGCTCTGAACAGTGCCGACACGATTATCAAAAATAGCTATCTCGCCGGTTTTGCGGGCGAAGGCGAGGAAACGCAGGGCATCTGCGGCTGGGCGGGAACGAAGAACGTCAAAATCATCAACAATTACATCGAAGGCGGCGCGGAAAATATAATGTTCGGCGGCTCCGATCCGGCGACCGCCGATTTGATTCCGGCGGACATCGAAATTCGCGGCAATCATCTGAACAAACCCGCCGAATGGAAAGGCAAATACACGCTCAAATGTCTTTTTGAATTAAAAAACGCCAAGCGCGTCAATTTCGTCGGAAATTATCTGGAAAATAATTGGGTTGGTTCGGCGTTCCGAATTACGGTGCGAAACGATGGCGGCAAAGCTCCGTTCAGCACGATTGAAGATGTCGCGGTCAAAGATAACGTCGTCGTCAACGCGGGCGAAGGCGTGAATATCCTGGGTTCGGACAACAATTTTCCGTCGCAGACGTTAAAACGGCTGACGGTTTCCAACAATCTTTTTCTGCAAATCGAAGGCTACTTTTTCCAAATCGCGGGTGGCGAAGACGTTTCGATTACCAACAATACATCTTTCAATAACGGCACTATCGCCAGCATCTACGGCGACGCGACGAAAAATCTGCTGGTGCGGGATAACATCGTCGGACACGGCAGATACGGCATTCACGGTTTCGCGCAGAGCATCACCAATTCCATCGAAGCGCGGAAGACTTTCCAAAATAACATCATCGTCAACAGTCAAAAAATACCGGACGACGAAATTCAGTTTCCGCCGAATAACTTCTGGATTCAGGATTTTAACGCCGTCGGTTTCCAAAACTTCGCGCAGAACGATTTTCGACTCGCGCCGAAAAGCCGTTACAAAGGCAAAGGCAAAGACGGCGGCGACATCGGCAGCAATCTAACGGTAGAAAGTCCGGCGAAATAATTTCCGCAAATGAAGCTCAACTGCGAACTCATTATTAATTCCGATGTCGAACATCTGCGGCAGATTTACACCGGATTCAGTCTGCTTCACAGACAAGGTTTTCTGCGGCTCAAACAAACGATTCCAAATGAATTTCTGTGTCATAAACTCGATGCCGAGCGTTGGACGGACTACAAATTTTTTAATGCCAAAGTCATTATCAACGACGAAACAACCGTTATCTACGACGCGCACGATTGGAATTGGATTGACGAAAAAATTTTGAGCGACGCGGATTTTTATTCCAAGCGTAGTTACGATGAAACATTCGTCTCACAGTTAAAAGACGGCGCAAAGGTGTTTCCGCTCGGATTGAATTATCAAGTCGTCGGCGATGAGCGCGACGTTTTTCAATTAAAAAGAGCAGCTTTTTACGGCGGCAAAGACAAAATCAAAGCGTTAATCAAAGGTTTGCATCTCGGCAAATTCGGCGAAACCGAACAACTCTGCAAAATGCAGTCTTACCCGCGAATTGATTTGCCGCCGAAAGTGCTGTTTATGACTCGCGTCTGGGATACGAATCTGATCGAAAACAAATCGCGCAAAGAAGCGGTCGAGCAGATCAATGAAACCCGCGCCGAATGTGTGCGGCAGTTGAAAAGGGAATTCGGGACGCGCTTTTTCGGCGGTCTCGCGCACGACGATTACGCCGTCAAAAATTTTAAGGACTGTCTTTTGCCCGACGGCAATTTTTCCAACAAACGAAAGTATCTCGAAATCCTGAAAGAGTTTCCGGTTTGTATAGCGACAACCGGATTAAACGGCTCGAACGGCTGGAAACTCGGCGAATACGTCGCTTTTTCAAAAGCCATCGTGACCGAACCGCTGCAATTTCAAGTAACGGGTGATTTTAACAATGAAACGAATTATTTGAAATTTACCACGTCGGAAGAAGCCGTGAAATCAGTCGCACAATTGTTTGAAGACAAAAATTTGCGGCTGGAGATGATGATGAATAATTTTCGGTATTACCAAACTTTCGTCAAGCCCGATGCACTGGTTTTAAACAGTCTGCGGATTGTTCACAGCTCTTAAAAATGAAGCTGCTCTGATGTTTTGATGATTTTAATGTTCTCACCGGAAATATATGCGTCAAGCCGCTTGCCGTGGCGCGTATATTTTTTTATAAATTATCTATGAGCAGTTTTTACGAGGTAATGATCGAACGCCATTTTTCCAGTGCCCATCAACTGCGCGGCTACAAAGGCAAGTGCGAAAATCTGCACGGACACAATTATAAGATCGAGATTTTCGCGCGCGGCGAAGAACTCAACAACATCGGTCTGCTGATTGATTTCGGCGATTTGAAATCGGCGGCGGACGAGATTACCGATTATCTCGACCATCGCAATATCAACGAACTGCCGCCGTTTGACGAAGAACTGAATCCGTCGGCGGAAAATCTGGCGCGGTATATTTGCGAATATATCGCTTCACGGGTTGACGACGAACGGGTGCAGGTTTATAAAGTGCGCTGTTACGAAACTCCGACGAGCGTAGCGACGTATCAAACCGGATAAGCAATCCGACATCTTTTATCAAAAAAATATGAAGAAATTAACAGTTTTATTGACGTTTATTTTTGCCGTTAATGCGTTCGCGCAAAAGGACTCGAAGCCGACCGAAAAAGATAAATCGCCAGGCGCGGCGACAGTTATTAAATCCGCCGCGCCGCTGGATTTGGCAAAAATGGCGTTGGCGGCGCACGGCGGCGATAAATTTAAGAATATGAAAACGCTGGTCGTGCGCGGGACGGCGGATGTTTCCGGTTCGCCTTCGACCACTTTTCCGGCGACCTTTGCGACGATTTACGCGGGCGACAAATATCGTCTGGAAATCACGAATCCGCTTCAGCCGTTCAAACAAATTTACGACGGGCAGGAAACTTATTCGTCAATCAATAATTTCACTTTGCCGCCGATCAATCGTCTCGGTTTGCCGCTTCTGCCGAAAATCGAAGACAAAGGGTTTGCGGTTTCCGCACTGCCCGACTTAAAAAAGAAAAAGACGGGCTTCCGCATCACTTCGCCTGAAGGTTTCTACACCGACTTTTTTGTTGACGATAAAACCGGCGAGGTGAAAGGCTATGAAGCGAGTTACGAAATCAACGGCAGAGCTGTCACGACGGCGGTCGAGATTGATAAGTTGCGCGAAGTCGAGGGCGTGAAAATTCCCGAAAAATACGCGCAGCGTCTGGAAACGGGAAGTTTTACGGTTTACGTCGCTTTTAAGGCGAAAGAAATTACAGTCAATTCGACGATTCCCGACGATATTTTCGTGATGAAATAGAGGATAACGGATAACAAATAACGGAAAATGGATAATTTAAGAAGAAATTCCTAAATTATCCATTTTCCATTATTCGTTACATCAAACCGTCATAATTTCCTGCTGCTTCACTTTGGCGAGTTCGTCAATTTTGGCGGTGTAAGTATTGGTCAACTTTTGCACTTCGTCCAAACCGAAACGCTCGTTGTCTTCGGAAATCTCTTTGTCTTTGGTCATTGATTTGATCATATCGTTCGCGTCGTGGCGCACTCCGCGCACGGCGACTTTGTGTTCTTCGGCGATTTCGTGAACCTGTTTGGCGAACTGGCGGCGGCGTTCTTCGGTCAGAGGCGGAATCGAAAGGCGAATCACTTTGCCGTCGTTCGACGGATTAAATCCGAGATTCGCATTGTTGATCGCTTTCTCAATCGCGCTGATTTGTCCCGCTTCATACGGCTGAATCGTCAAAAGCTGCGGTTCGGGCGCGTTGACCGAAGCCATCTGTTTCAACTGCGTCGGAACGCCGTAATAATCAACCATCACGCCGTCGAGAATCCCGACGGTGGCGCGTCCGGTTCGGACATTGGTCAGCTTGCGCTTCAAATCTTCGATCACCGCTTCCATATCCGGTTTGGTTTCGCTCAATACAATATCTACGCTCATAATCTATTTATTCTCTAAGATTTTTTTGAGTCTTTCAATTTCAACCCTGAGTTCGCTGTTTTCTTCGCCGAGTCCGCTGACCGCTTCGACGAGTTCTTCGGCTGTCTTCAAAAACTCTCCGCTCGCCGGATCAAACAGCCGTAAAGTTTTGTCTTTGACGACTAACTCCAAATCTAAAATTTCGCTTTGCACTCGCCCGCCGGTAATCTCCAACGCTTCATACTCGCCGTTTTTCAGATGAAGGGCAACAAAAGAAAAATCGAATTTCAGGTCGAGCGGGTTAAAAATAAAATACTCTTTGACACCGAGCATCGCATACAAAGCACGTTTTTCAACGCGGTCTTTGAGCCACATTCCGCGTGAAGAAATCTCGATGACGACCGACGGCACGACATTATTCTCTTCCCAGGTTTTATAGCTCGTGCGGTCGCCTTTCGGAATGCCGAAACAAACCATCACGTCGGGCGAAATGACTTCCTTCGGCTCGCCTTCGACATAATAAAACATTATGTTTCCCGTAATGTAAACGTCTTCGCGTTCGGCGAAAAACACTTCTAAAGCGGTTCTTAAATTAATTAAAAGTTTCGCGTGAAAGTCGGTTTCAGCCATCGGCTCTCCGTCGAATTCGGGATAGAAAATTTTACCTCCGCGTCTCGGTGGAACGGTCGAAGGAGATTTGATGTTTGTTTGCAGATTCATAAACTCAATGCTATTGAATTTTACCCAAAAATCAAAAAAGTCAGTTCGCTTTCTGCGCTTTACCACCGACCGAAACGAGCGTTCCAATCGTTAAATCGCCGCCGACCGCTTTCATAATGTTGCCCGATTCGCGCATATTAAAAACCATAATCGGCAGATTATTGTCCATACAAAGCGAGATCGAAGAAGCGTCCATCACTTTTAATTGCTTCTCCAGAACCTCCTGATAAGAGATTTTTTCAAATCTGGTTGCTTCCGGGTTTGTCATCGGGTCAGCCGTATAAATGCCGTCAACCTTCGTGCCTTTCAAGATAATATCGGCTTTGATTTCCAAAGCCCGGAGCGCGGCGGCGGAATCGGTCGTGAAAAACGGGTTGCCGGTTCCGGCGGCGAAAATAACGACGCGACCTTTTTCCAGATGACGCATTGCGCGGCGGCGAATAAACGGTTCGGCAAGCTGCGGAATATCAACCGCCGACATCACGCGGGTGAAAACGTCGAGTTTTTCGAGCGCGTCCTGAAGCACGACGGCGTTCATCACGGTTGCCAGCATCCCGATATAATCCGCGCTCGAACGATCCATATTGCCCGCCGATTTCGACACGCCGCGAAAGATGTTGCCGCCGCCGACGACAATGGCGATTTCAACATCGAGCGCGGCAACCGCTTTGATTTCCCGCGCCACCGCTTCGGCAACCTTCGTGTCAATGCCGTAACTCTGCTCGCCCATCAACGCTTCGCCGGACAGTTTGAGCAGAATTCTTTTGTAGGCTGGCTTCATAAAAGTTCGAGGTTCAAGGTTTAAGGTTTAAGGTTAAGTGCTGAACTTTGAACCTTTAACCTTGAACCTTGAACCGAAAATTAAGCGATCATTGAAGCGACTTCCGACGCGAAATCGTCCGATTTCTTTTCGATGCCTTCGCCCATTTTATAGCGCGTAAAACGTCGAACGGTGATGTTTTCTTTGATCGAAGCGATTTTTTCCGTGACTAATTCGCCGACGGTCTTGCTTGGGTCTTTGACAAACGGCTGGTCGAGCAGAACATTGTCTTCGTAATATTTGCCGACGCGACCCTCGATAATTTTATCCAGCACATCAGTCGGTTTGCTCGCGTTTTTCGGATCATTCTTTAACTGTTCGCGCAGAATTTCGCGCTCCTTTTCGAGAACGTCCGCCGGAACTTCGTCGCGTTTAAGATATTTCGGATCAACGGCGGCGATGTGCATCGCTACGTCTTTGACAAGCTGCTGAAATTCTTCGCCGCGCGCGACGAAATCGGTTTCGCAATTGACTTCGACCATCACGCCGACTTTTCCGCCCATATGAATGTATGAACCGACCGCGCCCTCCGCCGTCACGCGCCCTTCTTTTTTACCGGCGGTCGCCATTCCTTTTTTGCGGAGAATTTCGACGGCTTGCGCTTCGCTGCCGTCCGCTTCGACTAAAGCGTTTTTACATTCCATCATTCCCGCGCCGGTTTTTTCGCGCAGGGATTTTACC
The DNA here is from genome assembly GCA_043768465.1 of Pyrinomonadaceae bacterium. GTDB lineage: Bacteria > Acidobacteriota > Blastocatellia > Pyrinomonadales > Pyrinomonadaceae. Next base: position 34,632 of record JAYVKL010000144.1, read on the forward strand.
GCGCTTGCTGTGATTTCTGCCATATTCAACTCCGTAAATTATTTAAATTGGTATTTTAGTTTATAAAAAAGCGCAGCCCGTTTTCAAATCAACGGAAATAAGCTGCGCTTTTCGGGATAAAAATTGTTTGATTCAGCGAGCCGTCGCTTCGTTTGATTCTTCCTGAGCCGATTTCGTGTCGTTTGCGGTTTCTATACTGTCTTGAAATGTCTGCTCGGACGACGATTCGATTTCCGACTTGACTGTTTCAGTCGCACCGCTGGCACCGTCAACGGGCGCGGCACTCGCCGCCGGTCGAACATCGTCAACATTCGTCGCGTCGGCGGTGGCGAAGGATTGATCGGCAACTTGAATTGACGGCTCGGTCGCGTCCGCCGTTTCCGCCGTTTCCGCCGCTTCCGTTTCTCCCGATTCAGCCGTCGGCGCGTCAATGCTTCCGACACTGCCTTCGGTCGCCACCTGCTGACCTTCAAGAATGGCATCGGCGATGCGCGAAGCGAAAAGACGAATCGCCCGGAGCGCGTCGTCGTTGCCCGGAATGACCTGTTCAATTCCGTCCGGCGAGCAGTTCGTATCAACCACCGCGACCACCGGAATATCCAAACGATTAGCTTCGGCGACGGCGATGTCTTCTTTGCGAACGTCAATCACGAACAGCATATCGGGCAGACCGTTCATATCTCTGATGCCGCCGAGATTTTTCATCAAGCCTTCGTGAGCGCGGTCGAGTTCGAGCCGCTCTTTTTTCGTCAGCATCTCAAAACGCCCGTCTTCCTTCATCGCTTCGATGTCGCGCATTTTCTTCACCGATTTCTGCACAGTTTGATAATTCGTCATCAATCCGCCGAGCCAGCGATTATTGATGTAAAACTGCCCGCAGCGTTCGGCTTCTTCCTTGATCGCCTCCTGCGCCTGACGTTTCGTGCCGACAAACAGAATTTTCATTTTCGGGCGTTCGGTTACGGCTTCCTGCACATAACTGAGCGCGTCGCGGAAAAGTTTCTGCGTTTTCTGCAAGTCAATAATATAAATGCCGTTGCGCTCTCCGAAAATGTATTCCTTCATTTTCGGATTCCAACGGCGAACCTGATGCCCAAAGTGAACGCCCGCTTCGAGCAGTTCTTTCATCGTAACTGTAGCCAAAATTTAAATCTCCTTAACTTTATCGGTTTTTGTACTCGCCGAAATCGGATTGATAAACCAACAAATTCCGGCGATGGATTTTACAGTTGTCAGTCAACACCTATCATTTACCAATTCTTTTTCAGATGGTAACTGATAGGTGTTGACGGACAACTGTCAAG
>JAYVKL010000145.1:0-28172 GCA_043768465.1 Pyrinomonadaceae bacterium
TCCCGACTGCTGCCTCCCGTAGGAGTCTGACCCGTTATTCAGTGTCAGTGTGTCCGACCACCCTCTCAGGTCGGATACAGATCGTAGCCTTGGTAAGCCGTTACCTTACCAACTAGCTAATCTGCCGCAGGCTGCTCTTCAGGCGATAAATCTTTAACAAATGCGTCATAGACGCTATCGCATTATGCGGTATTAGCTTAAGTTTCCCTAAGTTATTCCCCACCCAAAGGTACATTACCTACGTGTTACTCACCCGTGCGCCACTTTATATCTCTCCCGAAGGAAAGTTTAATCGTTCGACTTGCATGTCTGAGGCACGCCGCCAGCGTTGATTCTGAGCCAGGATCAAACTCTCGTTAAAAAGTTTTTACTAGCTTTATTGTTGTTCGTGGTTCAACATAAATTGAACCGTGTTAAATTAACACATGGACTCGCATATCTAGTTTTCAAACATCAAAAAATCCGTTTTGCTTTCGTCTCTTGAATTACGAGGCGAACTTTCGATTATACTCGATCAAAACTTTTTGTCAACCGCCTAACGAAACTTTTTTAACTTTCTCTTTTCGAGTTAATAAATTTTCGTAACGGCAATCACCTAATTTATACATCTGAATTGAACTTGTCAAGCGCACTCGAAACTTTTTTCAAAATAATTTTCAAGCCTTATAAATTCAGGGAAAAATAAAAGACCTGCACTACACAAGTCTTCGCTTTGCTGAGGTGAAGCGGGTATAATTATCAAAAATCTTGGCTGCTCAATATGAGTCGAAAAAGTATGATGGGAAGATTTAAGTTTCGGTTGCTTCACCGCTAAGAAATCTCTTTCGTCCGTAATAATAAGTCCGTGATTTCCCGAACTGCCCCGAAACCGCCTTTGGCTTCGGTTTTATAAACGGCATAAGAAAACACTTCCGAAGACGCATCAGCCACCGCAACCGGTAAACCGACTTTCTCCAACAAACAAATGTCGCCAGTGTCATCGCCGATATATGCAACCTCCTCGGAGGTTAGTTTTGCATCCTGCAAAATATCTAAAAAATCCTTCGCCTTGTCTTGCGAACAGGTTTTAATATAATGAACCCCAAGTCCGATTGCCCGTGCTTCTAAAATCTTCTGCGCGTCTCCTCCTGAAATAATTCCCGACCGAAAACCCGCTCGATGCCACGATACGATTCCCTGTCCGTCGCGCACATTGAAAACCTTCATCTGTTCGCCGTTCTCAGTGTAATAAAGCCGCCCGTCGGTCAGAACGCCGTCGCAATCCATCAAAAGCAGTTTTATTTTCTTGGCGCGTTCGACTATTTCATCCGTAAATTTATGTTCCATTGATGCCCGCCTGCATTTTACGGATGTTTGCGCCTTTATAATTTCCGGTCGCCTTGACCGTTTTTAGAAAACCATTGGCTTCGATCAAAGTTTTTCCCGCATAGACCGCGATGAAATTCACATTATTGGCGACATTCGTATAATAGATGTTACCCGGCTCATAACACTTCAGAGCGAAAACTTTATTCTCCGTGAAAAGTTTTTGGATTTCCAATCGCTCATTATCTGAAATCGTCTTTTCGCAATCAGCCTCTGAATTCGGTTTGACGGTTTTCAAGATAATGGCATAGAACGGCTCGGAATCTACGATCACCATATCGCCTTTCGGAAATTCAAAAGCCATTTCGTAATCCTGAAAAACCATATCTCCGGTGCGGCATTTTAACTGCGGGTTTCCGCAAATTTTTCCCAACTTCGCTTTGGCAAATCTTTTTTGGGCGTTGACGCTCGACGACATCAAGCCACAGATCATTATTAACACCAGATATATTGTTGATTGTTTTCTCACAGTTTCATTCTCCTTAGACTATCGAATCTCGAATATCTCCACGCCGCTCAACTTCCAATTTCCGGCAACTTTTGTCAGACGAAAAACCGCCGTGCCGCTTTCGGCGTTTTTACTGAGCAGTTTGATACTTAAATTCGTTTCAACGGAAGCGTTGTCGGAATCTGTTTTGTCAATCTGCAAGATTTTCGTCTGCCATTGCTGCGCTCCGGCAACTCCGCCGGCAAATTTTGGAATCTCGCCCGAAACAATCAACGCATCTACGGCGGCTTTGCTGCCTGCAATCGCGGCTTTATCGAATTGGGCGAAGAAGCCGTTGATGCTTTCGTCCGTTACCGCCGGAGCATTGGCTTTGATTCTTCCCTGCCGCGCCGCCAGCGTCGCGCCGTAATCAGCATCGGCTTTGACGGCATCGCCGAAAAATTTGACCGCGTTAGAATTCTGGTTATTTTTCAGAGCGATTTCGCCGAGTCCGACGTTTGCCCACGCCAGACTCCGCGCCGTCGGCAGTTTTTCTTCCAAAACCGTGCGGAACTCTTTTTCGGCATCGGCGATTTTTCCCTGAGCAATCAAGGCACGTCCGAGCAAGGTTCTGACATCATCAAAACGCGGCGCAAACTGAAGAACGATTCGAGCGTTTTTCTCCGTTTTAATAAAGTCCTGTTGATCGAAAGCCCGTTTGACCGCTAAAATCGCATCGCTGTCGGTAAATTCGCTCGGCGCAATGTCGTCGGCATAATCAGTCTGCGGATAAAATTTGTCGGTATCCACCTCGGCACGGATGATTTTATTGTTCGTCTTAAAACTCACCTCGCCAAATTTTTTAGCGGGGATCGTCGCTTGAGCAGTTAATTTTTCGCCGTTCGCGGTGGTCGCGCCGATGTTCACGGTCGCGTCAATCGCGCCGAGATTTCGCAGGGCGATTTTCGTTTCCATACCGTTTGACTGCGGCAAACCGATCAGCAGATTCATATCGGTCACCTGGTCAAACGCATAATCAAGCAGTTCTTTTTGCGTTCCGAAAGCGGCGCGTAATTTCGCCAGACTCAGATTTCCGTCGCTCATTTGCGAACGCAAAACATTAAAAAATTCGTTCTGTCCGACTTGCTTCGCCAGCAGTCGCCAAATCATCGCGCCTTTGTTCGTCACCGTCGCGTAATAGTAATCGTCAATCGGCGCGGCGGTATTCAGCGGCGAGTCGCGTTTGACGACCGCCGCGTATGCCGTCCTCTGTCGAGTTCGTTCGATGTCGGCGACATCTTTGCCGTATCTGCTTTCGAGAAACAGCGTGGCGATGTAGCGCGGCAAACCTTCCCGAACCGCACCGAAGCCGTCGCCGCTAACCGCAGTCAAATTTCCGATCCAAATTTTAGCGACGGCTTCGGCAATCGTCATCGCGGTTTGCGAGTCAATTTTCTGCCGCCGCAAAACGCTTTCGTCAACAAAAATTGTGCCGCCGCTCGAAAATCCCGCGCCGCGTTTGACGGCGACGATTTTCAAAGGAACGTCGGGCGCGTTTCCTAAAAGCGTTGCCGTGTAAGTTTTCGCGTCCGCAGCCAACTGCGCCAATTCATTGGCGCGGCTTTTATCTTCGATTCCCTTCGGAACAAATACGGAAGCGCCGTTCGCGTTGATCAAATCCCAATTTCCCATGATAAAAAACGGCTGTCCGCTCAACTTTTGTTCAAACGAATTGCCGCTTGCTATTCCCGAAGAAACCGCCGTTTCGCCGTTCGCTGCGCTGACTTGCAGACGCATCGCCGCCGAATCCGCGCCTCGCGCAAAAAACCAACTGTTCGGTGTCGGATACCAAAACGACAGCGGCAGAAACTGCGAGCCGATTGGCGAAAGCACGTTCAAGCCGGAATTTTCCTTGACGTTTAATTTGTAATCAATGACGGCGGAAAGATTGGCGTTAGATTCAATCGAAGGAACGCGCACGACGATTTTCCGCAAAGTTCCCGCGCCGATTTTCTCCTCGCCTTTGGTGAAATCCGCCGCCGCATCGTTGATTTTAACGGCGGAAATTTCCGCGTTCGGACTGATTCGTAAAGTCAAAGTCGTCGCCGGACGACTTGAAACATTTTTCAAAGTCAAAACAGCTTTGACCGTCAAATTTCTGTCAGTTTCGTTCGTCGGCAAGGTCGCCGCGATGTCGTATTTCTGCACCTGCCACGTTGCCGCCGCGCGGTTTTCGTCCTGCGCGAAAGCAACAGAGTGTAAAGTAAAAAGTAAGAGGGCAAAGATTATTGTTTTATTCATTTATCAATTCGTGAATCGCTTTTAATTTGGTCAACAGTTTTTCCAGTCTGTTTAGAGGAAGTTGGTTCGGTCCGTCGGACGGCGCGTTTTTCGGGTTGTCGTGAACTTCCAAAAAAACCGCGTCTACGCCGCAGGCGACACCGGCGCGGGCGAAGTTTTCGATGTATTCGGCTTGCCCGCCCGTTGCCTTGCCGAGTCCGCCCGGCAGTTGAAGCGAATGCGTAACATCGAAAACAACCGGAACACCGAAACCTCTCATCACCGGAAACGAGCGCAAATCAACGACTAAATTGTTGTAACCGAAACTCGCGCCGCGTTCGGTTAGTAAAATCTTCTCGCCGCCCGCTTCCCTTAATTTGTCCACGATATTTATCGCGTCCCAGGGCGACAGAAACTGACCTTTTTTGACGTTGACGGCTTTTCCGGTTCTGGCTGATTCGACCAGCAAATCGGTTTGACGGCAGAGAAACGCCGGAATTTGAATCATATCGGCGACTTCGGCGACTTCGGCGACTTGCCAGGTTTCGTGAACGTCGGTAATCACGGGAACGCCGATTTCAGCTTTGACTTTCGCCAGAACTTCCAAACCGAATTCCATTCCCTGCCCGCGAAAACTTTCCATCGAACTGCGATTGGCTTTGTCGAACGAGGATTTATAAACGAATTCCACGCCGACCGCGTTGCAAATATCGCGGATTTCCTGCGCCATAAACAGCGCGTGTTTTTCCGATTCGACGACGCACGGACCCAAGACGAACGCCAAACGCCCGTCGCCGAAAGTGACGTTTTCTACATTAAAAGAATTCATTATTATTTTCTTGTTTGTAATAGGCGATTACATCTTTCTGTGTAAAATACCACCAGCAAAGCCCGAATAAAAACAAAGGTTTTATTAAACTAAGTCCGAAAAAAAAGATGTTCTCATCATAGAAGCCGTTAGGATTTGGCTTTGCGTATGAGATGGCTAAAATCAAGACAAAAATTGACCAGAGCATATTTAGTGAAATAAATACTAACAACAAAATTCGCGCCAAGTTATCACCAAAAAAAACCCATATTGCAGCGACGGCTGAAAATACGTTAATACTTATTAAAAGCGCGGCGATTAACAGAGGCGTTTCGTTTTCGGTTTGTCGCATTGCGGAAAAGTCATAAAAAAACTGATAGATGCCGAAATTAAGAAAAAGCAAAAGCGACATTATATAAACGCCTTCTGGTTTGCGAATTCGTTTTTTCCATTCATTTTCTTCCATAAATAAATTTTCTTCCATAAATAAATTTACTTTCCATCGGAAGTTTTCCACCTAAAGATTGAAAGTCAAGATTTTCCACCTGAAAGGATTTTACTTTTATTTCCGTCATTATTATTCTCTTTGTAGAAAGTGTATTCTATTTTTACACAACTATTTTGTTTTCAAAAATTGACTGCTTTATCGTCAATAGCGATTCAAATACGCGAGAATAATTACAAGGTAAAATACAAGGTGGAGATTATGAGCAAAGATACCAAGAAAAAAACAGAAACGAAATCGAAAAAAACACCGGCGAACAAGCCGATTGCGGCGGCAAAAATTATGCCGGTGGCGAGCGACCCGAACGCCGCCGAGCCGATGATGAATCAGCGCGGGCAGGTTTTACAGCAATACGGCACGGTGATTCATCTGCCGATTGGCTTGGAAGCGGACGTTTGCCTAAAAAGCGTGAACAATCTGAACCAGGTTCTGGCGGACACGATGACCATCCGCGATATGTATAAAAAGCATCACTGGCAAGTCGCCGGACACACTTTTTATCAACTGCATTTGTTGTTCGACAAACATTACGAAGAGCAGACCGAACTGGTTGATACGGTTGCCGAGCGCGTCCAGCGACTCGGCGGAATCACGGTGGCGATGGCTGCCGATGTCGCCGAAGATACGAAAATTGAACGTCCGCCGCGCGGCAGAGAAGAAGCTCCCGTCCAAATTTCACGGCTGCTCGAAGCGCACGAAATCATTTTGAAAGAATGCCGCCAATACGCCAAAGATGCCGACGATTATGGCGACGACGGCACGAACGACGTGCTGGTCAGCGATGTCATCCGCACCAACGAACGCCACGTCTGGTTTATTTCGGAACATCTCGTCAAAGTTCCTTTGGTCGAAGCCGTGTAGAAATTTGAAGCAACGGTAATTTAATGGAAAAGGCGATGTTTTAACGTCGCCTTTTCCGTTTCAAACGAACGATTTCACCGCCGCTTTTCATCAAACAATCTCAAAGATTCAAGCTCTGACAAAAGAAAAATGCGATTTATCGGAATTGACTTCGGCACTTCAAATTCGCTGGCTTCACTGGTTGTCAATAATCAAATCGAATTCGTTAGATTTCCCGACGGCGGCATCAGCAACCCGACGATTCTTTATTTTCCCGCCAAATCAAAACAGCATTCCATCGGAAACGACGCGGTGCAGCGTTATTTAACTAATCTCGAAGAAAACAACAGCGGCGGCAGATTGATGTTGAGCATCAAAAGTCTGCTTCCCGAAGCTAATTTTGATTACACGACGGTCGCCGGATTCGGGCGTTTGTCCGCCGCCGATTTAGTCGCTAAATTCCTGAATACATTGAAACAGTCTGCCGAACGACAGTTCGGCGAAACATTCGACGGCGTGGTTTTGGGGCGACCCGTACAGTTTAACGAACTCGCCGTCGCTCGTTTGGAAAAAGCGGCGCAGATTGCCGGATTTAAAACGGTCGTTTTCTGGCTCGAACCCGTCGCGGCGGCGTTGGCTTATGAAATAACTTCGACGCGCGACGAGTTGGTTTGCGTCGTGGACATCGGCGGCGGAACGAGCGATGTCTGCGTGATCGAAACGTCCGCCAGCCGATCTTTTTCGCCGGATCGTCTCGCCGACATCAAAGCCGTCGGCGGCGTTTACGAAGCGGGCGACGAATTGAACGCGCAAATTATGAAACACCGGCTCGCGCCGCGTTTCGGAGCCGGTTCGACGTTCAAATCTCTAGGAAAAATCCTGCCTTTTCCAACGCATATTATCTACAAACTTTCCAAATGGCATCGAATCAACCTGCTGAATAATCGCGGCGACAAGGAAACGCTGCAATCCATTCTGCCTTCATCCGACCGCCGGCAGGATGTCGAGAGGCTTTTGAATTTAATCAATCATCACTACGGTTTTGAGCTGTTTCGGGCGATTGACGAAGCTAAAAAACACTTGTCGAATAATAACCGAGCCGTGGTGAAATTCAATCCGCTCGATTTGCGCGAAGCGATTGCCGTCGGCGAATTTGAAGCGATGATCGCCGCTGTCGCCGACAAAATCACGGACTCGATCAGCGAAACCTTGCAGTCGGCAGCCGTCAAACCCCAGGATATTCAGCGCGTTCTGCTCACCGGCGGGACTTCGCAAGTTCCGCTGATAAACCGTGCCGTCGTCAAAATCTTCGGCGCGAAAAAAATCTTGCGCCCCGATTATTTCAGTTCGGTTGCCACCGGCTTAGGATATGCCGCGTCGAGGTTAAACGCTTAAAATAACCTTAAACCTTCAATGCGAATTAAAAGTAAATTTAATTTGGCGAACAAAGGTGTTTCCATCCGGCGATCTTTGCGTCTTTTATTAAAAGCCATCTCAAAAATGCAAAAATCTTCGTCTTCGTTCAGATTTCACGCTTGAGCCTGGTTTCCGCCGCGCTTCGCTGGCAGATAGAACAAGCTGAAGTTTGGACTCTGAACGAAGACGAAGATTTTTGAGACGGCTTCTATTTCATTGCGTTCTTCGCGGTTTAATTTTTCTTTTAACCGCGAAGAACGTAATGAAAATCCACTCAATTATCTTTCAAATTCTTCTCCCGCCGCCATTTCACGTTCGGGCAATTCGATTTTTTTGCCGCTCGAAACATCGTCCTTCAAATTCTCGCTGCTCAGGCGATTTTGCCACGCGGCTTTGACGAATGAAACGAATAACGGATGCGCGTTCAAGGGTTTTGATTTATATTCGGGATGAAACTGGCAGGCGACGAAAAACGGGTGTTTTTCTTTTGCCAACTCGATCATCTCGACGAACTTTCCATCCGGGGACACGCCGCTGAAAATCAGTCCTTCTTTTTCGAGAACGGCGCGAAATTCCGGATTGAATTCGTAGCGGTGGCGGTGGCGTTCGGAGATTTCCGACTCATTGCGGTAAATTTCCCGCGCCAGAGTTCCCTCTTTTAATTCGCACTGCCACGCGCCCAAACGCATCGTGCCGCCGAGTTCGTCAACGCCAACCAAATCGCGCAGTTTGAAGATAATCGGAAACGGCGTGTCCTGTGAGAATTCCGTCGAATCGGCATCGCGCAAACCGCAGACGTTTCTGGCGAATTCGATGCAAGCCGTCTGCATTCCCAGACAAATCCCGAAATACGGCGTTCCCGATTTGCGGGCGTATTTGATCGCCCGCAGCATTCCCGAAATGCCGCGTTTCCCGAAGCCGCCGGGAACTAAAATCGCGTCGAAATCCTGCAACTGCGTTTCGTAATCGTCCTTCATCAAATTTTCCGACTCTAACCAATCAACATTAACGCGCAAATTATTGGCGACTCCGGCGTGCGTCAAGGCTTCGCGCAGAGATTTATACGCATCTTCCAACTCGACGTATTTCCCGACAATGGCAATTCGCACCGCGCCTTCGGACGGCTCTTTGATAGTAGAAACGAGTTTGCGCCAATCTTTCAGATCAGCCTGCGAATGATTTTCGTCGAGATGCAGATTTTTAACGATTAAATCATCAAGTCCCTGTTCGTGAAACGCCAGCGGAACTTCATAAATCGTCGGCACATCCAGAGCGGAAATGACGGCGTTCTCCTGCACGTTGCAAAAGAGGGCGATTTTCCTTCTCAAATCAAGCGACAGCGGACGCTCCGAACGGCACAACAGAATATCCGGCGCGATGCCGATTTCGCGCAGTTCCTTGACCGAATGCTGCGTCGGTTTCGTCTTCAGTTCTCCGGCGGCGGCGATATACGGAACGAGCGTGACGTGAACGAAAATCGCGTTGCCGCGCCCTTCCTCGTTGCCGATTTGCCGAATCGCTTCCATAAACGGCAAGCTCTCGATGTCGCCGACCGTGCCGCCGATTTCGACGATCAAAACGTCCGGTTTCCCGTTTTCGGCGACGACGCGGACGGCTTCTTTAATCGCGTCGGTGATGTGCGGAATCACCTGAATCGTTTTCCCTAAATAATCGCCGCGCCGTTCCTTTTCGATCACGCTCAAATAGATTCGCCCGCTCGTCCAATTGTTCGCCTTCGTCAATTTCGCGCTCGTAAATCTTTCATAATGTCCCAGATCGAGATCAGTCTCCGCGCCGTCGTCGGTGACGAAGACCTCGCCGTGCTGAAACGGCGACATCGTTCCCGGATCAACATTAATATACGGATCGAGCTTCATCATCTGCACCTTCAACCCGCGCGTCTCCAGAAGACAGCCGAGCGAACTCGCCGCCAAACCTTTCCCCAAACTCGAAACCACGCCGCCCGTGACGAAAATATATTTTGTCATTTTGTTTTCACTCAAAACTGTTTCTTATCCAAAATTATTTTGACAGGATAGATAGGATAAGCAGGATAGAATCTGCAATTTTTTCCAAATCTGTCTATCCTGTTCATCCTGTCTATCCTGTTCATCCTGTCTATCCTGTTAATTTTTGTCGCTTAAATCTTCCCCGTTCGCTTTTCCCTCACGCTGCTTTTTATCGTAGCGTCCTTCTTTCAATTCGGTCTGAACTTCCTTCGCCTTTGCCGCCGCCGGGTCGAGAATTTCCTGAAGCGCGTTCATACTCGCGCCCAGCATCGAAGTGCTTTCCGAGACGTTGCGCTCGAAATCGGCGGCGGTGCGTTTCGGCGGTTTCGCCAGCAGTTTCAAGCCGACGAAAATGCCGATTATCAGCAGCGCGAAAAATAAAAGTCCGATCCAATCGCTCATTTTATAAGTTTTTTCAGTCTCTCGATTTCGGCTTTCAGAGCGGTGATTTCGTTGACGGTCGGGATAAATTCATCTTTTTCAACGTCAAAAAATCTGAAGTCTTCGCCGGTATTAACGATTTCCAGATTGAGCTTTTCGCTGAAAACCCGATTGTTTTCAACCGCCAAACGAACCAATTCGCCGAACTCCAAACGATACGCGAGCAGCGGCTGCGGCAGGTATTTGTATTCAGGGTCAATAACGTAGTATTCCGCCACGCCGAGTTTTTCAAAAAGTCGGCGTTTGGTCGTGACATCTTTTTCCCAGGTTGCTTCCAAAGCGACTTCGATGATCACCGAAGGCGTTACTTTCTCTTCCCAAAGTTTATAACTGCGGCGTTTTTTGTTGGAGATTCCGAAACAAACCATCAAATCGGGGGCAAATCGCTTATTGGCATTACCTTCTTCGTAATAAAACATTAGGTCGCTGGCAAAATAAACGTCTTCCCGTGCTTCAAAAAACAACTCCAACATACCGAACAAAAGTGTTACCTGCCGGAAATGAAAATCTGTTTCGCCCATTTTTTTACGCTCCTCAGTCGGATAAAAAACATCGCCGTTGGTCGGCAAAATTCTGTTTTTCGGCGATTTGACTGCTATATTTGTATTCATAATCTAAACTCCCAAATACATTTTAACACGCTCGAAATCTTCCATCGTATCAATGCCAATCGAGCTTTCCGCGACTTCGACGACTTTTATTTTCGCTCCCTTTTCCAAGGCGCGAAGCTGTTCGAGCATCTCGGTTTTTTCTAAATTCGTTTGCTTTAGTTTTGTATATTCCAACAAAAATTCGCGCCGGTAAACATAAAGTCCGGTGTGTTTGCGAAACAGCGAAATTAAATCCGGCTCGCATCGCAGAGCGTTTTCCAAACTGCCGTATTTTTTCACCGCATCACGCGGAAACGGCATCGGCGAACGCGAAAAATAAAGGGCGAAATCGTTTTCATCCGTGACGACTTTCACGACATCCGGCGATAAAACATCTTTCGCGTCGTAAATTTTTTCGCACGTCGTCGCCATCTGAATTGTGTCGTCATTCAAAACCGCTTCGACCGCGCTTTCAATCGTCTTCGGCGGAATTAGAGGCTCGTCGCCCTGCACGTTGACGATGATCGAATTTTCCGGCAAAGTTTCCGCAACTTCGGCGACTCTATCGCTGCCCGATTGATGCGCGTCGGAAGTTAAAACCGCTTCGCTGCCGCTCGCTTCGACGATTCTTACAATTTCCGCGCTGTCCGTGGCGACAATCACGCGGGAGATGTGGCGGGCTTTTCTGGTCTGCTCCAAAGTGTGCAGAAGCAAAGGCTTGCCATTTAATTCGAGAAGCAGTTTATTCGCCAGACGGGTCGAAAAGAGTCGTGCCGGAATGATGGCGATAATGTTTTGTTGATGGATTTTCCCGCGTTGCTTCACGGGATTTTAGGTTATCTGCATTCAAGTTAAAGTTCAAGGTTTAAAACGATTTATGTTGGCTGCGAAACTTTTTTTGACAGCGCGATTTGCAGAATTATCAGCAGAAAGCAGGAAACTAAAATCACCGAAAAACCGGCGCGCAGACTATTAAAATCGGTTGAAATAAATCCGACCAGCCAGGTCGCAAACGCGCCGCCGAGACTTCCCAGAACGAACAGCGGCGTGGCGTTCTTCATCGCCTCGCTTCCGAAAAATTTCGTGAAGCGGACGACGTTCATCGGAAAAACCGCCGCCGTTCCGAAGCCAAGAATCGCCGCGCCAACCGTCAGCGGCAGGAAACTTTCCGCCAGCAAAATCCAAATTATGCCGAACGTCATCACGATCAAACTGCCGAACATCAAAACGCTTTCGCGCCACCGCCGAAAAAACAGCGGCGCGATGCCTCTGCCGATCAGCAGCAGCAAAAAATAGACGAGCGCGGCGGAAATCCACCGTTTGAAATTCGTTTCCGTCAAACGCAATTCATAAGTCGTCAGCCAGCCGGCGACGCTGCTTTCGATGCCGACGTGAACGAATCCGAAAACCGCAATCAGCCAGGCAGTCGGGTGTCTCCAGATTCTTGTCGGCGTAATCTCGCATTCATCCGTTTTTTCAATTGCAACTTCCCGGTAATTTGCCAGCAGAATCGCCGCGCCGATTAAAATAAGTGCCGCGCCGAGCAGCATCGTCGGCAGAAAAATACTCTGCGGCGAACCGACGAAATCAACCAGCGGCTTGCAGGAAATCGCGCCGATGCCCCAAAAAAAATTGATGATGTTCGATGCCGAAGCGGATTTTTCGCGGTTGAGTTCGATGATCCACAAATTGACCGCCGGAATCGTCGCGCCGATGCCGATGCCGTAAACGAAAATCGCCGCCGAACAATTGAACCACGAATCGAAATTTAACCCGAAACAACCTGCCGCCATCAAACAAAATCCGCCGGCGAGCATCTTCGGATAGCCGAATTTTTTTATCGTTCGATTGTAAAAAAACGCGCCGGTCAAAGAACCGGCGAACTGCGCGGCGAAAAGATAGCCTGCCTGTTCGTCGCTGAACGCCAATCGCGCGCTCAGAAACGGCAGGATTTGTCCGAGCAGCACCGTCAAAATTCCGATCAGCAGGAAACCCGCGTGCAGAAAAATAACGAGTCTTTTTTTTGCCGCTATTGGTGAATTCACATTGTTGTCGGTCATCGGGAAAATGGCGGGAGAGTTATTTTTTGACCGGCGCGGTTGATTGGCGGACGATCAGTTTCGGCTCGACGGTTAAAGTTTCGGGAATCTTCGCGTTGTCGTCCGGCTGGTTTTTGGCGACTCTTTCGAGCAGCGTCTTCGCCGCCAGACTGCCCATTTCAAACAGCGGCTGGCGAATCGTCGTCAACGCCGGATTGTGAAAAGCGGCGGAGTAAATGTCGTCGAAACCAAGCACCGAAACGTCTTCGGGAACGCGCCGCCCGGCTTCCTGCAACGCTCTGATCGCGCCGATGGCGGAAACGTCGTTAAAAGCAAACAAGGCGGTGAACGGCTTTTTGTTCGACAGTATTTTCTGCGCCGCGATATAGCCGATTTCCGGCGACGGAATATCGCCTTCAAGTTGCGCGATCAAATTTTTATCCAGTTTGATGCCGCGTTTGCTCGCCGCCTGCGCGATGGTTTCCCATCGAATTTCCGTGTCCGAACTGAAACTCTGTCCTTTGATAAACGCGATTTTCCGGTGTCCGAGCGAGAACAGATGCCCGACGGCGAGTTCCGCCGCGTGTTGATGATTCAAAACGACGTTCGTTACGCCTTCGACCGCCTGATGCCCGGAAACGGAAACAACCGGCAGATTTGACTGAAAACGAATCGGCGTATCAACCGCGATGATGCCTTCGACCTGCCGTTCGAGCAGCATTTTCGGATGATGTTCCAGAAGGTCGTCGCGGTGCAGGTGGCTCGCCGTCAGATAAAAAAAACCTTCTTTGGAAAGCACGGCTTCGACCCCGTTTAAAACCATCGCCGAATAACCGTCGGACAATTCCGGCACGATCACGCCGAACGTAAAACTGCGCTGCGCCCGCAAACTTCGCGCGAAATAATTCGGGCGGTAATTATACTTTTCCGCCGCCTTGAAAATCCGGTCTTTGGTTTCCTGCGGAATCGCGCTCGCCGCCGGCGCGTCGTTCAGCACAATCGAAAGCGAAGTCGGCGACAGTCCGAGATGCGCGGCTAACTCCTTCAAACTTATGCTGCGGCTGCCGGATTTTCCCGACTTTTTCTTTGCACCGTCTCCGGTCTGGTGTGGCATAGCGAAAAGTCTCTCACAACCCGAATGATTAGCGCAACAATTTATTCGATCCGAAAATTCATTTCGTAGATTTTGTTCGCTTTCGGAACTAATCGGAAAAAAACCGGAAAGCGAGCGAAAATTCTCTTGACCTTTAGGTTACGGGAATGTTATAAGATCAACATCTAGTAAAACGATTCAGTAAAACGATTTAGTGAGCAAAATAGAAGCATTTCCCGGTTTTCGGCATGAGTTTGAAGCAGTTCCCGATACCTGTTTTTTGTCAATCGTCTTTTGATAATTTTTTACGCAATTCTATATAAAATTTAGTTCTGGAGGATTTCCAAATGCAACAAGGATTTACAAAGTTTTTCGGCGGTTTGACGTGTTGTGCGGCGATTTTGACATTGAGCATTATCGCTAACGCTCAATTTAAAGCGGCGTTACAAGGCACTGTCACCGATTCCACAGGTGCCGCCGTGGTCGGCGCAAATGTCGTTTTGACCAGTGCCGAAACCAACCGGGAAGTTCAGACCGTGACCAGCGGCGACGGATTTTACCGATTCAACGGGCTGGCTCCCGGCAATTATAAGATCGCCGTAACGCTGGCTAACTTCAAACAAAAAGTGATTGAAGGCTATGCCGTCAACGCCGAAACTGTGCAGGGTTTAGACATTGCGCTCGAAGCGGGTGGCGGCATCAGTGAAAGCGTTACCGTCACGGATGAGGCACAGCCGTTGCGAACCGAAGACGCGAACATTGACAATACGCTGACGCGGGCGGAAATTCTGCGGCTTCCGCAAGTCGGACGCGACCCTTACGAATTAGCCAGATTAACGCCCGGAATTTTCGGCGACGGAGCGCGAGGCGGCAACGGACTGGCAACCGGATTGCCGAACTCACCCGGTCCGGGCGGCTCGAACAGTTCGATTTTTCAAACCGAAAATCAAGTTCCGATTTCGGCGAACGGACAGCGTGTTTCGGCGAATAACTTTCAGATTGACGGCGTGAGCGTCAACAGCCAAACCAATGGCGGCGGCGCGGTTATCACGCCGAGTCAGGAAGCGGTTAAAGAAGTTACCATTTCTTCGAGTTCGTATTCGGCGGAAGATGGGCGCAACTCCGGCGCGACGATTAAAGTCGTCAGCCAGAACGGAACCAATGATTATCACGGCAGCGCGTTTTTCAAATATAACGGTCCCGAACTCAACGCCTTCAATAAATATCCGGGTTCGCCGCAGCGCGTCGAGAATCGTTCGCGTCAATTCGGCGGCAGTTTCGGCGGACGACTGCCGTTTTTGAATTTCGGTGAAGGCGGTCCGGTTACGACGAGCGGTAAAGACAAGTTATTTTTCTATTTTGCCTACGAAGGCTTGCGAACCGGCTCGAACAATACAACTCAGGCTTATGTCGAGACCGAGCAGTATCGCAATCAGGTGATCGCGTTGCGACCGAATGGAACTACGGCGCAGGTTTTCAGAACCCTCGGAATCGCGCCGCGAACAGCTTCCGTGATTTCAAGAACCTGCGCTGAAGCCGGTTTCGGTTCCGACCGCTGCCGACAAGTAAGCGGCGGATTGGATTTAGGTTCGATTACGGGAGTGAGAAATATTTATCTACCGCTTGGCGGAGGAATCGGCAGAGCCGACATCGGCGGCGGCTTTGACGGTATTCCAGACATTCAATACGTTAATTTGTTCAATCCGAATTCTTTTACCGGCAATCAATACTTCACCCGCATAGATTACAACGCAACATCGAAAGACAGTATCGCCGTTTCGACTTTTTTCACTCCGACCTCAAGAGTTGGAGCCGACACTTCCGGGCGCAGTCGTCAGCTAGGCGACATTATTTCAAAACCTCTGAATTTTTCAACCGCGTTGATTTATAACCGTAACATTTCCGCCACGATATTTAATCAGGCGCGTTTCAATTACAGCGGTTTTTCCTACAATGAAGTTGCGTCAAATCCGAATTCAAACTTCGGCATTCCGCGCATCGAAGTCGAAGGTTTGCCGTTTGACCGGATTAGATTCGGTGCGCCGCAAGCCGAAAACACGCCCGGCATTTTGTCGGAGAAAAGTCTGGATTTCAGCGACACTTTTAACTCGATTATCGGCAATCACGCGCTCAAAATCGGGACGCAGCTTCGTTTCGATTTCAACAACACAAGCATCATCGGCGGTGCGCGTCCGATTTTCAGTTTCGTCGGATTATTTAATCTGGCAAACGACACGCCGATTTTTGAAGGCATCAACGCCAGCCCGATAACGGGCGCACCGGCGGATGCGTCGCGTAATTACAAAACAAACGACTATGCTTTCTTTGTGCAGGACGACTGGAAGGTGCGGCGAAATCTGACTTTGAATTTAGGTTTGCGTTACGAGTATTTCCCGCCTATCAAGGACAAATTAAATCGTCAAAGCAATCTGGTTCTCGGTCCAAACGGATTAGTTGATTCAAAAGTTGTGGTGGTTGATCAATTTTTCAAACCGGACAAGAACAACTTCGGTCCGCAAATCGGCTTTGCTTACAGTCCCGGATTATTGAAAGAAAAAGGTGTTATTCGGGGCGGCTTCGGCATCGGTTACAACCGCATACCAAGTGTCGTCTTTGTCAATTCGCGTGGTAATCCGCCTTTTTTTGCACGTTTCGGAATTTGCTGTGGAACTGCGCCGACGGATTTCGGAACGCCGTTCGTCAACGGTCAAATCCTTTACGCCTTGGGCGGCAGCAATTCACCGGGAAGTTATCCGGCGAATCCGCTTTTGGGTGGCGGGATCAATCCGGCGACCGGCGCACCGTTCAACGGTGCAGTGGAAATTTACGGTTCGACGCGGGAGCAACCGAACGCTCAGAGTTTTCGCTATTCGCTTGAAGCCCAATACCAATTGCCCGCCAAACTGACGGCGACGATTGGTTATCAGGGAAGTTCAACCCGTAACCTAATCCGACTGGTTAATCAAAACTATATCTTTAATCAGACAAATCCGTCTTTCTTTGCCGTCTATCTTCCGACACCGGACGTTAAATCAAATTACAACGCATTGCTTGCCACTCTCGAACGGCGTTTTGCCAACGGTTTTCAGGTGCAGGCGAATTATCGTTTTGCCAAAAGTCTCGACAATTTATCAAATGAAGGTCCCGGTTTTGTAACGAACCAGACTTTTCCCATTGATAATGCTAAAGAACGCGGTCCTTCAGATTTTGACGTAAAACATAATTTCAATTTGTTCGGGCTTTATGATTTACCGTTTTTCCGCAAGAGCGACGGTTTAGCCAAAACATTTCTCGGCGGCTTTCAGGTTAGCGGCATTATGACTTTTCACACGGGCTTTCCATACACGCCGGTGTTGAACACCGGATTGCAAGGTCGCAGCGCAAATAATTTCATCAGTCCGATTCGTCCGACTGTTTATCTGGGCGGCGCGGGAAATGGTTCTTCAAACAGCACCTTCCTGAGTCAGAATGGAAATTTTCCGGGTGGCGGCTCGCGCTATTTTTCAACGAGAGTTGTCGGAGACCCGCCGCTGCTTTCACTTAACCCGCCGGGAATCGGACGCAATAGCTTTCGCGGACCGCGTTATCTCAATTTTGATTTGAGTATGTCAAAAAGATTTGATTTGCCGAAAGGTCTTCGTCTCAGTGAAGCCACAGGTTTAGACTTAAGAGTCAATCTTTTTAATGCTTTCAATAACTTGAATCTCACTCCGTTTGGTTTTGACAGCCCAAGCACTATCATTACGGATTCCAGTTTCGGCAGAGCGACCAGCGGGCTTTCCGGGCGCGTCGTCGAATTGCAGGCGAGATTCAGTTTCTAAAAGATGTGAAAGATTTACAACAGCCAAAAGACGCGGAGAAAACAGCGAAATTCTTCGCGTCTTTCTGTAAATAATCGTCTAAAGCACAATCACCGATTCAATTTGAAAAGCGCGTAATATCAAAACCGGCGGCGGTCGCCAATAGTTTAATTGGCTTCTTGTAAGTTAAACCTATCGGCAATTGCCGACGGTTCTGACGGATTAATGCCCAATTCGTCAATGACCTTTGAATTAGGATAATATAAACCGAAATTCGTTAAGCTAAAAACAAATATGCGATTGGATAAAACAAAATTCGCGCTCATCCCGCTTTTATTTTTTCTTTTCACCTTTCCGCTTTCCGCCCAAACAAAACAGCCGGAAATCGAGAGGAAAGTCAATCTTTTGCTTTCCAAGATGACGCTCGCCGAAAAGCTCGGACAGCTTCAGCAGCTCGACGGCGAGGCGAACGGGAAATTTCGTCCCGAACAGCTTGAATTAGCCAGAAAAGGTTTGCTCGGTTCGACTTTGAACGTGCGCGGGGCGGAGATGTCGAACCAATTGCAGCGAGCCGCGCTCGAATCGCGTTTGAAGATTCCGATGCTGTTTGCCTTTGACGTGATTCACGGGTATCGAACGATTTTCCCCGTGCCGCTCGGCGAGGCGGCGAGTTGGGATTTGGCGGCGATGGAGCAATCGGCGCATATCGCGGCGCGGGAATCGCGGGCGGCAGGCGTTCATTGGACGTTCGCGCCGATGGTGGACATCGCCCGCGATCCGCGCTGGGGGCGAATCGTCGAAGGCGCGGGCGAAGATACTTTTTTGGGTTCGCAAATCGCTTTCGCCCGCGTTCGCGGTTTTCAAGGGCTGGATTTCAGCGGAGGCGACCGAATAATGGCTTGCGCCAAGCATTTTGTCGGTTACGGCGCGGCAGAAGCGGGGCGCGATTACAACACGACCGATATGTCGGAGCAGCGTTTGCGCGAAATTTATCTGCCGCCTTTTAAAGCGGCGGTTGATGCCGGTGTCGGCTCGTTGATGACTTCATTTAGTAGTCTGAACGGCGTTCCTTCGACGGCGAATCCGTTTCTGTGGAAAACGCTTCTGAAGCGCGAATGGAAATCCGAGGCGGTCGTCGTAACCGATTACACGGCGACGATGGAATTGGTTAAACACGGTGTCGCCGCCGATGAAGCGGACGCGGCGCGGCTGACTTTGAACGCCGGAGTTGACATCGAAATGGTCAGCCGGACGATCAATCAAAACGGCAAGCAGCTTGTTAAAGACGGAAAAGTTTCGCTCGCCGAAATTAACAACGCCGTGCGAGCCGTTTTGCGGGCGAAATATAAATTGGGTTTGTTCGACCGACCTTTCGCCGATGCCAATCTTGAAAAGCAAGTCGTGTTCAACGCCGAACATCGAAAATTTGCGCGTGAAGTCGCGGCGAAATCCTTTGTTTTGTTGAAGAACGAGCGCGAAACACTGCCGATTAATAAACGCACCAAAGAAATCGCCGTCATCGGCAGTTTGGCGAATGACAAGAAAAATATGAACGGCAATTGGACGGGCGACGGGCGACCGGAAGACCCGATTACCGTTCTCGAAGGGCTAAAGAATAAACTCGGCAATGCCGTCAAACTTCGTTATGAAGTCGGCTGCGATACTAAATGCGAAGATACGAGCGGATTTCAAAAAGCCGTTGATGCCGCCAAAGACAGCGATTTTACGATTTTAGTCATCGGCGAAGACGGCGATACGAGCGCGGAAGCGTCTTCGCGGACGAATCTTGATTTGCCGGGCAAACAACTCGATTTGGTCAAAGAGATCCACGCGACGGGCAAACCTTACGCCGTCGTTTTGATGAACGGCAGACCGTTGACGATCAATTGGGTGGCGGAAAATTCGCCCGCCATTCTGGAAACGTGGTTTGCCGGAACCGAAGCCGGCAACGCCATTGCCGACACGCTTTTCGGCGACGCGAATCCGGGCGGCAAACTGCCCGTTACATTTCCGCGCAGCGTCGGACAAATCCCGATTTACTACAACGCTCTGCCGACCGGCAGACCCGTCGGAATTGATTCGGACGCGAAGTATTCGTCGAAATATATTGATTCGCCGAACACGCCGCTTTATCCGTTCGGCTTTGGTTTAAGTTACACGAAATTTAACATCACGAATCTGCGGCTCGATAAAAATCAGATCAAACCGACCGAAAACGTCAAAGTCAGCGTTAATGTCGAAAACACCGGAACGCGCGACGGCGCGGAAGTCGTGCAGCTTTATATTCACGATGTCGTGGCGAGCGTTTCGCGTCCCGTCAGGGAATTAAAAGGTTTTCAGCGCATCGTTTTGAAGAAGGGCGAAAAGCGGACGATTGAATTTACTTTAACGCCGAAGGATTTGAGTTTTATCGGGCAGGATTTAAGATTGACGCTCGAAGACGGCGATTTTAAGGTTTACGTCGGCAATAGTTCCGACGCGAATTTAACGGAAACTTTCACGGTCAGCCGAATCGCAACCGTCAAAAAAAAACTGAATTAAACGGTAAACAGCGCATTGCTAACGAGCAAGTTCCGACGAAAGCGACTCCGACGGCGAAGGTTTCGGCGACGGACGAAGCGTTTTTAGAAGATTTAAGCCGTCGAACTTTTCAGTTTTTTTGGGACCATTCCGACTCGGAAACCGGTTTGACCCTTGACCGCGCCAAAACCGACGGCGACGCGCCGAAAGCGGGTGAAGATCATTTTCAAATCGCCAGTATCGCTTCGACCGGCTTTGCCCTGAGCGGTTTGTGCATCGCCGCCGACCGTCATTGGGTTGCCGAAGCCGATGCCCGCCGACGCACCCGTAAAACGCTCGATTTTTTTAATACTCGCGCCGTTCACCGAAACGGCTGGTTTTATCATTGGATGGACGCGAAAACCGGCGAACGGCGTTGGCAGAGCGAGATTTCTTCGATTGATACGGCGATTCTACTGGGCGGGGTTTTGAGCGTCAAGCAGTGTTTCAAAGACGACGCGGAAATCGTCCGGCTGGCGACGCAGATTTACGAGCGCGTGGATTTTCGATGGATGCTCAACGGCGATCCGTATTTGCTGGCGCACGGCTGGCGACCCGAAACCGGATTTATAAAAAGTCGCTGGGATACTTACAGCGAACATTCGATGCTGTATTTTCTGGCAATCGGTTCGCCGACGCACCCGATACCGCCGAAGTCCTGGTATGCGTGGCGGCGCGATTACATCGTTTACGGCGAATATAAGTTTCTGGCGGGCGATGCGCCTTTGTTCATTCATCAATTTTCGCAGGCGTGGCTCGATTTGCGCGGCAGACGCGAACGCCAGCCGCCTTTTATTGATTATTACGAAAATTCCCGAACGGCGACGCGGGCGCAAAGGCAATTCTTTATTGACATCTCGAACGAGTTTCCGACATACTCGAAAAATCTTTGGGGTCTGACCGCTTCCGACAGCGAAAACGGTTACGTCGCCTGGGGCGCACCGCCGCGACCTTCCGCGCTCAACGGAACAATCGTGCCGTGCGCCGCCGCCGGCTCATTGATGTTCACACCCGACATTGCGCTCGCGGCTTTGCGTGAGATGAAGACGAAATACGGCGACCAGATTTACAAAAATTACGGATTCGCCGACGCTTTTAATCCGAAAACCAATTGGACGAATCTCGATGTCATCGGCATTGATTTGGGAATCACGCTTTTGAGCGCGGAAAATTTGCGAAGCGGCAAATCCTGGTTTTGGTTTATGCGGAATCCAGAGATAATTGACGCGCTGCGCCGGGCTGATTTGAGGTGAATGATAATAAATAAGACATTTTATTTTGTCCACTGATAAACACAGGTTTTTTAATATGTGAAATCTGAAACCAATGCTTTGTAATCAAGGTTTTTGAAGGTTCATTCTTCGTTCAGAGTCCACGCTTGAGCGTATTCTTCCGCCGCGCTTCGCTGGCGGAAAGGCAAACTAAAGTTTGGACTCTGAACGAAGGCGAAAACTTGATTATCTAAACTTAAATTACCAAGCATTAGTGCTGAGTAACGGAAGTTTTGATAATTAAATGCGCGGGCGCGTTTTGAATTCAAACTTCAGTTTGCCCGTCGCGCTGCGCTTCGCGGTCGCGGCAACACGCTGAAGCGTGAACTCAGAACTTTAAAAACTTAGGTTACTTAGCACTAGAGCCTAAAATTGATTTTCATATCCGTGTCCATCGGTAGACAATTTCATAAAAAACTTCGGCTCAATAAAACTTATGGCACTTTTGGAAATGCGAAACATCGTCAAAGAATTTCCCGGCGTGAAAGCTCTGGACGGCGTGACCTTCGATTTGCAGGCGGGCGAATTTCATTCGCTGGTCGGCGAAAACGGCGCAGGAAAATCTACTCTGATGAAGGTTTTGTCCGGCGTTTATCCGTTCGGAACTTATTCGGGCGATATTCTGGTTGACGATGAAATCAAAAAATTCAGTACGATTCGGGAAGCCGAAAAAGCCGGTGTCGCCATTATTTTTCAGGAATTGTCGCTAATCAAAGAATTAACCGTCGGCGAAAATATTTTTCTCGGAAAAGAGCCGTCAAGGTTCGGCATAATTGACTCAACTGCGCTTTATCAACGCGCCGGAAAACTTTTAAAAGATTTGAATCTGCCGATCAATCCGCGCACCAAAGTCGGCAGTCTCGGCATCGGACAGCAGCAGCTCGTCGAAATCGCCAAGGCTTTATCGCAGGACGCGAAAATTCTCGTGCTGGACGAACCGACCGCCGCACTGACCGAATCGGAAGTCAAAACGCTGTTCGGAATTCTGCGCGATTTGAAATCACGCGGCGTAGGAATGATTTACATCTCGCACAAACTCGGCGAGGTTTTCGAGATGAGCGACCGTATCACGGTTCTGCGCGACGGCAAAACCGTCGGCACGAACGACGCGAAAGATTTAACCGTTGCCAGAGTCATCGCCCTGATGGTCGGGCGCGAAGTCGGCGATATTTTTCCGACGACTTCTCACGAATTCGGCGAAACGGTTTTGGAGGTCAAAAATCTATCGGTTTACGATCTCGACAACGCCGACAAAAAATTGGTCAGCGATGTCTCATTTGCCGTCCGCAAAGGCGAAGTTTTAGGCATCGCCGGTCTGATGGGCGCAGGGCGCAGCGAGCTTTTGATGGGAATTTTCGCGGCGTGGAACGGCAAAGTTTCCGGCGATGTTTTCGTCGAAGGCGGAAAGGTTAAAATTGATTCGCCCGCCGAAGCCATCAAAAACGGCATCGGTTTCGTGACCGAAGACCGCAAACGATTCGGGCTTTTGCTCGAACAAACGATTCAGGATAATTCGACGCTCGCTGGTTTAAAACGTATTTCCGGCGCGTTTTTAATCAACCGTTCACGCGAAGCCGCCGCCACTAAACAGGTGATGAAATCCCTGCGCGTCAAAGCAAATTCGCCTTTGACCGTCGCCGGAACGCTTTCAGGCGGCAACCAGCAAAAAGTCGTTTTGGGAAAATGGCTGCTGACAAATCCGAAAGTTTTATTTCTCGACGAACCGACACGCGGCATTGATGTCGGGGCGAAACAGGAAATCTACGCGGAAATCAACCGGCTCGCCAAAGAAGGTTTGGCAATCGTGATGGTTTCCAGCGAACTGCCGGAAGTCCTGGGACTTTCCGACCGTGTTTTAGTTCTGCACGAAGGTAAATTGAGCGGCGAATTTACCAAAACCGAAGCCACGCCAGAAAAGGTAATGGTCGCGGCAACCGGCGAATCGAAAGTTTCGTTTTGATAACGATATGTAGCAATAATCGTTATCCGGTGATAAGATTTTCCGAAAAGCGAGATTACTTTTATGAATGTTTCATTAACCAAAGAACTGGAAAATTTTATCGGCGAACTGGTTGCTAGCGGAATGCATTTCTCGGCGAGCGAAGTCGTGCGCGACGGTTTGCGGCTTTTGAAAGAACAGGAAGCGTTGAAAAAAATGCGGGTCGAAGAACTTCGCGCCGAAATAATGCTTCGGAATCGAAGATTTGAAAACAGGAAATTCGATGTCGTTCACTTCCGAAGAAGAAATTTTTCAGGAAATTAAAAACCGCGGTCAGGAACGACTCGACAAAAAGAGGAACGGTCAATGAATAATTTGGTTTCTTCGACGCTTCGCCGAATCGAGATTGCCGAACGCGCATTGAGCGACCTCAAAGAAATTTGGGTTCACTTTTCCGAAACAAGCGAAAGAACCGCCGACAAAGTTTTAAGAGCGTGTTTGGAAATTCACTTGGTCGAAATTAATTTTACATTTTACATTCGACATTTTTAATTTTTATCCGATAAAAATTTAGAATGCGAGATGTAAAATGTAAACTTGCCGGTCTTTTGTGAATTTCCAAACACGCTTTAAGACAAATCACGGAGAAGTTCCCGAAACTGTTAAATTTCCCCGAAATGGGCAAAGAACAAAACGACTTGTTAATCGGTTTGCGAGGTTTCCCGACCGGCAATTTATAATTTTCTATCAGATAACCGTTTCAGGAATTGAAATTGTTCGGGTAGTTCACGGTTCGAGAGACATTCGGCAAGTTTTCGACGAAATGATTCCGCTTGAGCCGTAAAAAACTATGAGTGAAACAGCAGAAAAATCGGGTTTTAAGATAGAAACTTCGTCGCTTCGCGCTTACACGATGCTCGGCGCGATGGTTTTAATTTGGCTTTTCTTTTACTGGCAGACCAACGGCATTTTCCTGAGTCCGCGCAATCTGTCCAATCTGATGCTGCAAACTTCCGTCACGGGAATTCTGGCGGTCGGAATGCTGATGCTGATCGTCGCCGGGCAAATTGATTTGTCGGTCGGTTCGGTTTTAGGATTAGCGGGCGGCACGGCGGCGATTGCGATGGCAAATGGCTACGGACTCGGACTTTCGATTCTGGCGGCAATCGCCGTCGGCGTGATCATCGGAGTTTTTCAGGGAAGTTTGACGGCGTATTTAAATATTCCCGCCTTTATCGTCACGCTCGGCGGTTTGCTGGCGTGGCGCGGCGCGGTCAAATTCGTGACGAGCAGCGAAACGGTCCCGGTTGCCGACGCGACTTTCAAATCAATCGGGCAAAATTACATTCCGATTAACATCGGCTGGATTTTAGCGGGCGCGGCGATTTTGTCTGTTCTGCTTTTGACCTTTAAGAACATCAGGACGAACCGTGAATTTGACGAAACCGGGGCGAGCAGCCCGACGGTGGAAATTCTCAAGTCGCTTTTTCCGGTTGCCGCCATCGTCGTTTTTATTTATGAAATGAACGCCTTTTCGGGTGTGCCGATTCCGGTTCTGATATTTCTGGTCGTGGCACTTTTGGGCTATTTCATCACCAACAACACGACTTTCGGGCGTTATCTTTACGCCATCGGCGGCAACGCGGACGCAGCGCGGCTGTCGGGAATCAACAATAAAATCAACATCCTGAAAGTTTTCGCCCTTTTGGGAGCGTTAACCGGAATTGCTTCGATTATTTTTACGGCGCGAGTCGGCAGCGCGTCGCCGGATGCCGGAACTTTGAAGGAACTCGACGCGATTGCGGCGTGCGTCATCGGCGGCGCGAGTCTGGTCGGCGGGCGCGGCACGATTTTCGGCGCGTGTTTGGGCGCGTTGATTATGGCGAGTCTCGATAACGGAATGTCGCTCTTAAACGTGCGCGATTTTATGCAGGAAATTATCAAAGGCTCGATTTTAGTCGCGGCGGTCGGGCTTGATATGGCAGGCAAAAAACAAAGCTGATCGCCGAACGAAAACGAGAGAGAAATTAGACATCTTTCCAGAATAAAAACGTTGAAGAAATTTGCTACATAGAAACATCGAGCGCAGAGATTTTTCGGGAGATTTTTTAGTTGGCAGGCAATTTATTCGACTGAAAACACCGGAACCGGCTTTCAAGAATGATTTAAAAACTATGTTTTCCATATCTCTATGTGATCTAAATTATACCAATTCAAAACAAAGTGTGCGTATCGTTGCTCAAAGTCAGAACCGCCTGCGGTCGCGGGCGGGTTTCCCGTGTAGCGTTGACCCGCCCGCGACCGCAGGCGGTTCTGACAACACGCACTAATCAACTTGAATTGGTAAGTAAGAGGACTGAATTATTTTATAGATGTTCAACTTTAAACTCACTTATCTTTCCGGTGTTTATTGAAAGACTCTGAAAAGCATTTATAAAATAATTTAGTCTTCTTACTTATTATTATGAAAGGTCTTCATATTATGATCTCGATTTCCGAAGCCTTAAAAATTATCGAACGCGAAACCTTTGCGCTCGCCTCTGAAACGATTGATTTAGAAAAGTCGGTCAGGCGCGTTTTAGCGCAAAACATCAAAGCCGATATGGATTTGCCGCCGTTTGATCGCTCGCAGATGGACGGTTTCGCGGTGCAGTCGAATGACGTGAGAAACGTGCCGGCGCGGTTGAAAATCATCGGCGAATCAATTGCCGGAAAAGGTTTCGACGGGAAAATAACTTCGGGCGAAGCGGTCAGAATTATGACCGGCGCGCGATTGCCGGACGGCGCGGACGCAGTGCAGAAAGTCGAATTAACGAGAGAAAACGACGGCTGCGTTGAAGTTTTAGAGTCGGCGAAAAGCGGGCAGCATCTCAATTTGTTCGCGTCGGAAATCAAAACCGGCGCACGGATTTTCGGCGCGGGCGAAGTCATCACCGAGCAGATGATCGCCGCGATTGCGTCGTTCGGCTACGCGAAAATTAAGGTTTATCAACGCCCGAAAATTGCGATTCTTGCGACGGGCAGCGAGATCGTCGGGATTCCCGAAAAGCCGCAGCGCGACCAGATTCGTAATTCAAATTCCATAATGCTGAAAGTTTTCGCCGACCGCTGTGGCGACGCAAAAATTCTGTCGCCCGTCAAAGACGACGTGGAAAGTTTGACGGCGGCGATTGCCGACGCGCTGGATAATTTCGACGTTTTGATAACGACGGGCGGCGTGTCGGTCGGCGATTACGATTTTACGAAGCCGGTTTTGCGGACGCTCGGCGCAGAGATTTTCTTTGAAAAAATTCGTTTGAAACCGGGCAAGCCGACGGTTTTCGCCAAACGCGGCGAATGTCTGATTTTCGGACTGCCGGGCAATCCGGTGTCATCCGCCGTGACGTTTTATCTGTTGGCACGAACGGCGATTCTGTGGATGCAGTCGGCGAAAAATGCTGAATTATCGAAAGGTTTCGCCCTCGTCGCCGACAAAATTAAAGCGGCGAAGGAACGCGATTCGGTGTTGCCCGCTTCGGTCGTGTCGAACGAAAAAGGCGAACTGCTAATCGAATCGCTGCGCTTTAACGGCTCGTCAAATTTTATCGCTTTTGCGCGGGCGAACGCGCTGGTTTTCGTGCCGCAAGGCGAAAATCTGGCGGCGGGCGCGGTCGCCGAAATTATGTCTCTGCCGTAATTTTTATTCTCTGCAATCAGTCGAGCGAATGGTCGTGAGCAGCATTTTTACAATTTAAGCGAATGAGCAAAAGTTTCACGGCGTTTTGATTTCGTTCAGAGTCCACGCTCTCGGCGTGTTTCCTTCGAGCGAAGCGCGGCGGACAGAACAAAGTGCGTTCCGCGTTTGGACTCTGAACACAGCAAAATACTTGATTACCTTTGCTGATCTGCTTAGTAGAGCAATTTTTAAATTTTCAAGTGTTTCGCCAAGTTTTGAGTTCGCGCTTCAGCGTGTTTCCTTCGAGCGAAGCGCGGCGGAGAAGGCAAACTGAAGTTTGAACTCAGAACACCGGATAATTTAAAAATTGCTCTACTTAAGCACCTAAACAAAAGTAATACGATATAATGAGCCAATTTGTGAAAGGACTTGATCCAGTTCCTGACACAAGTTTTTGTAGGAACTGTAAGCATCCCATGTCAGCCAATCATATTTTATCTTCTTCCATAACATTTCTATCTTGTTCAAACTTGGACAATAGGTTGGCAGGAAATAGATTTTCAACCCTAGTTTTGTCCATTCTGCTATTCTCTCTTCAAATTCTTCACTCCGGTGGATCGGGGAATTATCCAGCACGATCCACGTTTCTTTGTCAAGGTTCCCGGCAATTACATCCAAACATCGGATGATTACCTGCGAATCGGTTGAACCCGCAAAAACAAAAGATTCAAACCTTTGACATCTGTGCCACATAAATCCCACGACATTCTGCGATGCCCCGCGACTTGCCGGAATTACAATTCGTTCGCCCCGCTTTTGCCACGCATAGACTACTTTGGCTCCTAAATTAAATCCTGATTGGTCGCCATATACCAAATCTATCAATCCTTTGTCAGCTTTTTTCGTCAATCTTTCCAGGTCTTGTTTGGCAAACTCTTTTTCATCTTCATCCGTTCTTTTCCACAATCCTAATTTGATCCGTTTCCACAAATAATCTTTTTTTTAACATTCGCTTGAGCGTCGCCTGGCTGATCTGCTTGCCCGTTGCTCTTTTGATCTCGCTTAACTGGCGATGCGGAAACCTCGGATTCTTCAAGCTGATTTCAATTGCTTTGGCTTGCTCTTGGAAATTCAA
>JAYVKL010000146.1:0-32708 GCA_043768465.1 Pyrinomonadaceae bacterium
GATAAATGTAACAAGATTGCCCGTGCCATTACAAGCAACTTGATGTTGCATTAAAGTTGACATAATTACTTATTAAAATTAGTATTTGAAAATGACTAAAAACGATTACGATAACTTGAAATTATCTCGTTTGAGAGAATCAAGGAATCTAACACAGGAAGCGGTTGGCAAAAGCATTGGTGTGTCAAGATTTACTGTTATTCGCGCTGAACAAGGACAATCTGCGTCTTGGGACTTGCTTCAAAATCTTTCTTCGTTCTATCAAATATCGATTTTTGAACTGCTTAAGGAAACGAAGGTTTCGACTTAAAAACAATTTCGATTTTGTGTTGCATTTTTGTTGACATTA
This sequence comes from Pyrinomonadaceae bacterium, assembly GCA_043768465.1. Lineage (GTDB taxonomy): Bacteria > Acidobacteriota > Blastocatellia > Pyrinomonadales > Pyrinomonadaceae. The sequence goes on from JAYVKL010000146.1 coordinate 350, forward strand.
AGTTGCAAAGAATGTAACATTCTCCTTAGTTAGATTTTCTAACGTGAATTTTAGAAAGCAACAAAAGCTAAGGAGTTTCAGAAATGAAGTGCAAAAGATGTCATCGAGAGTTAAAAAATCACGCGGAATCGGGAATGGGCAAAGTCTGCCAAATGAAAGCGAACCGGCTGAACAATTCCGACGAAAAACGCGCCGTCCGTGTCGAGCCGCTGTTCATTCGCCGCCAGCCGCGCCGCGCATATCTGGTTTTTACCAGCCCAAGAATGCGCGTTGTCGTCAACGAAACGGAAAACGGCAGATTCGCCCATTGCGACTGCGGAGAAAACTGTCTTTGCCCGCATATCGCCGCCGTCGCCAACTTCGACCGCGCCCGCTTCCCGCAGGAGGTGAGTTTATGAGCGAGTCAATGAAGATTCTTTTGTCGCAAGGCGGTGAGGCTATTATTGATGCCGAAGATTTTAACCGAGTTTCGGAGTTCAATTGGTTTCTTGTAAAAAGCCGAGGCAGCAGCCCGCGCTTATGACGCTAAAGCAAAAACACTTCACGGCGAATTTGCCATTTTGAATTTTCCGCAGGAGAAGAAATAATGTCGCTCATTAAATCGAGACAACCGAAAATTTACCGCTGGCGGACCGGCGACTTGCTGACCGCCCGCGAAGCCTGCGAACTGCTCGGCTACAAATCCGGCAGCGTCCTGCAAATCCCGGATCGCCGCGCCGCCCTGCTCCGCGAATTCGAGACGTGCCGCTGCCAATTGACTTTAGACGTTTGGATCGGCGGCGGACAGCGATTTTTGAGAAGCGAGATTGACGATTTTATCAGCGCGAAAATTGACCGGGCGAGGGACGCGCGCGAAAAACAGTTGAATAACCGGCGAGGATTGAAAATCGCCGCGTGAGGTAAAAATTATGATTTTTCACGGATTGATCGAGACGAGAACGATAAAAACGCCGAGCGGCAGCGGCTACCGGCAGCGCAGGTTTTACTGTCATTTTCACGGCTGGTATGACCTATTCGTTTTCCCGGATGCCGAACGCGATCACGAAAAATGTCGTTGCCTCGCAGAGTTGCGAGACAGCAGCGCGACTAATTCGGCACAGGCGGCGTGATGCCGTGTCAAACGATTGACATCGGCGGCGGAGGAACGGCGATGGTCTGCGGAGTGCCGCGCCGGAACCGATGTTTTTACTGCGGCAAAACGTCGGAATTCCTGTGTGATTTTCCGGTCGTCCTCAAAAAACGGCTCGGAGTCAAAAAATCGTGCGACCGTCCTTTATGCGGTAACTGCAAAATGTCCGGCGCGTCCGAAAACATCGATTTCTGCCGGCATCATTATCCGCTGGCGAAAGCGGCATTTGAACGAAAATCAGCAAAAACCCAATAAAATTATGGCGTGTTTAATATCGGACAATATCAAAATTTACACCGAATCGAGATTTGAAACGGCGGCGTTCAAGGTTTTAAGCGCGGAAATTTCCGCGTCTCGAATTACGGACTATGCCAAAGAACTCGCTTGTCGAGCCGGGCGCATTTTATTCAAAATTATTCAAAAGTGCGTCTCGCCCGCTAAATGCGGATCAAGGAGCGGCATCAATGCTGGAAAGATTTTTGTCGGAGTTAGGCGCGTTCATCAGATGGCTCGCGCGAGCCATCGTCAACGATGAATGCCAAACAAAAAGGGCTTTCGTCTTTACTTACACGAGCGAAGACGGACGAATCAATATAGGAGATTTTAAAAATATGGAACTGCGAAAAAATCAGAGTGTGACCGTCACCGCCAAACCATTGGATGCGGCAGGCAATCCGGCGGAAATTCAAAAAGGATCGGCGGTCTGGGCTTCGTCGGATGCGGCGATAGTTTCGATTACGCCGAATCCGGCTAATGAACTGGAAGCCCAGGTTTCAAGTAACACGGCAACCGGCGCGGTGGTTCTGACTTTGACGGCGGACGGCGATCCGTCGGCGGGCGGCGACCTCCAAATCGTCGGCTCGGCGGACGTGCGCGTGTTGGGTGAAAATGCGGTCGGCTTCGACCTGAGTTTCGGCACGCCTGCGACGGCTTAAATTAGTCGAAGCGTCGAGAGAAAATTCGAGAGAGTTCTCGACGCTTCGACTTCTCCCGACTTTTCCGCGATAAATATACTCAAGGCTGGTCAAGCCTTTCTGTCGCCAACTCAAACCGTTAGGTTATAAGTGGACAGAGAATCCGCGCTCTTTTTAAGGCGCGGAGTGTCAATTTACAAAAAAGGAACAAAAACTATATGGCAGAAATAAAACACAAATTTAGCGGCAGGGTTATCGCTAGCGATGAAAATAAATCAATTCGAGAGCTTGCTCTCGAAAGCCGCGCAAACCTGAGCGGCGCAAACCTGAGCTACGCAGACCTGGGCGGCGCAGACCTGGGCGGCGCAGACCTGAGCGGCGCAAACCTGGGCGACGCAAACCTGAGGAGCGCAAACCTGAGGAGCGCAGACCTGAGCGACGCAAACCTGAGCGGCGCAAACCTGAGCGGCGCAAACCTGAGGAGCGCAGACCTGAGCGGCGCAGACCTGAGCGGCGCAGACCTGAGGAGCGCAAACCTGAGGAGCGCAAACCTGAGCGGCGCAAACCTGGGCGACGCAAACCTGGGCGACGCAGACCTGAGCGGCGCAAACCTGAGCGGCGCAGACCTGAGGAGCGCTTAGAACCTGCATACGGAAATGAATTCAATTTCTAAACAAATCCGGGCGCAGGCTGGAAAAACATGAAATACAAACACTTTCCCGAACGGGACGACGAAATTTATTATCAAATCGCCGAAGGAGTGCGAAACGTGTTGCTCGCCTTCGTGATTGTTGTGGCGGCGGGATTCCTGTGCGCGTCGCCTTATCTCTCACACGCCGAGTTTTTGGCGTGGTGGCGGCTGATGCTTTTTGGAGTTTGAAAATATGTTTCTCGAAGAATTCAGAGATCCGGACGAAAAATAATTATGGCAACCGAAATAATGACATCCGCCGAATTCAATAAAACAGTTAAAAACGCTGCCAGATTTGCCGTCGGCGTGGACTGTGGACTCAACACCGGAATTGCCGTTTATGACTGCGCCGCCTCAATTCTGCACTCGGTTCACACCACTGATTTTTTCGGTGCGGAGGAATTTTTAAGCAAGTTTTTAAAAGATGAATTATCAATCTTCGTCGAAATTCCGCCGCAGTTCATTTACGCGCGGAACGCTTTTCAAACGGGAGCCGTCAGGGACAAACATGCCATCTCTATCGGCGGCAATCGGCGTGAAGCGTTACTGCTTGCCGAATCGCTTCGGCGGAGCGGCTACCACGTGCGGGAGGTTCCGCCGATTCGCGCCGCGAAATGGACGCAGGCGGAATTTGAGCGGCAACTGAAAACGACGATGAAGACGAATCAACATGTAAGAGACAGCGCGCGTTTAGCTTACATATACGCAGGGAAAGTTGTTTAGACGAATTCGGAGTGTGATTGAGTTTATGGAAAGAGTTTATATCAGGAGCAAATCAGAGTTCTCGCTGGCTCTATCAAGCGGAATCTGCTGCATTACCCAAAACGACGCGAGGCACGAGGTTTTCGGCGCGAGAACCGGTCGGAACGATTGTGGTGAAACGGTTTTCTATGTCGAAACACTCGCTGGAGATATGTATTTTGAAAATTCCATTACGCTTTTTATATTTGATAATCCGCGAGAGAGCGAGAGCAGTTTTTGTGTTTTGAGACGGGCGAATTTGAGGAAGACAAAATTTTATGTTCTGAAATTATTGGAGAGGAAATTTAATTGAGAAAACCGAAACTTACACCCGACTTGCCGATCCCGCGCCCAACGCATCTAGCCGGTAAAATCGCGCTGATTCGGGCGACGTTCAAAGGGCAGTACGATGGCTGGTCAAAACGCGAATCGCTCGAATATCTGGCGAGTATCGGAATCAAAGTGCGGTCGGCGGATGAGTTGACAAACGCGCAGGCGGATGAAGTTTTGAACGATTTAGGTGATGCCGGAATGATAATTTTCGATAAATAATTATGGAATTTCAAACTCACGAGAGAGCATTTATTACAGGTTTTTTTGCGCTGGTCAATCTTCGATTTGCGCGAACAATCGCCGGAACAGTTAGCGCGAGGGCGAGCAACTGCTACTCGCCGCGCCCGTGTGCCTCAGATGCGCCAAACGACAGCCGGTGCGCGCGATTCGCTTAAACAAAGCAGGGCTTGATGCGCTCTCCGCAATACTTAGATCAAATCCCTTTTTAAACTATGCCGATATTTAAGATACACAACCAGACACGCTTTGCGTCTATCCCGAACGCAACGCTGCGCGATAAACGATTATCAATCGAATCGCGGGGCGTTCTGGCTTACCTGCTCACGCACGACGATAAATTTGAATTGTCGTTCGTTTTCCTGCAAAAAGAACTCGGCATCGGACGCGACAAACTCAAAAATATCGTGCGGGAATTGAAGCAATCCGGCTATCTGTGCCTCGTCGCCGCGCACAATAAAAAAGGTTCATTCGACGGTCAGGAATGGTTTATTTTCGCCGAAGCGCAAACGGCTGATTTTACCATTCAAACTTTCAACCGACTCACTGAAAAACCGTCAGACGTGAAAACCGTCAGACGTGAAAACCGTCAGACGCAAAACCCGTCAGACAATATAGAAGAAAATTCTAGTCAGAAAAAAATCTTAGAAGAAGAAAATAAAGAATCTCTCTCTCCGCGCCTGCGCGAAATCTGCGCCGAACCGGAAAACGAAACGGTTTTCAAGGAATTTTCGCCGACTTTAGCAATTAAAGTCTTTCGTGAAATTTTTCCGACTTACCAACTCGGCGGACAGCAGCGCGAAGACTTCGCCGCCATGCTGCCCGAAGTCGAAGAATCCGTTTGGCGGCAAAATTTGATTGACTGGCGAACGTCGGGCTGGAAAGCCCAAAACATCAGCGGAATGGTCAAGCGATACAAAAAAGAATTGAAAGAGACGCAAAACGGAGTAAATAATGGAACAAATTACAGCAATTATCGAGAAACCGACCGGAGTCGGCGTGAACGTGAAGCGCGTGAACGAATCGAATTTGATGTCTCCGCAGCACAATTCCTTGAATCCTGCGGAGATTTACAGATTGGCGGTCCACCAAATAATTAAACGGGTGTTTGTTTTGAGCAACCGCCATCTCGTTAATTCGGAAATGCAGGAAAATTCCGCTGTCTGGCGTGACGTGCTTTTTAACACCGTTCCGATGATTCGCCTTGACGATTCGTTCCGCCGAGCGATTAAGAACAACCGCAACAGCTTCGCGCCGAATGCTTTTGATTTGCTCAACGCTTTTCGAGAAATTCAAACGGAAGAAATAAAAATCAAAACCGAAGCCCTTGGAGAAGTTTGCCCGGACGAAAAAGCGCATTTGAATAAACAGCGCGAGGTCGTAATTTATTCGCTTTTTACCGACACCGACGAACTCGTTCCGTGCAAAACGTGCCGAATCGCCGATTACGAAAAATGGCGCAAAAATCAGGCATCGCTCTACGGCGAAATGCAGCCGCTGACGAAATTGCAGAAACTCACCGAAAACAGGATTTACGCAAACTTGAAAGACCCGGCGGAGATTCTGAATCGTGCCATCAATGAGGTGACGGCGAAAATGGTCAAAGTCGCCGGGACTGCCGAATATGACGATCTGCGCGGATTTTGGCTGACGCTGATAAATGCGCGGGCTTACGTCTCCGCGAACGATTGAGCCGAATGAATTTGAAGCTCGCGGACAAATAAATTTTAGTTGAACAAGAGAGTTGATTTTATATGGAAACGATTCAAGTGATAACTTTTGCCGATGTCCGCCAAATCAAACCGGAAGTGATCTGGTATGCCGTCAATTCCTGCTGGTGGACGCATGACCCGGCGCATCTTTCGACAATACCGCCGACGTGGACGGAACTCGCCGATTTCGCCACAAAATTAAGCGAACAGCGGCGGGCGGCAGACGAACCGGTTGGAAATCTTTTTGAAGATGCCAAAAAAATGTATCGCGGTTTGCCGTGTGATCCGCGTGGCAGCGTTTTGATGATGACGCGCAGAGGCGACGCGGAAGGTTTCTTGAAAGCCGCCGAAAATTCTTCCGTTCATTACGGCAAACACGGTCTGCGGGCTTTTATGGCGGCGCATCACTCGAACTGTATCGAAAGCTCGACTTCACTGCATCCGTGGTCGGCTTCGGGCTGGCAGGAATATAACGAGGCGATTGACCGCTTCGACGAACGACTGAAAATGATCGTGCAGGTGTGCGATGCCGCGTTGAAAATTTATTAAATATGGAGTTGCGGACTATGACAAACGATCCGACGAATTTAGGAAGCTGCTGCATTTGCGAAACGCGTGGCAACAGCGTCCGCAATCTGATGACGCTGCACTTAAAAACGCTCTCCGATGAAACAGTTCGACGGCTGGAAGCGGGCTAAAACGCGAATGACGGACGAGCAGATGGAAAAAGGCTGGGTTTTGGCGTAATGTTCACGGATTGACCATAACGCCCATTACAAATATTGCTGCGCCGAATCCCATCAACCCGGCAAAAAGCGCGTCCTCGCATTTCGTCAAATACGCTCCGAGAACGCCGCCGCAAAATGTTAATAAGCCCGATACGAGCAAGCCGAGAGCCAAAATCGCGTGTGTGTAAAGTTCCATAAAGACTAAAAAATAAATTTTCGACTTTACTAAAAATAATTGATTTTAGAGTTGACAAAACAAGCGTTTGTTTTGTATTATTGAGACATACCAAATTTGGTAAATAAAAATTACGGAGAGTAGCGAAATGAGAACGATTACATACAACAAAACGAACCAAGAATTTACAGTTAAATTTGAATACAATGCGTGGCTGATAGGCAATATCAAAAAACACTTCAACGTGAAAAGATATGATTCTGCCAGCAAAAGCTGGATCATTCCTGCGAAAAACGACAGTGGAACTTTGCAGGCGGGAACGCTTTACAATTACGCAAATCGGGACAATTTTACTGCTGACGCTGAAACGGAAACGGCTCTTGAAGCGGCTTATTTCGGACGAAAAGAATTTTTTGAAACTGTCTAATTGAGAGGAAAAACAAAATGAAAAACGAACAAAAACAAACAGAACTTCTTGAATACTATCGCGCAGAACACACAAAAGCCACATTTTCAGGCTATAAGCAGCATTACAGACAGTTGATAATGCTGATGGAAATAGGCAGAACCATTGCGGACGGTAAAACAATTGTTCTGGACGACCAACTTTTGAATAACTTGTGGTTTGCCTACCAAACGCACACGCAAATAATGACTGCTCAAGAAATGGGGCGTAAAGGCGGCGCAAAATCAAAGGGCGGCGGCAGACCGCCAAAGCCGGACGCAGACCCGAAACGCCGCGAAAGATACTTAAAAAACCGGCAATAAATTGACAAAATTTCACAAATAAAAGACTATCTCAACTGAGGGACGCTCGGCGGTTTTGATTCCCTATTTTTGCGCCGCCCGCGATACGCGGCTTGACTCGCTCGCAAAGCGTCCCGAAACTCGTCCCAAAACCATTTCGCTTTGTCATCCGGGGTCGCCCGATTTTGATAAATTTATGCCTGCCTCCGCCCAACAAAATATCATACCGGTCGGTTTGTTGATGGTCTCGCGCACGCTCGAAGACAGCGCGGAAAAAAAAATGGTCGCCCGCTGGCTCGAAGAATACACCGCTTACCGCGAGCGCAAGGGACGACCACAGGTTATTCTGCAAGCCGTCTTCGACGGTTATGATCTCCTCCCGGAAATCGTCAGTCAGACCGGCATTCCGCAGACGAGCGCGCGGCGCATCCTGAAAGAATTCGTGAACCGCAAAAAAATTCGCGGCGTGAAGGTCAAAAACCATAACCGGCATATCGAACTGCGTTACGAGCCGGTATGATTTTCTAACACGCTCCGATCCAAATAAATCCTTCTTTCCAAAAAATTTCAATCTGGAAATAAGCACCCGAATCCGTCTTAGTATCGAAAAGAAGTCGCCTTTGCGCGATATTTTGAAAGTCCGCGCTCTTTATTTCCACCAATGCCGAAAGAATTCGCCCACGCGCCGGAGATCGAGCGCATTGCCGAAAAACTGATCGAGATTCTCAAACCGGAACTCGAAGCCTTTGAGATTCGGTATATTTTCGCGTCGGAAAATCCGAAAAAGGACGGGCGTGAAGTGACGGCGTTGGCGCGAAAAGTAACCGGCTTGAACGCTTATCTGGCTGGCTGCGCGGAAGGTTTTTTCGTTTTGGAGTTCGGGCGACCGGCATACGATGAACTCGAACCCGCTCAGGTCGTCGCCGTCGTTTTACACGAGCTGCATCATTTCGGAGTTTCGGATGACGGAAATCTTAGCTTATACGCACACGACATAGAAGAATTCAGCGGTGTCGTGAAAATCTTCGGAGCGTATCATACAAATCTGGAAATCTTTTTTGAAGCTCTTCAAATCGGCTCCGAATCGAAAGATTCAAGGCAGGATTTAATCAACCGAATCTTGGAAAAATGAGCAAAATAGGCGTTTATAATCAGTATATGAACGACACGAAAATTGAAGAATGGTGGGCGATTCCGTCTCACCCGAATTATGCCGCAAGCAATCACGGTCAAATCAAGAGACTGACTTCGAGAACTTCGGGAAAAGCCGGAAAAATACGAAAACAAACGAAGAATTTTTCTTCCGGCTATTTCATTTTGCGTCTTTCCGATGACGGAATTATCAAAACTTATACGGTTCATAGTTTGATTGCCGAAACATTTTTAGTTAAACCGAAAAATGATTTTCAGGTAAATCACAAAAACGGCGATAAAACCGATAATCGAATTGAAAATCTCGAATATGTTTCACGGCAGGAAAATATTCGGCACTCTTACCGGCTCGGACTTCAATCGAAAGAACAAAATCAAGGCGCAAAAAACGGACGCGCCAAACTTACCGAAACAGAGGTCGCAAATATAATCGCCGAAGCTGACCGCTCAATCGGCGTAAATGTTCGACTCGCTAAAAAATACGATGTTACGCCAAATAACATTTCAAGAATTTTAAGCGGCAAAACTTGGAAACATCTGCACAAAACATAAATGCCCAAAACTTCTCACAAAGATATAAATTTCCAGGCGAAGCTCGCGGACGCGGTCGCGCTGCGTTTGGCGAAAATTCCTTACGACGAAATTCTCCGCGTCCTCGGACACTGGAATTCGATTCAGGCTTGCCAGAAAGCCGTCGCCGGTTATTTGAAACGCAATCAAACTAAAGTCGTCGAAGATTCGCGCTCGGAATCAATCGCCATTCTGGAAGACAATATCTCGGAGCTTCGCGCCAAGTTCAAAAAGAGTAAGTCAACTTTAATCGCCCGCGAAATTCGGAACCAGTTGCGCGAAATCAATCTGCTGCAGGGCAATTACGCTCCGACGAAACTCGCTCACGAAGGCAAGGACGGGAACGCCGAAATTAAAATCGGAACGCGCATTATTTTGCCGCCGCCGCCGGAAAATGAATGAACTTAGATTTTTCCAGCCCCGATTTATTCAACGAAGTTTATATCCCGCTGCTTTATAACAAATCGCGGTTTCTCCATTTATTCGGTTCGGCGGGTTCCGGCAAATCGGTTTTCGGCGGTCAAAAGGAAATCATTTTTTCATTTCGTGAGCGGCGGCGGCGGCGGAAAACGATGGTCGTCCGCAAAGTTTACGCGACTTTGAAAAACAGCGTGTTTTCGCAATTGAAGGCGGCGATTTACGAGTGGAAGCTGGAAGATTTATTCAAAATGACGACTTCGCCGCTCTCGATCATCAACCTTTTGACCGGAGTCGAATTTATTTTTCTCGGACTCGACGACATCGAAAAGGTCAAATCGGTGCAGGGCGTTGACCGGGTTTTAATCGAAGAGGCGACCGAACTCGCCTCGATCAACGAACTCGACCAATTGTCCCTGCGTCTGCGCGGCTTCTCGGAAGTTCAAATTACGCTGATGTATAACCCGGTGAACGTCTATCACTGGCTCAATCAGGAAATTCACCAGAAGCTCCCGGCGGAACACTTCATCAAAAAGACGACTTACCGCGATAACGAAAAACTGCTTGCCCGCGATCCGAATTACGCCGCCAATATCGAGCGGCTCAAAGACACCAATCCGAACTATTACAAAGTCTATGGACTCGGCGAATGGGGACAAAATTCCGAAGGGCTGATCTATCCGCAGTATGAGACGGTCAGCCAGATGCCGACCGTTCAGTTTTACGGGCTGGATTTCGGCTTCAACGATCCGAACGCGCTCGTCGCCGGAGCGGTCGGCGACAACTTCCAAAGCGATAAAAAAGATTATTTCGTTGAAGAACTCATTTACGAATCGAATCTGACCTCGACCGATTTGATTAAAAAGATGGATGAAATCGGCGTTGATAAATGGAAGCCGATCATTGCCGATTGCGCGCAGCCCGGAATGATCGAAGACCTCCGCCGCGCCGGCTACCTCGTCCGTGCCTGCACGAAATATAAAGGCTCAATCGTTGACGGCATCAACAACGTCAAAAAATACAATTTGAAATACGTCGCCGGCGGCAAAAATTTATTCAAAGAAGCCCAGAATTATGCCTGGAAGGAAAAGGACGGCAAATTTCGCGATGACGAACCGGTTGACTCGATCAATCATTTAATGGATGCCAAACGCTACGCGGCGGAAACTCAAATCGTCCAGCAGTGGGGCGTGGAGAGACGGAACACCAGATAAAAAATGAGGTTAAATTATGACTGAAAAAGAAGACAAAGTATCGAACCTGCACCCGGATTACGCCGCCTTGCAGCAAAAGCGCGGGATCGCGCGCGACGTTTTCTCCGGCACGACGGCGATGCGGGCGGCTGGGGCGAAATACCTGCCGAAATTTCCCGAAGAGCTCGACGGAGATTACAAAAAGCGGCTGGCGGCGGCGACCTTGCTGAACCTGTATAAATCGCACGTCAATCTGATGTGCGGGCTGGTTTTCAAAGATGAGGTCGCGCTGTTGCCGGACGTGCCGGGCGCAATTAAAATGCTCGCCGAAAACATCGATAAAAAAGGCAATCACCTGAACGTCTTCGGCGAGACGGCTTTCAAAAAGTCTTTTGAGGGCTTTGCGGTGATTCAGATTGACGCGCCGGTCTGGAACAGCGATTCGGTGAAAAGTGCCGAAGATGTCAACCTGCTCGATTTAGCACCGTATTGGATTCTGTGGGATGCCGATTCGGTGATCAATTGGAACGAGCGCGTTAATCCGGTTTCAAAACGCACGGAAATTGACTTGATCGTTTTTAAGACAATAAAAAGCGAGCGGAAAGGACAATTTTTGCGCGCCGAATGCGTGTATTACCGCGTTTTATTTCTTGACGAATTCAACCGCGCGGCGTGGAGTCTGTATAAAGAACAAAAAACCGAATCCGGCAACATCGAAATCAATGAGATCGCCGCCGGTGTCATTACGATTCTCAAATCAGGAGTTCCGACTTACCTGGACCGGCTGCCGGTCTCAGTAATCGGCGAGCTGGGCGCGGAGCCGCCGCTGCTCGATCTCGCCCTGGTCAACATCAAACATTTTCAAAAAGAAAGTAATTTCGACAATCTGGAATTCCAGGCGAGCGTTCCGCTTTTCTACACGAAAGGCTATGAAGGGCAGGAGTCGCTGCCGGTCGGAGCCAATATGCACTACAAGCTGCCGAAGGACGGCGACATCGGCTGGGCGCAGATTGATGCCAAAGGTTTTGCCTCGATGAGAGAAACTTTAGATAAGCTCGTCGAACAGATGAGTCTTATCGGACTTTCGATGCTGACCGACAAAACCGCCAAAGTGGACATCACGGCGACGCAGGCGATTCTCGACAATATTTCGGAGACCTCGGAGCTGCGCGTGAAAGCGGCGAATTTGCAGGACGCGATTGAGCGGGCGTTTGAGCTGACGGCGGAATATCTCGGTTTGGGTAAAGACCAAGGCGGCTCGATTAAATTGGGGACGGCGTGGAACGCGGCGGCGGCGACCGGCGACGGGTCTGGCGGTGTGGTTGATAAGGAAAAACAAAACGTCAGATAAACTGAATTTACTTTAATTTTCGCTTTGTATTCAGCGAGAGTCAAAACTACCTATTTTGAACTACGGGCTTTCCTTTTCGCCAAAGCGGATTTGGTCGGATTTTCAATTTCCGGTCTGCCGCTTTTTTTTATCTCCAACGAATCAAGGGAATCTTTTTTTATAAGTCTGGTATTACCTACTTTTATTGAATCGAGCCGTTTTTTACCGATAAACTGGCGAATGCGCCCACCCGATACTTTCAAGTATTCAGCCGCTTCGACAACCGTTAAATATCCTTCGATTTCCATCATTTCCACCAAAACAAACTTTACAAAATAAAAGTGAATAAGTCTAGCAGTATTGTAATAATTTGTATTGACATACTATAACAGAACTGTTAGACTTAATCTTGTAAGTCAGTAATAACGCTAATAAAAAACGAGGTAAAAAATATGCAGCAAACAATTATCAACGGTTTTCAAGTAATGATTTTCACGGGTTATCAGGGAACACAGCTTTTTATCAATCACCCGGACGGATACAACATTTACGCGCATAAAGTTTCCGGCGGGATGCCGGGCGCGATGGAAAGAGCGCGTCAGATTATCACGGCTGAGATGCCGGTCGTTGTGGAAGTTCCCGCCGCGCCCGCTTCCCGGATGATTTGCCTGTCGAACCGAAAACCGGAATTCCGCGCCGCGATGAAGCGCGGACTCTCGAATGAGTTCGCCGTTTATCCCGACTTTGAAAAAGATCTCTTCGTCGTCGTCAATCTGACGAACGAAACCGAATATCGCGTCAGGCTCGGTCAATCCAATGGCAAAACTAAGCGATGCCGATGTTTTAAACATAATCGAACTTGGTAGAAAAAGAAGCAATCAAAGATCGGTTGCCAAATCCTACAGCGTTACACAGGCGACGATTAGTGCCATTATTACCGGCAAAACCTGGAAACATTTAGATAGAAAAGGATTTTACGGATTCAAAAAAGGTGAATAAATTATGAATCAGGCAGAGCAATTAATCGAAACATCAAAAGCCGGATATGCTCCGGGAAGTAGAAGTATTTGCGAAATTATCAAAGACTTGTCGAAACCCGTCGCGGCGCGGCATCTGCAAACCAAACGGCAGGGCGGCAAAGATATTACGTTCGTTTCGTGGTATGAGCGCGTGAAGTATCTCGACCATTTCGCGCCCGGCTGGACGAATGAAATCGTGCGGATGGACAATATCGGCGGCAGATTGATAATCACCGTCAGGCTTTCGATTCCCGCCAAAGACGGCACGTTTTCGCGTGAGGCAACCGGGCAGGAAGTCGAAGACAAAAATACTTTCGGCGATTCGAGTTCAAACGCGGAAAGTATGGCGTTCTCCCGCGCGACCGCTAAATTCGGTTTGGGGCTGTATTTGTACAGTGAGGGCAAATAAATTTTGTCGTCATTCGTTTTATAGCCGCCGGTCATATTTTGACCGGCGGCTTTTTAGTTGGGTTTTTTAGTTGACCAAGCCGGTTGATTTTGCCTGAAAAAGTCGAGAGTGGAGAGTAGAGAGTAGAGAGTCTTTGAATTTTTACTCCCTACTCCCTACTCTCCACTCTCCAGACTCTTGTTTCCACTTCTCATTTTTTTGGAAATCACCGGCGCGATGTCGGTTAAATTAGATTCAACTGCGAGGCAGAAAACCAAAAATTAAAGCAAGGCTCGAATTTTTATGGCGAAACTTAAAGCGAAATTATCCAAAACCGATTTCGACACTTTGGATGATTTACACAAAGGATTTTACGTCGCCTCCGGCACCGACCAGATGGATTACGTTTTAGATGCCGAGGGCGTGGAAGATGTAACCGGACTGAAAAACAAAATCGCCGAGCTGCTCAAGGACGGCAAATCCAAAGGCGATTTATTGAAAGCATTCGAGGGACTCGACGCGGAAGCGGCAAAAAAAGCTCTCTCGGAGATGGAGAAGATCGAGGAAAAGAAGCTCGCCGAAAAAGGCAAATACGACGAACTGCTCACCAAACACAAAACCGAATTCGAGACCAAACTCGCCGCCGCCGCAACTGCGCGTGAAACGACGCTCGCCGGACTCAAACGGGAAAAGCTCGAAAACTTTCTGGTTAAAAACGGAGTCCTGCCCGACCGCGCCAAATACGCTCTTGCCGATGTCGAATCGTTGATTGATTTGGCGGAAGGCGAAAAAGGATTTGAGCTCAAAGTCAAAGACGGAACCGGATTAGTCGGCGAACTCGACGGCTTGATGGCGACCTTGAAAAGCGGATCGGCTTTTCTGTTCGCGGCATCCGGGACTTCCGGCAGCGGTGCTTCCGGCAGCGAAGGCGGCGGCGCGGCAGCCAAACAAATGACGCGGGCGGCGTTCGACGCGCTGGCTCCGGGCGAGCAAAGCACCTTTTCCATCAGCGGCGGCTCCTTGAGCGATTAACACACAACATTAACTTTCCGGCGCGGATGAAAATTCTGCGCCGCACATTCACCGATTTTTTAGAGGAAAAATTCAGCTATGGCTAATTCAGGTTTATCTGCTTTAATTCCGAGTGCTTATAAAGCACTTGATGTAGTTTCGCGTGAACTGGTCGGATTCGTTCCGGCGGTCACGCTCGATGCCGATGTCGCGCGCGCCGCCGTCGGTCAGGACGTAATTTCATTCACTGCTCCGGCGAGTTCCGCCACCGACATCACGCCCGGCGTGGTTCCGCCGAACGACGGCGATCAAACTTTGGGCAACACCCGAATCTCGATCACCAAAGCCCGCCGGGTCCCGTTTCGCTGGAACGGCGAGGAAGAACGCGGTTTAAATAACAACGGAGCCGGAGCCGAAGCGATTAAAAATAATCAAATCGCGCAGGCGATCCGAACCCTGGTCAACGAAATGGAGTCGGACGTTTATTTAGCGGCTCGCGTCGCCGCATCCCGCGCCGTCGGAGTTGTCGGCACGACTCCGTTTGCCACGAATTTGGGCGATTCGGCGCAGGTTCGCAAAATTCTCGACGATAACGGCGCACCGCAGAGCGGGCGGTCGTTAATCATTGACACGACCGCCGGAGCCAATATGCGAACCCAATCGCAATTGACGAAAGCCAACGAAGCCGGGACGCAGATGACTTTGCGCGACGGCGAGCTGCTCAATCTGCACGGTTTCAGCGTCAAGGAATCGGCGGCGATTGTGCCGGTGGTGAAAGGCACCGGAGCCGGTTACGTCGTCTCAAGCGGCGGCGGTTACGCCGCCGGAACTACCGATCTCACGGTCGGAACCGGAACCGGCACGATTCTCGCGGGCGATGTCATAGTTTTTGCCGGGGACACCACGAAATACGTCGTCGCCGCCGCTTTAAGCGGCGGAGTCGTCAAAATCGCCGCGCCGGGTCTGCGTTTTACCGTCGCCAACAATGCGGCGATCACCGTTCTCGGTAATTTCACCGCCAACGTCGCTTTTAGTAAAAGTGCCGTCGTGCTGGCAGCCCGTCAGCCGGCTCTGCCGAAAGACGGCGATCTGGCGCGTGACCGGGCGACCATCGTCGATCCGCGTTCCGGCATGGCGTTCGAGATTGCAATGTATCCGCAGTATCGGCAGATGCAGTATGAAATCTCCATCGCGTGGGGTGTCAAAGGCATTAAAGGTGAGCATATCGCCATTTTATTCGGCTAGTAGAAGAGAGTGGAGAGTCGAGAGATTAAAAATTCTTTTGACTCTCCACTCTCGACTCTCCACTCTCGACTAATCAAAAATATGCAGGTTCCAACCGTAAAAATCGAAGGCGAAAAAGGGGATTACATCGTTATCAACACATCGGATTTCGATGAAAAGAAACATAAACTTTTCGCCCGAAAACAGGAAAAGGCGAAAGTGGCGAAAGACGCGAGAGGCGAGCAAATAGCAGGAGGCGAGAACTTAGCACTAGAGACCTCAGCACTCATTTAACTTATGCTGAACCCCGAACAAAAACTAAGCATCTGCGAAATTCTCGCCGTCACGCCCCTTCAGCTCGACGCGCAGATTGCTTATCTGGGCGCGAAACTGACGAGTCCGATTGAAACCGCCATCGGCGCGAAGTTGGTCGAATGGAACGGCGGCGCGGGACAAATTTTCACGCATTTCACGGCGACCGAAAGTAATAAAGGATTCAACTTATCGGCGGAGGCGGCAAAAAACCAAATCCGCACGAGCCTCGCCGTCTGGCTCGACCGCACCGATTGGGCGAGTTTGGCGGGCATCGGACGATTGACGCGCAGTTAGAAAAAGGATGTCGGACTTAATTTTCAAACAAATTGCCGGTGGACTCATCACGCTCAACGACAGTTTGCGGGCGGCATTTCTCCCGACCGGCAGCCGCTGTTTTTTACTTAAACGGGCGGAGTTTTCCGGGACGCGCTGGACGGTCGTTAAAGAATTGACCAATGGCTGGTTCGTCGAATTCTCCGAGTTTCGCGGGCAGTTCAAATTGCTTTATGCGACCGCGTCGCCGGGTTTTGCGGACGAAATCGCGCAAACGTCATTTATCGCCTGCGGCGTTCCGAATTTATCAAACGAACTCGATGTTTTCTCGATTGAACCGTCCCGGCGCGACGTGATTTCGCCGGTCGGCTCGAACGCGCAGTGGAAAGTTTATGTGGATCGCGCACCGCTCGAAAGATTTGTCCTGTCCTGACGCTCATCGTGCCGCTTTCCCTCGACAAATAAAATGGCATTTTCGTCGAAACTCAATCTTGACTCACAGTTTTTCAAACCAAGGGTTCGGGACGCGGCGTTCGCGGCCGCAATTTACGAGTCGGCGCAGGATTTTCGCCAATCGTTGAAACAGAAAATGATTGATTCGATTCCGAGCGGGCGCGTGGAATCAATCGGCAGAGGAACGGGTTTCGAGACTCGTTTCCAGCGCTCCCGTCGCGGGCAGCGACCGGCGATTCAAACGGGAAGACTTCTCAATTCCGTTCGCGCCAAGCGACTTTCGGAGAGAAGCGCGGAAGTTTCGGTCATCGCCGAAACCGATGCCGGCTACAATTACGGCGAAGAACTCCAAAACTCTTTAGGCAGAGAAATCCTCACCAATGAGGATGAAAAAGAAGCCCAAACCGATTTCAATGCCAGACTGAACGCCGCTTTAATCAGTTTGATTTGATGATTTTTGAAAAGTTTGACCGGCGGCATCTGCGCTCATCCACAGCAAAACCGTCCTTGAATACTGCCTGAAACCCGTCAACCAAGGCAACTTGCATTGCCTGTCTTTGTCTTCAGCGGAAGTCGCCGGTCATTTTTAATTTTTATGCTAACCGCCAAACTTTTTAACAGCCTGTTCCCCGTCGCCGGACTCGACCCGCGAAAATTCAATCTCGTGCGGAAGCGCGATGAATTGATTGACGCGCTCAACCGGATTCTGCCGAAGTATTCGATTGACAGCTATTTGAGAGTTTGCGCGTTTTTGGCAAATTGCGGCATCGAGACCGACTATTTCCGCACCAGTACTGAATATGCCTCCGGCTGGGCTTACGATATTTCGGTTGACCCGGCGAAAGCTCGCAGTTTGGGCAATTACCACAAAGGCGACGGACCGAAGTTCAAGGGAAGCGGTTTATCGCAGACGACCGGCGGCTTTAACTTCGCCGCGCTGAATCCCGTGATCGGCAAAAAACTCAGCATTGATTTCACGCTCAATCCTGAAAAACTTCGTGAAGACATCTCAATCGCCGTCGAGTCGGCGTGTATCTTCTGGGACGCGCACGATTTGAATAAATACGCCGATGACGAACATTTCAAGATTTTATCGGCAATCGTCAATCGGGGCGATAAATGGAAAACGCCGCTGCACTGGGATAAACGGCTCGCGCTTTACTCGACTCTGAGAACAGTCCTCCCCGCCGATTTTTCGTTTTCAATTACATTGCCGTTACATAACGTCGAACCGGCTGCGCCGGACAGTTCCGCATCCGTAGTTTTGACTCCAAGTGATTCTTCTCCGAACACCGAACCCGTTCAACCGGCGGAGACACCAACGACGCTTGCAAACCTCGGCAGCACGGTTTTTCTGCACTGCCCGAAAGATTCGATTCAGAACATCGCGCTCGTGATCGGCACAAGGGTTTTCGCCGGACTCGTCGGCGTTTGGAGTTTGGGACTGTCGGGAAAAATCTTTCTGGTCGCGTTAAGTGTAGTCGCGGCGGCGGCGATTGTTTACGCCTGTCTCAAATACGCGCCGCGGCTGCTCAATTGGTCGAAGACGGCACTCGATTATTTTTTCAAAAATGATGAATAAACTCAAAGAATTGTTGAATTCGTATTTTTTTCTGATCGTGATCGTCTTTTTGATACTGGTCGCGGGGATGTCGTTTTCGATTTATCGGACTTATCAAGCCGGTCGGTTTAATCAAGCCGTCGAGCGCGAGACTAATCAAGCGAATACCGCCGTTAAAACGGCAGCCAACGCCAACCTTAACGCCGCTAATTTCGATATGACGCGCCGAACCGAAGATGCCGTCAGAGAAAAAAGCATCACGCCGAAACTCGAAAATAGCCGAATCCATTCCCAAACTTCAAAAATCGAACTCGACCTTGCCCGAACCAAATACCGCAATGAAAAACTTCATACTGAAAATCTCGATTCTTCTGACGCTGATAATTGCCGCGAACTTCGCGTGCTTTTCCCAGACACTCGATTCGCCGACTGTTCCTAAAGGTCAAGTTGTGTCGTTTTTAATCGAACAGAATAAAAACGCCCGCGAACTAATCGAAAAGCAAAATACGCGCATTGCCGATTTAGAAAACGAGTTAATCGTCGAACGCGAAAACTCCGTCTCAATCGGCAAATCATATGAGCTTGCAGCGTCGGAAATCACAGCCCTCAAAACTTCCAACGAAGCTCTCGCCCGCGCCGTCGCCATTAACGAGCAAACCGTATCGCTCCTTCAAGCCGACTTAGCCCTTCAGCGCGAAAAGGCGAAAAGAGCCGTGCGCGATAAATGGAAAGTGATTTTGGTTGCCGCCGGTGTCGTCGCGCTGAAATTCATTCTTCCTTGACACTCGCTTCTTTCCACATTTATTTTTTTTGGAAATCAGCCGCCGCAGTTGCCGCACAATTTGAATGACGGATTTTATCGAGAATTATGCACCGAATCATCAACCGATTTTTATTATCGAGCGCGCTTCTCATTCAGCCGATTTTAGGCAGCGGCATTGCGCGTTTCGATGCGCGTCCTGCGCTTTTGCCCTTTGGTATATCAAAGCGACTTCGCGGAGTGAAAAGGAAGTGCGGATTCAAATATGCCTGACGAAACTTCACAAACCGAAAAATCGTGGTTTTCCGCCATTTCGTGGAAAACCGCCGTCATTTTGTCCGTGCTGGCATTCGTCTCCGGCGGGACCGGCGGCGGCGCGTTAGTCGCCACCAAAGGCGTGGCAGCGGCGGGAGTGACCCAGGATCAGGCGGACGTGCGTTATCTGTCAAAGGAAGAAGCCCGCCAGTGGCGCGATTCACGCACCAAAGAACTCGAAGAACTTAAAAAAGACCTTCGCTCCGACATCGAGAAGAATTTGAAAAAGGAAACCTTCGAGGCGTATCACGAAAACGACGTGAAGCGCATGGAGAGAATCGAGAAGCTAATCGAACAGGGTTTCAACAGCCAAAACCGATAAATGAGTTTTACATCGATAAATGAATTGACCGTCCGCCGGGCTTTAGCCGCCAAAGTCGCGCTGGTTCCCGAAGCCGGGGCGGTGATTCCCGCGCCGGTTTTTTTCCGTGACCGCGCTGATTTCTGGGCGCAGATCAACGCCCTCGCCGTCAACACGCAAAAGCAAATCGAGACCTCGAATCTCGCCTTCTGCTGCATTTCACTATTGAAACGAGTTGATTCGATTAGAGAAGGCTGCCCGGACAATCCGTTCATTCGGCTGACTTATAATTTCAATTTCTTTCGCGGTTACTCCGAAGAAAGAGCGGACGAATCAATTACGCCGGACGAATTTTTGCGGAGGAATTTGAAAAGCTACAACACGTTCGTCAAAGCGGTTTTAGACTGCTGGACGAATTTTCTCGGCGTGCAGAATATCCCGGAGCTGCCAAGCGGTATCACGGGCGACACCCTGTCCTTGACCCAAGCCGAATTTATTGGCGAGCTGGGGCAGAGCCGCTATTTTCGGCGCGGCGTGGTCGAGGGTCATTCCGTTAATCTGCAATCGGTGGTGGAGATTTTGATTACCAATGAATGAAGAACTCATCATTTGTTTCGTCGGCAAACGGCGCGTGACCGATAAAAAAAGCGGACGGGAAAAACTCGTCCAGGCAATGGCTCCCGTGCGCCGCGTCAACGGCAGTCGAATTCTCATCCTGGCGTCCGACGCGGTGCAGAAAAAAGGGTTTCAGAATGCCGACGCGGATTTTTTGCTCAAGCATTACCCGCGCGAATTTAAAGTTAAACAAGGAAGATAAATTTTATGAACAGCCGATGGCGCAAAATAAACGAATTTCTGGTCGTCTCGAATACCGGAAAAAAACAAACGGGCTTGGGCGCGTTTTTAGCGGACGCGGATTTGAACGTCCGCGAAAACTGTCAGGTCGAAATTGATCTCGAAATCGAGCGCGGGACGGAGCGCTCGTGCGACAACCGCGATTTAACCGGCGAACCCGTCAAAAGTCGTTACGCCAAGTTCCGGCTCACCTACGAGAATCCGACTCCGCTTCAGATGTTTCGGATGGTCGCGTATAAAGAAGGCGCGGTCACGGCTCCGACGGGCGCGCCCGCCAATGAAGTGCAGACCTTAACTCGTTCGGGAAGCGTTGTCGGCGGAACTTTCACCATCGGCATCACGCTCGAAGGGCGCTCCGGTCTCACGAAACCCATCGCCTTCGATGCCTCGCCCGCGCTAGTTCTCGCCGCCATTATCGATCAGTCGAAAACGCTCGGCAAAATCATTAAACCGGGCGACATTGCCGTGACCGGCGATTGGACGGCGGGCATCGTTTTAACCTTTGCCAGACGGCTCGGCAAAGCGGATTTGCCGCTCATCGTAGTCGGCAATACGAACATCACCGGCGGCGGCTCGATTAGCGTCGCGCAGACCACGCCGGGCGGACAGAATTTTCACACGGCGCAGCGTTCGGCGGACGGCTCGAAACCGCTCTTTTCACTGGCGACGGGCGATCAGAACGGTTCGATTGCGACGCAGAAATTCGGCGACGCGGTGGTTGATTCCATCGATTTCGCGGTTGACACAGGTAAAGTCAACGTCTCGATGACGGTGGTGATTTGCTGCAATTTTATCCCCGATCTGGTGAGCAATTTCGCCGTTGCGCCGTGCGTCAAATTGCCCGCCGTCCGCGTGCAGGACGTGCGCGTCAAAATCAACGGCAATTTCGAGAACCGCGATTTGGTCAGCCACGCGGTCTCGCTCAACGACAACGTGCCGAAAGCGGCGGCGTTCGTTTTCGACGACATCGATGTCTCGATTCCCTTTGTGAGCGGCGATCAGCCCGTGCAGAGTTTCACCACCGAGATTTTCGGCGATGCCGGCCATCCGCTTTACGCCCTGGCAAACAACGAATACGTGACCGGCAACGAAGTGGAATTTATCACGCATTTCGGCAATCCCGGCAGCCGCGTCTCGGTGATCGGCGGGGAAACGAAAATCAAACCGCAGGGACAATTGGCAGGATTCAGCGGTGAAGCGAACCAGTCAACCGTTAAGTTCACCGGAACGCCGTATTCGATTACCGGTCTGCCGGTGCGCTACGAGGCGAGCCTCGATCAATCGACGGCGTTTTTAAGCGTGTAGCAAATGCTATTTTTGCTCATTCCAAGTTCAGTCAGGTAGCCGCAATCAGCAGACGAACGGTGTAAAAAAAAAGCGGGCGGTCGCGGAGTGATGCGGAAAGCACTCCATTTTTTAATATGATTTTATTTACCATTTTTTCGTTGATCGGGAGCTGCGTGGTCTTAATGTTTTTAGATGTTTATTCGACGGCATTGAACAACGGCATTCCGCAAATCGTCGAAACCAATCGATGGCTTCGACGCGCCGACGGTCACTGCGACTTGCCGAAACTGATCGCCTTCAAAATAGGATTGTTCGCCCTTTTTCTGACCGCCGCCGCTCTTTTGTATTTCAAGTTCGATGCCGGGGTCATCGCTTTTGCGGTTTTCCCGATGATGGGCATCGTCCACGTTCCGCCGGTTCTAAAAAACTTCCAACTGCACCGCAAATACGCTCATTCAATTCAAAACTAAAAAAGACTCGCGCGCGATTCCGATTTTTTAACTTTTAACTTTATGAAACCAAATTTAACCGCCGACATCAGTTTTGAAGTCGGCTTTAAAGATGATAAAACCCGCTTCGATTTAAGGATGATCAGCGTCTCCGAAGAGTCGGAGTTAAATCAGCGGTTCAGTGATATTGTTGATTCGGACTCGGATAAAACGAGCGCGGAGACGGCGATTTGTTTAGAGACTCTCGCGGCTTTTTCGCACAGCTCGGAAGACGGCGAAAAAATCCGTCAAAAATTCTCGGAAAAATCCGTGAAAAATGAACGGGTAATTCGCACCGCTTACCAGCAATTTAAATACGCGCTGCAACCGGAAGTAAATTTTTAGTGGCGTTTGCGGCTCTGGCAAACAAAATTTTCTACCACCGCAAACGCATCTCAAAATTAAATCCGAGTTTTTACAATTGCCCGAACGAGTGCGCGTTCGATGCCGTCAAACCGTTTGACATCAATAGAAATAAGTTTTGCGGCGACTGTGACGTTAAAAAAAACGATGACCGTTTTCGAGCATCGGTTTTAGAATTGTGGCAAAAAAGACTGGGCGAAAACGCCAAAAAGTTCTCGTTTGAAAAAGTTCTGTCCGCTCTCTATTCAATTCTGAATCTTGAAAAAATGCCGCCGGATAAAAAGTCGGTCAAAACGAGAAATCTGTTGGCTGTCTATCAAATCGAGAAGAACAGATACGAATTTATTGAAGCGTGGAATAGTCGGCAGGAGGAAAAAAATTGAGCGAAAATAATCTCATTACCCGTTTCATCTTTGACGATACAGATGCCAGCCGCAGAATTGACCTGACGGAAAAGAAGCTGCTCGCCCTCAATACGGATTTAAATAACCTCGGTAAAAACCTTCACCTCGGCAAAACCGTGGCGAATGATTTCAGCCTTGCCGAAAAATCCGTTGATTCGTTCAAAAATAAGGTTGACAATTTAGCAGCCCCGACTTTCGGGCAAGGCTATTATGAAGAATCGAAAAAGGTTCTGACAGGTTCACGTCTGGCAGGCGTGAGCGCCGACGACCTCCGACGTAAAACCGAAGATTTAGGAAAACCGACTTTCGGCGGAGCCTATCAGGAACAATCACGAACCATCAACGCCGCTTTTGAAACGAACAAAAAAGCGGCGGATTCATTTAAAGCCGCCGCCGAAACACCTCTTAAATCGAGTGCCGGATTGCCCAACGCAGGCGCGAACTCGTTAAGAGAAATCGGCAAATACTACACGGAGACGACGGAAAAATTCGCCCGCGGGGTCCCGAACAACGCGCTTTTTACGGAAATCGAAAAGTCGCGGTTCGCCGTTCAAAAACTTAACGGGCAAAGGTTAGACGGCAAAAATCTCGACGGGTTGACGCAAGCCGGAGTTCGGCTTCACACCGAATTAGGGAGAGTTCAAACCGACATCTCCAGACTGAATTCCGCGCTTTCAAAAACGACCGATAAAAACATCATCAAGATTCTGAACGAAGACTTGACGGTTGCCGAATATAAGTTCAACCGCCTGAACGCCAGAACGCGGCAATACGAAAACGCGCAGGCCGGAAGCGTCAAAAAAGCGAGTTTGGCGGGAGACGGCAGATTTCACCGAATTCAGGGTTACGGTGCGGTTATCAGAGAGTTTGCGCCGGAGGGCGTGAACGAGTCTGTTTTGAATGCCGGAGGTCAGCTTGCCGCCGCCTCAGGAATCGGCACGGCGACGCTCGCCGTCTTCGGAGCGGTGGCGGTCGCCGGATTCGGCATCGTCAAAATCACCCAAAACATTCGCGTCGAAGCCGAGCGGTATTTGAAAACCCAAAACGACATCACCGCCGCTATCAATAATCAGATTATCGGGCAGCGCGAAGCTCTCTTGAATTTTGATAAATTGAGAAATCAAGCGGTCAATGACCGGGAACTTTCAAAATTTACGGAGACGGCTTCAATCGAAGAACTCAACCGAAAGAAAGATTATTTTCTGCAACTCAGCCGTCTGATACCGGGAACGCTCGGAGTTTTGGAAGACGGTAAAGTCGTCCAGAAATCCAATCCGTCGTTTGAGTTAAATTCCCGGCAGCTTCTCGATATTGATGCGCGGCTCGATGCCAGGAACACTCAAAATCTGAAACCGACCGCCGCGTTTAATCAGCGCAGCGAAGACCTCAAAAACACGCAGCGGGATGTCATCGAATCGGATAGAAGACGCGGCGAGGAAATCGCTAAAGCGGCGAAAAAGCGCGGTGAAGACATTGAAAAAGCCAACGTCAAAATCAAGGAACTCGGCAAAGTCTATTCCGAAACCTTTTCAAATCTCTCTCTCCGCACCAATCAGAATAATCCGTTCGCTTCACTCTTCGGCGAAGCCGATAAAGCCGCTCAATCCTTAACGGAAAACTTGAAAGGCTTGTCGCCGGAATTAAAAGGCATCGCCTTACAATTACAGCAGAAATTAAATAAGGATTCGTTGTTTAATACGAAACTCGAAAACGATTTCGCGTCATTCGATTTGAAAGACCGGGCAAGTGATTTGCGTTTCTTCAAGACTCCGAAAATAGACGATCAAAGCAAGTTCTTTAACGATTTCACCAGTGAAGCCGTCAAACAGGCAATCGGAGCTAACGGCGGCTCGTCGGTCCGGTCTAATCGCCTGGGCAGCGGTGGTTTCTCGCAATCCGATATTGCCTCCGAAACCGCGACTAATTTTAACCGCGTCTCGAATAAGGACGGAGGTTTCGGCGGATTTTCGCAGTCGGCACGCGGCTTCGCCGATTTGACCGAAAAGGAAAAGAACGATTTTATCAACAAGGATAATTTGAGCGCGCAGGAAAAACTTTCCCGATCCTTCGATTTAGCCGGAAATCGAACCGCCTTAAACGACGAACAACAATCAACCGTTGACCGCAAAATCTTATCGCTCTCCAGCGGTTTGCGCCCGGAACAATTAACCGATTCACAACGCGACAAAGTGGCGACCGCCGCCGAACACGAAGCAAGGCGCAAAGACGATTACGAGAAAAAAGCGGAACAGCAGCGCAGCGAGTTGATTACGCTGAACACGCGCATTGCCGACGAATTAAAGCTGCTGCGTGAAAAGAGCGAAAAGGACGGCGGACAGGCACTCAAAATTATTCTTCAGGATGAAACCGGAGGCGACGCGCACCTTGATTATCTGCCGAAACGACCGCAGTAAATAAGTGGTAAGTGGTAAGTGGTAAGTGGTAAGTTTGTCTGATTTTCACTTACCACTTACCACTTACCACTTACCACTTATTAAAATATGGCAAATTTTTATCGAATCAACATCGGCACAATTTCCCTCACCAAAACCGGGGCGGCGGGCGGCTTGCCGTGTAAACTGGAAATTGAAAACGTCGAGGATTTGCAAGTCGCCGTCACCGGGAACTCGCAGATTACGGCGACCGGCGCACGAATCCGGCAGACGATTGACTGGACGGGCGGCAAGGAATTTACGATTAAAATCTCGACGCTGACCGCCGCGATTTATTCGCAGATCAAAACTTTGCTGAACACGGCGAACGAAACGGGCGCGACCTTCACGGTGGCCGGAGCTGGCGATTCCGGCGATTTCAGTGTGACGGCTCGCCCTCACCTGCAAAAACCGTTTTCGTGCAAAGATTTCCGAAACGGCAGAATTAACGACATCGTTCTCAGGTTTGAGACGTAAATTTATTATGAACATCAGCAATTATCTCCGCGATAAAGTCGCCGACAAAATAATCGGCGCGGTTAATTTTACAACCGCCCCGACTTTGTATATTCGCCTGTTTTCGACCGTCCTGACCGCCGCCGGAACGGGAACGGAAATCGCGCAGCCGAGCTATGCCGCGAAATTGATCGACAATAATTTAACTAATTTTCCGCTTTCGGCGGCCGGCGCGAAAGCCAACGCCGTCCGCTTCGATTTCGCCGCCGCCGCAGAGAATTGGAGTCCGATTCTCGCCGTCGGACTGTTCGATGCCGCCACCGGCGGCAATCTCTATTTTTACGATAATTTAACGGCTTCAATCACGATTGCTTCGGGTGAGATTTTGTTTTTCGACATCGGCGACATTGGTTTTTCGGTCTCTTAAAATTATGGCAAAACAGGATTTGACGAGAATTTACAGCGGCGCGGATCTGTCCGGCGCGACGACGGGTGTCATTTATCTGCCGGTTGTCCGCGCCTCGACGCTCGAAAACGCGAGCGTTCGCTCTGATGCGGCGCAGACGGGCGCGGCGGTTTTTGAAGTTCGCAAAAACGGTGTCATCATCAGCGGATTGAGTGCGCTGACCATTGCCGCGGGCGCGAAAATCGGCACGGTTGCGGGTTTGAGCATCGCACTGGTTGACGGCGACGAAATCACTTTGAATCTCGTTTCGGGAGCGGTTTCCGCGCCCGTCACGCTCAATCTGGGAGTGGACGACGGGATTGCTGCCGGCGGCGCGGCGGGCGGCGCACTCGACGGTTATTATAACCTCGTCAGTCCCGGTGAAATCGCCGATTATACCTGGCTCTCACAGGACACGGCGACCGCCGTCAAACGCGGCAAAGCCATCGTGTTGCGAGATGTCGGTGCCGCGTCTTTTGCCTGCCGGGGTCTGCTGCGACCGCTGATTGCCGCGCCATTCACTATTACGATGGGGTTTAATTGTTTCGCGGTCGACCTAAACGCCGGTTTGGGACTCGTCCTGCAAAACAGCGCGTCGGGAAAATTACAGACATTTCGCTATATTTGGGTCGGCGGCACGACGGTGTATTTGACTAACTGGGACAGCCCGACCTCGTTTAGTGCCAATATCGGGCAAAACAGCACTCCCGAACTGACCAAAGCCAAAGAAATTCTTTGGCTGCGAATTACCGATAACGGGACGCTCCGCAAATTTTGGGTCTCCTCCGACGGCGACAACTGGCGAGAAGTCTTAAGCACGGGTTCGACCGATTTCGTCGTCCCGAATAAAGCCGGGTTTTTCTGCGGGTCAGCCAGCAGTGCCGACCCGCAGCAGATAAAAGTCATCAGCTTTTCCATCGAGTAATTTTCCTTGGTTCGTCCATGGCATTCATCGAATCATCACCGGCTTTATATGTGCCGCCGCCGGTTTACCACTCCGGCGCGGCGGCGTTTGCATTTAGTGTTTCGGCGGATTTCACGCCGCGCCGCTATTCGCCTTATCGCCGTGCTGCGGCTGGTTTCACGGTCGCGGTGGCGGCAAATCTGCGTCCGCGCAATCGGACGCGGCGCGGGCTGCTGTTTCGCGTTGCGGCGCAGGCGGTTTTTGCGCCGCAGTCGAAATTGGTCTTGACGATGCCGCCGCCGATTCTGCCGACTTCGGCGAATTTTCGCAACGGTTTCTTGACGGCGCGCCTTTTTCAAAACGGTATTTCGATTCCCGTTAAAGCGTTCACCGTCTCGGCTCCGAAAGATTCGCTCTCGAAGGCGATTGCGGTGCAGGTCGGAGCCTTTGACCGGGCGGCGATTGACCCGGCGGGCGCGTTCAAGTTCGAGATCGGGCAAAAGCAGAATCACGCGGATAATTTTCAGTGGTTCACCGTAGCCGACGGCGCGAAGCTCCAAACCAAAAATTTCAATGTGCAGTTTCCCGTAGATACTTTGTCGTTCGTCGCCTCAGCCGAAGACAATGTTAAACTTCAAACCGCGCCGCCGTGTCCGCGAGTCGTCTATGATTCGCGCAAAATTCAACTTTCCGATTCCGAAGCCGTCATTTACACGGAAAACGGGCTGCTGGTTACCACGCAGTTGATCGATGTCGGAAATTTGACGCTCTATAAACTGCTCGATTTCGCGTTCGTGAGCGGCTGCGGTTTTGCTTCCGTGCAAACCGACTTGCCGAATTACGAGATTTCACGGCTCGATTTTCCGCTGACGGCAACGTATCTCGAATCAATTTCGGGACTCGTCGGATTATACAAACCGCTTTTGACGGTGATCGGCAACACTCTGCGGATTCAGCGAAAGACGCCGATTCCCGCCGATTTCAATCCGCCGCCGATGACACCGAGCAGCTATTCGAGTTACTCGGAGAATTTGAGCGGACGGGTTGAGGTGGACGGCATTATTCTCGAATACCAGGAATCGGGTTTGGAAATAAACGTCCAGACCACGCGCAGCGAATATAAAACCGACGAGACCGGAACCTACGGGGCGAACAATTACACGCGCACCACAACGACCCGGCAAATCCGCGACTACAAAAGTCTCACGCAGCCGAACATTATTTTCAAAAGTGAGATCATCTCCGAAATTCGTACCACCTACGACTACCTTTTGAATTTAATCGCCCGCGAAACCGAAACGCACCGGCTCGACCGGCAGGGCAAACGAAAGTCCTCGAACAAAATCACCGAGTCTTTGGTTCCGAATTTGAATAATGCGGGAGCGTTGTCCCTTTTGACGACCCGCGACGAGCTGACGAATTACAGTTACAAACCCGATCCGAAAAACGTCCGGCGCAGCCTGCAAAACCGCACGGTGACGCAAATTCGCGGGATCATCGCCGTGGATTCCGACAATACCTATTTCGACAGGGCGTTCAAACAGGATTTCACCGAGGCGCACAAAGCCGGAAATTTGCGCGACGGAATGACTTCGGATTTCGGTCCGGTCAAAACGATCACCGAAACGCTCCAGACGCTCGGCAACGGGCAGACGCAGATCAGCGTCCAGACGATTGATCATCTCCGCAACACGATCACCAATTCGATTTCCGAGACGCGTGCCGGTGAAGCGGCATTAAACGGCGACGGACAAAATCCGCGCCGGATGGTGATTTATCGCCCCGGTTACACGAAAACCAAAAAACACGCGAGCTTGAGCGTCGGCGAGCTGCCGCTTTTTTTCGCGCTTCCGCTGGCGAAGCTCGAACTCAATAGAATTATCAATGGCGAAACGAATGCTTCAATCGAAATAGCCGGCTTCTCGGAGAACTTCGGGCGCGGCACGTTTTTCGACGTTCTTAATCGCGCCGGCGGCAGCTTGGGAATCAATCTGTGCGAAGGCTATTCGATTGAAGGGTCAAATCTCGGCACGACGAATCAGCGCATCACGACGCGCATCGAAGCGGCAATTATTAAACGCGAAACTTGAAATGCCTGACGAGATCATTATTAAAATCAAGCGGAAAAGAAAACTGCGGAATCGTGCCGTCAATGAGGTGTCGAGGCCGCCCGGCATTCTCCGCTCCCGGCACGTCTCTGATTACGAGGCGCGGCGGAACGCCGCCGCACACATCAGGTTTTTCGATTTGCGCTATTACCGGAGCGCGCCTGGCGGCGGATTCAGTGATTTAGGTTTCGTCAACCGGCAGGACACACTCACGGCTGCCGATTATCTGGAATTCATCAATACGGTTTTTTCAATCGGACTCGATAAATTTAAAAACTCCGGCGAGTTAATCAATGATTTTCGCTCCGATTTTCAAGCGGACGGCTATTTTCCCTTTTTCGCGGGCGCGGGAGTCGCGCCGCTCAATCACCGGTATTTCATTTTCGACAGTCTCCGCCCGCCCGCCGATCCTGACTACAACACGAAGTGGAGCCGCGCCGGTTTGAAATTGACTGCTGACGAGTTAAGTCAACCGGTGATGTATCTCACCGACGACAGCTT
This sequence comes from Pyrinomonadaceae bacterium, assembly GCA_043768465.1. GTDB lineage: Bacteria > Acidobacteriota > Blastocatellia > Pyrinomonadales > Pyrinomonadaceae. Next base: position 30,282 of record JAYVKL010000146.1, read on the forward strand.
CGTCCCGATCTACATCAAAGGGACGATTGGTGTTCCAGCAAATAAAATCACGCTTCTCTCGGCTTACGAATCACCGGCGGTCATTTTTGAGCCGACCGGCAAAATGGATGTTTTCGTCGTCCCGACGATTTTTCTGCGCGCCGGGAGAAGCCGCGGTTTCGTGTTGGGGGCGGCTTTTGACCGCGCCGCCGTCAAATACCGGAGCGTCAATTTTGCCAGCCTGCGCTACGACCGCGCCGGAGCCGACTTTCGCCATGCGCCTTTTTGGGTTTACGAGGCGGCGAACCCGCTCTTTAACGCCCCGGAAGATTACGCCAAAGCGTATCGAAGCTGCTTGATCGCCACCGCCTTGGGTGTCCCGCGCATGAATTTAATCAATGGTTTTCCGCCGCCGCCCTTGCCGCCGCGCGATGCGTCCGTCCTGGCACTCGACGAATTATCGTCGAGTGACGATTTGTCGCAGGGCAATCCGCGCGTCGCTCACCGACCGCTCTATATTATTAGGCAGGACGGGCAAATTTATTACGTGTGGAGTAACGATTGATTTTGAAAGTGATCGGCGAAAAAACCGCTAAAAGATTATTCGGCGGTTTTTTAACTTCTGTTATCTCAACAGTTGACACTCTCCGACTAAACCGAAACGGTTATAGTCTGAGATTCTGAAAGCAAGCACGAACTATTGTTCCACTTTACGCTTTCAACCGTCTGCCCGACGGCTTTATTTAGTATGTTTTTTGCGGCGTTTGTATCTCGATGCAAACGCAAACCGCATTTCAAACAATGATGAACACGAACCGACAAGTCTTTCTTAACTCTATTTCCGCAATCGGAACAGTCTTGGCTTGTGTAAGCAGGATTAACTTCAATCAGCGTCTTATCAGCGTTTTCAGCTTTATATTTCAGCTTTTGAAAGAAGGAACTCCAACTAACATCATTCACTTGTTTGGAAAGTATGCCTCTGGACATACCCAAAATAGAAAGTTTCTCAATCGCAATCAAATCGTATTGATTGATGAGATGAGTAGAAACTTTATGTTGAAAATCGTTTCTTTGATTGTAAATTCTTTCGTGAATCTTTCGGAGAATTACAACCGCTTTTCGTCTCGAATTACTGCCTTTTTTACGACGCGAAACTTTTCTTTGGGCTTTTCGCAAATGTTTTTGAGTAGATTCGTAGTATTTGAAATTCTCAATCTGTGCGCCGTCCGACAGAGTTACAAAAGATTCGATACCAGCGTCCAAGCCAACCGCTTTGCTTGTTTTCGGCAATGGTTTGACTTCGTTTTCAACGGTGAATACGACAAACCAACCCGAAACTTCACGCTTGATTGTGCAAGTTTTAATTTTGCCTTCAATCGGTCTGGACAATCTAAGACGAACAGAACCGATTTTCGAGAGCGTCAATTTATCGCCGTTGAGTTTGAATCCGCTTTGCGGAAAACAAAAACTATCGAACTTTTTAGCAGACTTGAATCTAGGGAAACCCGCTTTTTCTTTGCGTTTGATTCGAGCAAAGAAACTCTTGAATGTCTTATCAACTCGTTTAAGAATATCTTGCAAAACTTGGCTGTGTATTTCGGTCAAATCATCTCGAATTTCTTTGATGTCAGAAAGTTGATTTGCTTGGTCGTAGTAATTAAGCGAAATTCGGTTGAGTTTATAGGCATCACGCCTTTCCTGCAAAGCCGCATTATACAATTCACAGCAAGCAACCAAATGATTTTCAAGTTTAGTTGCTGTCTGCTTATTAGGTGTTTTTACCTTGTATTTGAACGCTTGCATAGATTGAAGTATAATTTACTTATGGCAAATAAGCAAATCTTAAACACTTTGAATCATTCGGTTTTCAGTCTGCAATATCATTTAGTTTTCGCAACTAAATATCGGCGTGAATGTATTTCACCCGCGATGCTTGAGCGTTTGAAAGAAATCTTTCAAGCAACGGTTGAAAAGTGGCACGGCGAACTGATTGAATTTAACGGTGAAGCCGACCACGTTCACCTTTTACTTTCGCTTGACCCGAAACTTCGACTTTCGGATTTTGTGAACAATATGAAAACAGTTTCTTCCCGTTTGATTCGCAAACAGTTTGCCGATGAATTACGGGAAGTTTATTGGAAACCCGTCTTTTGGAGTGGAAGTTACTGCGTTTTGACTTGTGGCGGTGCGCCGTTGTCCGTTATTAAGCAGTATATTGAAAACCAAAAGTCTATTGATTAACGTCCGAAGAAACAAACGCTTGAAAACGCGTTTGCTGTGGAACGCGCTACATCTCCGACCAAATTTGCCAACGCACTAAATTATGGTCGGAGTCTTGCGCTAAATCTTGATAAATGTAACAAGATTGCCCGTGCCATTACAAGCAACTTGATGTTGCATTAAAGTTGACATAATTACTTATTAAAATTAGTATTTGAAAATGACTAA
>JAYVKL010000147.1:0-21122 GCA_043768465.1 Pyrinomonadaceae bacterium
ACGGACTGTGGAATACACTAAAACTGAAGATATTAGATTACAAACTATGTTTTGCAAAGATAATTTCTTACGCTTAATTTCTACTCAAGACTGAGGTTAAGTTAAGAGTCAAAAACGCCGAGATACTATTGCCCAATTCACTTTAGACAAAATATGTTCGTTCCGGGGTGTATGCTGGAAAATTGACTAATGTCAGCCCGCCCGGAACTGGCAACTTCGGTGTTCGATGTGCCGGTGCGCCGTCCCACACCAACACGATTCTTTTGCCTTCCGACAGATGTGTCCGCGCAAACTCATCTAAAAACAACTGCCCACAACCGCCGTTCAAAAACGGCAGAATCAACCAAAATACGCGCCTTTATCAGGAGCCGTTTATTTTCCGACCGAGAAGCCGCCGTCAATTACCAGTGCCGTTCCCGTGACAAACGCGGATTCGTCGCTTGCTAAATATAAAACCGAAGCGGCGATTTCTTTGGGCGTTCCCATTCGCCCGACGGCCTGAGTTGCCGCCATCTCCCGATATGCTTTTTCCGGGTCCGGGTATTGATTAATTCTGGCTTTGACGAATGGCGTTTCTACTCTGCCTGGGCAAATGCAGTTTGCCCGAATCCCGTCAAGCGCGTGGTCGAGCGCGAGGCATTTGGTAAAACCGACGACGGCGAATTTCATCGTGCAGTAAGCTAAACGGTCTTTGATGGCGACAATTCCGCCGATTGAAGCCGTGTTGACGATAACGCCGCTTTTTCGCTCAATCATTTGCGTAATAAACGCTTTGGTCAGATTGAACATTCCGCGCAGGTTGACCGTGTAAAGCCGGTCGAAATCTTCAGCGGTTGTCTGCTCGATTGTGCCGACGTGTCCAATGCCGGCGTTGTTGACCAAAATGTCCAATCTGCCGTAATTTTTGTAAACAGTTTCCGCCGCGCACAGACAATCATTGTTTTCCGCAACGTCCAGCTTTAAAAACCTGCCTTGCCCGCCGTCATTTGTTATTTGCTTGGCGACCCGTTTACCATTTTCCTCATCAATATCGGCGACACAAACGATTGCTCCGGCTTTTGCCAAAGTAATGGAAATCGCTTCACCGATACCGGAAGCCGCGCCGGTTACGAGCGTGATTTTTCTCGTTAAATCAAACATAAAATTTATTTTGCCCCGACCACCGGATTTGATAGAATACCGAGATTCTCGATTTCAACCTCGGCAATATCGCCGTCTTTTAGAAAAATCGGCGGTTTGCGGGCAAATCCGACTCCGGGCGGCGTTCCGGTTGCGACAATATCGCCTGGTTCGAGCGTAATTGTCCGCGACAAAAATTCAACTAACTCGGGTATTTTGAAAATCAACTCCCGAGTATTGGAATCTTGCAAAGTTTCCCCGTTAAGACGAAATCGAATGTTTAAATTGTGCGGGTCTTTGAGTTCGTCGGCGGTAGCGATAAATTCGCCCATGGGAGCGAAAGTGTCGCACGATTTTCCGCGCTGCCATTGACCGTCGGCGAATTGAAAATCTCTGGCTGACACGTCGTTAAAATTTGTGTAGCCGAACACGTATCGAAGCGCGTCTTCTTTTTTTACATTTTTCGCCCGCCGCCCGATAACGAAGGCGAGTTCGGCTTCGTAATCGACCTGACCGCTCATTTTTGGAATTATAATCGGTTGATTTGCTCCAACGACGCAAGTTCCGAACTTTGAAAAAATAATCGGCGATTTCGGAATTTCTATTCCGCTCTCTTCGGCGTGGTCGCGGTAATTTAAACCGATGCAGATGATTTTTCCGGGACGCGGCACGGGCGCGACAATTTTTACAGACTGCCGGTTGATAACGGTTAGGTTCGATTTATCAATCGCCGCGGTTGCGGATTTAGCCTTTTCAAAAAAATCCCGTTCCAAATCAAAACATTTCAGCAATTGATCGGCGGTTAAATTTCCCTTTGAAACAATCGAAGTTAAATCGAGTATTTCGTTTTCCGAAATTAAAGCCCCGATGCGGTATTGTTTTTCTTCGAGCGTAGAAAGTTCAGACGATTTGAAAGCAATGAGTTTCATAATTAAAATAAAAGATTCACGAAAAATCTTGGTGCAATCTCAAGTAGTTTTATTAAAATTAGAAAGCGATGTTCGGCGTGCGGTCATCATTCGGGTCAGCCCAGCGGTTATTCGGTATGGTCGGTGTCCAGCCCGGTCTGTTCGGGTCTTGATCATACGGATAACCGCCAAGCCGTTTGTAGAGTTCGCTGTATTCGGCAAGTTTTTCGCGGTTTAACTTTATTCCGAGTCCAGGCGCGGTCGGAACTCGAATCGCGCCGTTTTCATATTTGAATTTGCCGCCTTCGATAACGTCGTCAACCAAATGATGATAGTGCGCGTCCGCCGCAAAAGAGAGATTCGGAATCACCGCGCCCAAGTGAAGCATTGTGGCTAATTGAATTCCCAGCTCGCCCGACGAGTGAACCGCCACGCCCAATTGAAATGTTTCGCAAACGTTCGCCGCTTTGACGCATTGTCGAATTCCGCCCCAAAACGTAGTGTCGAGCAAAATTACATCAACCGCCGTGTTCAAAATGTTCGCCGCCAGCTGTTCAAAGCCGACGACAACCGTATTGGTCGCCAGCGGCATTCGCACCTTTTCGCGTGTTCTTCGCATTCCGTTGAGTCCAAACACCGGGTCTTCCAGATAATCGTTTTTTATATCTTCAATCTGCTGTCCAAACCAAATCGCCTGCTCGGTCGAGAAAACCGCGTTCGGGTCGAAGCGAAACGAATCGCCACTTTTTGAATCAGTTCCGAGTTCGGCGGCGATTGCCTTGTAGCATTCGAGTTCGTATTCGGGAGCGAATACGCCGCCTTTTAATTTGTGCGACGTGAAACCGTATTTTTGTTTTAATTCTTTGGCGTGATTGACTAATTGCTCGATTGTTCTGACCTCGCCCGATTGATCTTTAGAATTGGCATAACGAAAAAACAGATAAGAGGCGAACGGCACTTTATCCTGAAGTTTGCCGCCTAAGATTTCATACACGGGAACGTTCCATTTTTGTCCCAGAATATCAAGACAGGCGAATTCGAGCGCGGCTAAAATCTGTGTCCGGTTGTTGTATAAAGAAGCGGTCGGATTGGCGATTCTGAATCGCATTTCTTCGAGATTTGCCGGATTATGCCCGACCAGATAACTTTTCATCGAGCGAAAAACTGCTTCGGCAGATTCGCCGCCGCCGCCCATTTCACCCAGTCCGACAATGCCTTCGTCGGTTTCCACTTCGACAATCGTGCGGACAAACCGTCCCCAATGACAGCCGTTGGCGTGGCGCAGCGGTGCTTCCAAAGGAACGGTTACGGTTGTCGCTTTTATGTCGGTAATCTTCATTCGATTTACTGAATAATCTTGTTGTGCCGCAAGAATTCTTTGATTTCCTTAAAGCTGTTGACGTAATCGGCTTGCGAAAAACCGCCGTGGTCGCCGCCTTTAATCGTAATTAATTTATTCGTTACTTTGGCTTTGTCGAGTGCCTCGTGGAGACGAACCGATTGCGAATACGGCACAATCGAATCGCTGTCGCCGTGAATCGTCAAAATTGGCGGAAGACCGGCGCGAACATAAGTTAAAGGCGAAACTCTTTTGGCAATTTCGGCGGCATTCTGCTGGCTGCCCACCCACATCACTGCGTAGTTTTTCAAGTTTTTGCCAGCAATCAAATCGTTGACATCCGAGATGCCGTACCAGTTAATAATCGCCGCGACTTTTAATTCTTCGTCGCCGTAACAGTTGTTATCAAGTCCGGTTCCGTTGGGCAGCATTCCAGTTATCAGCGCGAGATGACCGCCTGCCGATTGTCCGGTCAAAACGATTTTGCTCGTATCGAAGTTGTATTGTTTCGCGTTTCGGAACACCCAGCGCAAGGCACATCTAGTATCTTCGACGGCGGCAGGCGCGAGCGATTGGCTTGCCATTCGATATTCGACGTTGACGATTGTCCAGCCCATTTCCATATACGGCAAAAAATTCAAAACAGTGCCTTCTTTGCTGCCGAAAATCCAGCCGCCGCCGTGTATAAAAACGAGCGTCGGACTCGGAGTTTTGATATTGTGCTGATACCAGACATCGAGTTTGAGACTCCGATTTTCCGCCGTTTGATAAGTTATATCGGGTGTTACCCAATACTTGCTTCCCGCATCGGTCATCCAATCAGAACCCGAAGTTGTCTGAGCAAAAGCCGCAGAGTAGGTTAATAAAAGAATCGTAATTAAAAAAATTATTCGGCGCATAAAATTCTCGTCTCAAATTAACTGCTTATCTGTTTAATTCCCTGCTTTGTAGCGACAAATGTTTTGCCTTGATAATTGATATTGCGAAGTTCCGCTTTTGAATCGAACGCATCAAAATTCGATGTTGCCGTGATATTTCCGAAAAGTCCGGCATTTATTCCGAACAGCGAATCCACAATCGGTTCGAGATAATTACAGCCGGAAACACACGCCCAATCGTTGATATACGGTTGGTCGGACGGAGCTTTTATCGCGCCGCCGTTCGATTCGGGAGCGACGACCGATTCGACAAAATGCGCCTGCGCGATTGGTCCCTGCATTGTCGTTTTCGCCAAGCCTTTCATCCATTCAAAAGCCATTCGGCTTTCGCCCGCCGCGTAAAGTCCGCTCAACGCCAGAGCCGACCAGGCAGCATAAGAACCCGTCCATTGATGGTCGGGACGAATGCTGAAAGTTACGTCCAAATCTCTGGTCGAAAGCGCGCGCATCCACGTCGGCGTTTGCAGTTCCGTGCGGAAAAATTCGACCATTTCTTTTTTCTGTTTCGGTTTCATCAAATCGCCGATGGTAATTAAAGTCGTGCCGAAATCGTAGCAATGATGAACTTCATTATAGCTTCCATCCGGCAGGCGGCAACGCCAGATGCCTTTGCCGTCAACGTATAATTCGTTGACGCGCTTGCCTAAAGTTTCGGCTTCTTGGCGATAAGATTTTGCTTTTTCCTTTTGCCCGCGACGTTCGGCAAGTTCGGCGGCAAAACGCAGATTAAAAACATTCGCAGCGTTCAAGCCTGCAACTTCGTGAACATAGCTTGATACGGCTTCCAGTAGATTCGACACGCCGCCGTAATCGGCAAGCCCGTGTTTGTTTGTATCGAGTTCTCGCCAATGCTCGGCATAAGAAAGCAGACGGTCATAAACCTTCACACCGCCGACTTCCTTGTCGAGCCATTTTTCGTCGCCCGTCCACCGCAGATACTCGCGCGCCATTCGGCTCATCGCAAAATCGTTGACCGAATACCACGGACCAACACCCGCGCCGGTTAAAAATTCCGTCCCGAAATGCTGGTGAATGTCGAGCGTCATCCATGTTTCCATCATCCGCCGTAAAATTTTTGGGTCGAGCATCGCCAGCAGCATCGCGCTCAGCGAAATATCCCACAAAAAAGTCGTCGTTTCCCAGTAGCGCGGCGCGAGCGTCACATAAGTCGTGCCGGAAACCGAATACGGTGTGGTGCGTTTGAAAAACAGCGCGCTCAAAACCGCCGAATGATAAAGTCTTTTGACCGATTCATCGGTTGTAACGAGCGTCGGCAAATATCCCGAAAATCGGTCGTTGTTCGGCGTGAACGCGGCTTTGAGTTCGGCGTTCCATTCATTGGTCGTCGCTTTCGCCGCCGCATCGAAATTGTTGACGATTGAATCGTAACTTTTCTCCGCTTCGGCAACCGACGCGCCAAGTGAATTTACGAAAACAACGGTTTTCGATTCGTTTGGCGCAAGGTCAAAATTATAAATCAACCACGACGGCAAAATTTCGGTCGGTTTCGGCGACGCGCCTTGCAGAACAAGGGCTTCGCTGTGAATGGCTTTGCATAAAACGGCGTTCCTACTTTTATCAATCGTTCTGGCGTTATCGTATTCGCCCGGCGAATACGCCGCGTTCCAGGGCGCGACGAGTTTTGCCGCGCCGCCGTTGATGGCTAATTTTATTTCAGTTTTGCGCCGTAGTTTTGATTTGTTCGTAACAGTTAATTTGACCGCCGCCGTCATTTGTTTGAACGGCACAATCGTCGTGCTAACGAGTTCCAAATCTCTGTAAACGGCGCGGCGTTCGATACGGTCCAACTGCCAGACAAATTCAATCGGCGTTTTTGTGGCGGCGAAATATTCCCCGTCAACAAACAAAATTCCGGTCAAAAGCTCGCCGCCCGAACCCAAAGGCGCGACGTTCATTTCGCCCTGCGCGAACGGCGGAAAAGCGATGCTGCGAACGGCGACGACATCCATCGCGGCTTGCGCGCAGCCCCATTGATTCGTCAAACCCGGCGGATTGAAAAGGTCTCCGAATTTGTGCATCATCACGATGCTTCGGGTTGATGCGACGGTCGGAATATCCGGTAAAGCCGCGCCGTTTCCGACAATATTTTCAGGCGCGGGAAGCAAACTTTCTTTTGCCGACACATCGTTTTTCAAAATCGCTCCGGCGGCAATTCCGGCAACGGTAGTTTTTAGAAAATCTCGGCGTTTTAAATCACTCATAATTCTCAATTTTTACCCAAAAGGAATTAACCACGGATGCACACAGATGGACACGGATAAAAATAATAAAATCAATTGTCTTTTAACTTTTTCTATCCTTAAAAATCTGTGTTTATCTGTGTGCATCTGTGGTTAAAAATCTTCTCCAAGCTAAATTTCATTCAATTTCAAATTTCACCGTTTTCGTTTCATAAGGCTTCATTGAAACAGTCAAAGGAGCGATTCGCGTTAGATTCTGCAAAACTTTATCTTCCGTTAAATTAACAATCGCCGCGGAATTTATTTTCGCGGGCAAATTTAGCTGAACTTCGCTCTCGCGTCCGGCAAATTCCTGAAGGCGGATGACGAAAATTTTATTCGGTCGCGGGTCGAGCGGCGACGCGCTGACTTCGCCGTGATTGATGGTGTCGGCGAGCGGTTTGACGGCGACAATCTCGACGTTCGGCTCACTTACGGCAAAGAAACTTTGTTCTAATTTTGCGGGCGGAGTTGTAACGAACATCGCTTCGAGCGGCAAATTAAAATCAGAACCCAAGTGCCACGCCGCCGTTTCGTCAAATTTTCCGAAATCCTTCAGTGCGTAATCGAAGACGATTTTTCCGCCTAAAGTCGGCTCGACGGTCGGAAAATTTACGATACCGAAATCGTGCGTGTCGGGCTGAACGGCGTGGCGTAGAGCGCGTGAATAAAGCGTCGCTTCGGGCAGCGGAAATTTTCCGGTGAACATCGCGGGCAATTCTTTCGCCGCGCCTTGCGGCAGCATTTTGGTATTGACGTAACCCGGATAAACGAAATGAAAAGCCTGACGGTGCGCGAGTATAATTGTCTGGTTACCGTCCGTCATTCCGATAGCGTGCTGCGTCGTTACTGAATCGCGCCGCGCCTCCGGCAGGTAATCGTCCGGCAGACGGTCAAACCATTTTTGACCGCCGCGCAAAACCTTTAAATTTTCTTTGGAAAGCGCGAAAGGAAACGCGAAATAATAAGAATCGCTCCAATTGTTGTTGCCGCCCGGAAACGGCATCGCGTCGCGGTCGAGTTCGTTGTGAATCTCGGCGCGGTCGAGGTCGTCGTAAATCGTCAAAGTCGTTAAAGGATATGCCGAACGCGCGCGCCTAACGACAATCCGCGTCATTTGCTCGCCTTTTTGAACGACGATTTCCGTCGGAAGCGGATACGGCAAATTAGAAGCCGCCGCGCCTTCGGTTCTCAGCAGCGAGTTAAACGGCAGTTCGCCGCGATTGTTGACGATTTCGCGGTTTGTCCGGATATCGTAAATACTTTCGATATTTCCGTCTTCGCGCATTTTGACGCGGAAATTGCTGTTTGAGATTCCAGCTTTTCCTTTATCCTCACGCAGAGTCGAGACGTTTATACCGATTGCAGTTTCAACCTCGAAAGTCGCGTATCCGAATGAAGGAATGTCTTTGGCAACAAAAATCGCGTTGCCTGCCTCGTCGATGTCAAACTTGATTTCTTTGTTGTCGGACGCGCGGCGGATTTTTGAAACGCGCGGATTTTCCTGCGGCAATTTGAATTTAACGACATCGCTTCTTTTCCACGATAATCCGTTATACACGAGCAAATGCAAGGTGTTTGCGTCTTTTTCAATTTTGATTCGGTCGTAGCGCGAAGGCTGCGCGAGAAGTTTTAATCCTTGCCCGAAAAGGTTGTCGAGTTCGCCGCGCGCGTCCGACATAAAGCGAACGTATTGACGATTTTGTTCTTCGAGCGGTTCACGGTCGTTAAGCTGCACCCAGCCCGTGTTGCCCGCGCCGCTGTGTTCGTCGTAAGTGAACATCCGGTCGTAAATGTTCGATTCGTTGCCGACGGGAAAAGGAATATTGCGCGTCATCGCAATCGCGCTCCACAAAGTTTCCGACGCGGGCGCTTTGTCGTGCGCGTAGCGGGCGAGCGCGCTGATTTGCGGCGACTGCGTTTTGGCTTCCGACCAAAGACCCGACCATTCGCCTCTAAAGGTCGGAATCTGCGCCGCGTATTTCGTTTCGATATAGCGCATAAATTCCGGCGGCGTGGCGATTTTCAGTTGAATTTCTTTGTGTTTCGAGTTCCAGAGCTTGACGGCTTTTTCGAGATTCGCAACATTGGTCGGCTCGACAAAATCGTGGGCATACATCGCCATCACCGCGTCGTATTTGTAGCCCGCGCCGTTGTAGCGATTGAGCAGTTCGGTAACGCCCTGTTCCATTTTCTGCAAATCGGTTTTTGCGCCCGCCTTTGGATTAAACATATCGTAAGGCGTTTTCGCCGTGTACGGGTCGAGCGAATACGGGTCGAGATAAAAATCCGTCATCCCTTCCGTGTAACCGCCGCGCGGACTCTGGCTAATCCACGTTAAAACCTTGCTACCGTCGGGCGACTGCCAGTAAAACGGAACTTTTCCGGGTGCCAAGGAGGTTGCCGTTTTGAGAAAAAGATTTGCGCCCGTAACGAGATATTTTGTGCCGCTGCCGGCTAAAACCGATGGAATTGATGTCGGATGACCGGGAACGTCGTCCATCATCGCCAATTCGGATTCAACGCCGTAAGTTCTCTTTAAGTTTGCGTAATCGTAGCAAATTCGGTTGAGTTCTTCCGCGCCCATAAAATCCGTGTGCATACTGCCCCACGCGGTCGAAAGCGCGATGCGACCGGATTTTATCAGTTTCATCAGCCGCGCGATTTTCGCTTCGTCTTTCGGCAAAACCGAAGTCGGCGGCTTTTGGCGTTTAATCCATTCGTTGACCTGCCAGACGCTTTCAATCGTCCAGCGAAAATTCGGGTCGGTTTCCGCCATTCTAATTACTTCGTCAATATGCCGCGCGGCGCGTTCCCGAACTTTATCCGGCGGATCGACAAAGCCGAAATCGTAATGCGAAGTCGGCACGATATAAACGGTTTTGATTGTGCTTTCGGGAAGTTTTGTTTGAGCCGCAACATTGAATGCCAAAACCCAAGTTAAAAAGAGCGCCGCGACGGCGAATTCTCGGCATTTATTTATTTCCCTCAGCAATGTTTTTCTCCCGAAATAGAAATGTAAAAGGTTTTGGGTTTCACGTAATTTTAGCCGGTCACCTAAATAAATGAAACCCAAAACTTCCGCGTGAAAAAGTTGTTAGAAACTAAATCTCGCCGATAGCTGAATCTGACGTGGACCGCCCGAGCCGAGCAAACCGCCGAGTTGATTGCCGACAGTAGTGCAGCGTTGTCCAAAACTGCATAAAGACTGCGGGTCGAGAGTGCCGACAAAGGCGGCGCGCGTCAAACCGCCGAATGGGTCGGCGAAATTTACATGATTGAATAAATTAAAGAATTCGACACGAAACTGCAAAGCCGTTGTTTCCGTCAGGCGCGTGTTTTTGAAAACGGAAAAATCCACCTGCGCGAAGTTAGAGCCGCGCAGGGCGTTGCGTCCCAAATTACCGAAGGTGCCGGTTGCCGGTCTTGAAAATGCCGCCGGATTGAAATTGCCGTTAGATAAATACTGCGGAACGCCCGGAACGACGTTCGGGCGGAGCGCGCCGCCAAAAAAACCGCCGTCAGCCGTTACGTTCACGGGAAGCGCGCTGCGGATTTGCGTCAGAGTATTAAATTGAAAACCCTCGGCTAACCAGCGCGGAACGCCACTCCCGAAAAAGCTGCGTAGAGAAGGCACATTGTAACCGGCGTCGAACGTAAAGTTATGGCGAACGTCCTGGTCGCTGCTGGCGCGGTCGGCATTCAAATCCTGAAAATTCTGGTAGTCCTTGAAAAATCCAATAACATTATCAATCGCATGCGACCAGGTGTAATTGGCGTTAAAGCGCAAGCCGCGCGACGAGTTGCGTTTGAACGTAACCTGCATCGCGTTGTAGTTCGACTGCGGGTAACTTCCGATTTCGTAAACATTACCGAGACTCGGAATCGGGCGCACGCCGGCGGCATTTGCCGTATTAAGGTTGCGCGGCGTAATGATGCCGTTTGTCAGAATGTCCAGAACGTGGTTGCCGACGTAGCCGACCTGCAAAACACCGAAACCCAAATCCTGCTGAACGTTTAGCGAATACTGCTGCGCGTAAGGCGTTCGCAAATGGCGGTCAATCGTGTAAAGACTGCGGTCGGCGAGCGTCGGCGCGGTAAATTCCGCCGGTTTAATCGGAAACGACGGAAAGAAAATCTGCGATTGCGGAAAACTGTTAGCTTGCGGCGAGCCGAAGCTTGCAGGCAATTCCTGATTATAAAAAATGCCGTAACCGCCGCGAAGAACCGTTTTTTGATTGCCGAACACGTCAAAGGCGAAACCGAAGCGCGGACCGAAATTGTTTTTATCCGCGTCGTGAATTTTTGCGCCGACGGGCGAAAATGTTCTGGTCGCTACATCGAAATTTTGCAGCAGCCCGTTTTTCTCGCGGCTGACGCTGCTGACTTCGTAACGCATACCTAAATTTAAGGTCAGGCGCGGGTGCGCTTTCCAGTCGTCCTGCGCGAAAAACGAATAGTTTTCGTTAGCGTATCTTAAAAGCGGGTTGCCGCCGCTTTGCCCGATGACCGAGCCGCCATTGCGGTAATCCTCAGCACCGAAAAAGAAAAGTGTGTATTGCGTTGCTGAACTCGCGTCTCTGCGGTTAAGACGAATATCCGTTCCGGCTTTGAGCGAATGTTTGCCGCGAACAAAGCTGAGCGTGTCAAGAAACTGATAAACCATTCCTTTCCGAAACTGGTCAAACTGAGCCGGACCGACACCGGCAACGGAAGCATTGACGAACAAAAAATTAAAGTTCGGCAGAGTCGAACCGCCCGCACCCGCATTGGTTACATTGCGGTTGATGCCGAAAGCGAATTCATTGACGGCGTTGCTCGAAATTGTGTAGTTGTTCGAGACTTTGAACAACTGAACGCGCAGAGTTCCGTCTGCGATCTGGTCGGTCGCAACGCCGTAAGGCGTTGTCGTATCCGAATCGTTGATGTTGTAGCGCATCGAAAACTGGCTGCGGTCGCTGTAATTGTAATCGAGTTTGACCGAGCCGGTATCTTCGCGAAGCTTTCCATTTTTTTGCGCCTGATATTCACCGTATTCAAAAAATCCCGCATCACCTACGGCTACATTGGGCGCACTTTTGAAAATTTTCAACGCGTTGGGCAGCGGCAGCACCGCTAAGACCGGAGCGAGCGGCGCAGTAAATTTCGTGCGGAACCTCGCTGTTGGAACAAAACTGTCGAACAACAAGCCGCGCGTCTGCCGCACGCCTTCGTAATTGGTAAAGAAAAATAATTTATTTTTGACAATCGGACCGCTCACGTTTCCGCCGAATTGATTCAGCCGAAGTGCCTGCCGATTAAAGCCGAGTGCTTTATTAAACGGGTCGTTGGCGTCAAGCTTGTTATTACGGAAGAACTCGAATACGCCGCCGTGAAACTGATTCGTTCCCGATTTGGTAATTGGATTAATAACCGCGCCGAGTGCCTGTCCGTATTGCGCCGAGTAGTTTTGCTCGACCACCTGAATTTCCTGAATACTATCGATACTGATGCGGTTGACGCGCGATTCGATACGCCCAAGCACGTTTGATGTGCCGTTCGTGTCAACACGTCCGGCATCGATGCCGTCAACCAGCACACTCGTCCCGCCGAAGGTCGAAGGAATGCCGTTAATGCTCGCCTGAAATTGATTCGTGCTTTGCACCGAACCGGGAACGGTCGCCAGCAACTGCGTAAAATCGCGCCCGTTAACGGGAACGTCGGCAACGCGCGCCGGACCGATATTGTCGCCGACTTCGGAGGTTTCTGTATTGGTTGTCGTTTGTTCTGCGGTAACATTAACCGTCGCGCCGACGCCGCCGACGGCGATTTTCACGTCAACTCGCAGTTTTTCACCGACCGCAAGACGGGCATCGCTGACGGTTGTTTCCTGAAAACCGCTAGCCGTCGCCGTTACTTTATAAACGCCCGTCGGAAGCGAAGGCGCTTCATAACGACCGTCGGTGTCGGTCTGAATCGTTCGCGATTCGTTTGTGCCTAAATTGGTTATGGCAACCGTCGCGTTAGCCACCGAAGCACCGTTCTGGTCAGATACGACGCCGGTAATCGAGCCGGTATTTGATTGAGCGAAGATTCCGTATGACAAAAACAAAACGATTGTCAACAAGGAAAATGCCCGCGTAATTTTTTGATTCAGTAGATTTTTCATTTTATTTTCAGTCTCCAGATTTACTTCAATTTATTAAACTTTCGTGCAGTCGCCCTTTACCGCAATGGCGGCAATTGCTTCAAAATCCGGCGTCCAAACGCCGTCAATTTTCGGGTAGAATTTTTCGAGCATTTCTGCCGTCATCGGCACGGTCGGAATTACGTCGCGCAGGGGAACGCTTTGCCCGTCATACAATTTGATTACGTCGTCTACGCAGCGCAAACCGACGTATTCGGGAAACATTGCCGCGCTGACCTTCAGTGCCTCGCGCCGCATCAGCCAGTCTTTCTCATGACTTCCGGCAAGTCCGAAACCGGCGATTGTTACCGTGTTTGCGTCAAAACCGGCATCAAGATAACCCTGATAGGCACCCTGTCCGGTTTCATCGTCCATTGCAAAAATCACGTCAACATCGCCTGTTTCTTTTAATGCGTCGAGAGCGATTCGCCTCGCGATAGCAGGAGTCGCTTCGCCATTGATTGAAGCGACGACAACCGCGTCGCGCTGGACGCTTTTCACACCTGCGACAAAACCTTCGCTTCTCAATAGACACGGGCGCAAAGTAGGAAGACCGACATCGAGAATGCGTAACGCCGAAGCGTCTTCATTCTCCACATTCTCTCCAACCCAGATGCCCAAATCGTAACCGGTGTCATAATCGCAAATTGCAACCATTGTCTGCATTCCTTCAATCGGATTGGCTTCGATGACGACGATTTTCCCCGCTGCTTTCGCCATTTCCAGAATCTCTTCGAGTCCTTCGGTCGCGGCGGGTGTTAAAATAAGGGCATCAACTTCCGCGAGGATTTCCCGTGCTTGGTTTATTTGGTTTTCGACGCTTAAATTGGCATCTTTGAAAACGATTTCAATACCGTATTGCGCGCCGCGTCTTTTCAAAATTTCAATGACGATTTGATACCAGATATGAAAACTGTAATTGGTCAGATACCCAATACGCTTTGGTTTTTTTCCCGCTTCAATCAGCGGAACGGCGGCAAGTGCCGCATCGAGAGCGGGCGGTGGATTATACTGTGCCGCTTCCGGCTGATTTTCTGTAACTGCTGTTTGACTCATATTTTTCCTCGCTGAAATTGATTCTTCTATACTGCTTCGGTTTGCGGTACGCCGCCGATTCTGGTTAAAAGTCCGCCGTCCGCCGTCCAAACCGCGCCCGTTACAAACGATGAATTTTCGTGCGCCAGAAAAGCGACTACTTCGGCGATTTCGCGCGGCTGTGCAATCCGTCCGAGCGGGTGCATCTGGTTGCAGGCATCGTAGACTGATTGCGGATTCGGATCTAAGGATGCCGCCCAGGCGAGCATCGGTGTGTCAACCGTGCCGGGACAAACGCAGTTTGCACGGATATTTTCGAGGGCAAAATCCATTGCCATTGAGCGCGTCAAACCGACGAGTCCGTGTTTGCTGACCGTGTATGCCAGAACATTCGCCTGACTCGCCAGAGCCTGTACGCTGGAAACATTGACTATTGTTCCACCGCCTGCTTCCCTTAAATGCGGCAGCGTCGCCCGCGCCGCGTTCCAGGCTCCTTTAAGATTTACACCTAAAACTTCTTCCCACTGTTCTTCGCTCGTCGAGACGGCAGTTCCGTAACGCTGAATTCCGGCACTGACGACTAAAGAATTTATTTTGCCGAAGATTTTATGTGCATTGTTAACTGCAATTTCGACCGCCGAAAAATCCGCGACGTTAACTTTTTGAAAAATAGCGCGACCGCCTTTCGCTTCGATTTCTTCGCAAGTATCGTTTCCCGCTTTTTCGTCCCAATCAAGAACTGCCACAGCCGCGCCGCGCGACGCGAGCAACTTGCAGGTTGCCTGCCCGATTCCTAATGCGCCGCCAGTGACGATGACGGCTTTTTCGTCAAATCTCATACACTCTCCTGAACCGTTTTGTCTGAGAAATTTGTGTCGAAACTTTCCGCCTCTTCATCTCTCATTAACTGCGTTGAAGGCGGCGGCAACGTTTTATACCATGAAAAATAAAGGATTATCGCCGAGATGAAGGTCGTAGTGAGCAAGCCGAAACCAATGTTTAAGCGGTGTAGAATCAAATAAAGCATCGAAACATACAGCGCGGTGATGCCGACTAAAGCAACGACCGTATTAAATAAGTCGAGTTTGAACGGCGATTGTTTTTTGAAATCGGGAGTTTCCGCCAACACCGCCGCCCGCGCCGGCTGCCACGCGCCCGCCGGCTGAACTTTGCGATAAAAATTCTTTAGAGTTTCGATGTCGGTCGGCTGCGTTAATAAAGAAACCGCAATCGTAATCACCGTCGAGCAAATCGCAATGACGGGAAATCCGATATACAGCGGAAGCGGCTGGCTCAGAACTGTGGTGTCCAAAAACACTTGACCGAGCGATAAAGCCATACCACCGAAAACGCCCGCCGCATAACCCTGCCCGTTTAAGCGCCACCAATACCAGCGCAGAACGTTCGGCGGCAGAATCCCCGCCGCGAGCGTTCCGAAAATCCACAAAAACGCCGTGTTTATCGATGTTCCGAAAATCGAGATAACTAATCCCGTGAGAATTAAAAGAGCGGACGATAAATAACTGACGCGCACCAATTTTTTAGCGTCGGCATTCGGGTTGATATACCGTTGATAGACGTCTTTGACCAGATACGCCGCGCCGCCATTCACCGTCGAACTGAAAGTTGCCAGAAATCCCGAAAGAAGCGCGGCGAGCATAAATCCGACTAAACCGACGGGCAGCATCGAGCCGATAATCAGTGGCAATGCCGTCTCCGGGTCGGCTTTAAGTTTCGCGTCCAATGCGGCGTTGCCGATGCCCATAATCGCCATCACCGCAATCGCCATCGCAAAACACCAGCGAACCGTGTGAATTACGCCCCACAACGCGCCGAGTTTGGAAGCGTCGCGCTCGTCCTTTGCGGCAAGAAATCTTTGGAAATCGTAAAGCTGTTCGGGTCCGCTCAAACAAAGCAGCAAGCCTTTAGCAACCCAAACGGCGACGAGCGCGCCGAAAAATGAATAGTCCGTGCCGCCCGCAACCAATCCTTGAAATGAATCGGGTCGAAGCGACGGCATAATATCCTGCCAGCCGTTCGGGATTTTTTCGGCAAAACGCACCGCGTCAAAATGCAGGTAGCCGATAACAGAGAAAATTATTGCGCCCGCGCTTAAGACAATCGTCTGCACGATTTCGACGCGCACGATGCCCTGGAAACCGCCTAAAACAACGTACAAACCGGTTACGCCCAAAATTAAGACGGCGCACATCGTCGGTGAAAACGGCAGAAAAATCGCGCCGAATTTGCCCATTCCGATAGCGCTATATCCAAGCAGTGCTGAGATTGTCAGAACGGCGAACAAAGTATATGAAAGCCGTGCCAAATCGCCCGCTTTTGAACTGCCGAAACGGGTTTTCATCCATTCGGCACCGGTCATCACATTCGAGCGGCGAATCCATTTGCCCATATAAGCCAAATAGAACGCCGTTATCGGAAAGCCCCAGAGCCAATGCACCCACATTCCTTTTAGCCCAAGCGCGATAAAGGTCGAGACAATCCACATCGTTCCCGTTATATCGAAATACGACGATGAACCAGACATTGCCAGCGCCCACCAGGGCAGTTGCCGTCCGCCCAGAAAATATGACGACATGCCTTTTGATGCCTTGCGTTTCATCGCAAAACCGATGCTCATAATCGCCGCCAAATAAACAACGACGATAATTTGGTCAAGAACCGAAAGCTGCATAATGCTCCTTCTTAGTTTTTAGCCGAGTAAAAGTGCGCTCGAATTATAAATTCCAAATTAGCTGCTTAAAAGCAACGGATAAACTGTGTTTACGGAATGGTTTTCTACCGGCAAATCAAAAAATTAAGACTTTATTTTCACCGATGAATAAGTAACTTGTAACATCGCTTTATTTTTTTGTCAACAAATATTTTTAACTTTTATTCACTTTGGGTGTAATACCCCATCAGCTTGCTGCGGCTTTATAATGGTCGAATGAGCGAGTTCATTCATAAAAACCACAATGTTTCAGTTTTGATGTATCACATCGTGTGTCCGACCAAATATCGGCGAGCGGTCATTGCCGCTTCGGTTGATGCCAAACTCAAAGAAGTTGGAGAGCAAAAAAAAGCGGGGGAGATTGTTAAAAACGCCTGTGAAATCCGGCAATAAAATGTGAAAAGACGAAAGCAAATTGCGCGTTAGGAATTCTGCAAAGTTGTCCGAAGGTACTTTCTAAACGAAAATCTCCCCCGCTTTTTTCTGCTCTCCAACACTTTATTTTTCAATTTTTTCAAACAATCCACTTTTTATCCAACCGGTCGGTAATTTAAGGGCAACGGTTTTAAATCACGTCGTCGGGCGGGCGGCTTTGACAATCTCGACATACTGCCGCGCCCTGTCTGTAATCGTATTTTCATTTCCCTGACGCAAAGCCTGCAGATCAACCAGGTCGGCGCCGACTCCGAGCGCGCTCGCTCCGGCTCGGATAAAGTCGGCGGCTGTTTTAAGAGATACGCCGCCGGTCGGAATAATTTTAATATCGGGCAGCGGAGCTTTCAGAGATTTAATATAGCTTGCACCGCCTAATGCCCCGGCGGGAAACACTTTGACGAAATCGGCACCCGCGTTCCACGCCGCGACGATTTCAGTCGGTGTTAATGCTCCGGGCATAACGGTAATTTCCGCTTTTCGGCAGAGCGCAATCAGTTCAAAATTCAATGCCGGACTAATGACAAACCGCGCGCCAGCGTTGATGCAGTCTCTTGCCTGTTCCGTGGTTAAAACCGTTCCCGCGCCGATTAGCGCACTCGCGCCGAATCTTTTCGACAATGTTTCGATGAGCGAAACGGCACCGGGAACGGTCATCGTAATTTCAAAAATGTTAATTCCGCCTGCGCGAACGGCTTCAATCAATCGGGTTGCTTCATCAGCCGAAGCCGCCCGAATTACCGGCACGATGCCCGTTTCGATAATGCGCGCTGTTACGTCTTGTTTATTCATTAAAAAATTTGGAAGAAAAACGTCGAATCTGTATTCGACAATTATTCTTAACTATTTATATTTTACGTTTCAACTGCAGCGAGCCTAAAATTTAAGAAATAATTTATCGGTCAAAAACTTGCCAGCGACGCGCTTCAACTGGCAAGATGCTTTTTATGTTAAAAATCAAATCAAAAGCGGATTGCCGCTGGGATTTAATTTCGTTGGGCGAAGTGCTGCTCCGTTTTGATGCGGGCGACGAGCGAATTCACACGACGCAGAATTTTCGAGTTTTTGACGGCGGCGGCGAATATAATGTCGCGCGAAATTTGTCGAAAGTTTTCGGTCAGAAAACGGCGATTATAACTGCTCTCTCTGATAACGGTTTGGGACGGCTCGCGGAAAATTTAATTTTGCAGGGCGGCGTCGATGCTTCCGAAATTCTGTGGCGTGCGCTCGACGACGGCGGCGCAAATACGCGCAACGGTTTATATTTTATCGAACGCGGCTTCGGACTGCGCGCGCCCGCTTCAACTTTTGACCGGGCGAATACGGCGGTTTCACAGCTTAAGACAGGAGACATCGATTGGCAAACAATTTTAGCCGGAAGCCGCACACGCTGGCTTCATACGGGCGGAATACTAGTCGGTTTGTCGGATTCAACGCCTGACGTGGCAATCGAAGCGATACGGGCGGCGCGGGAAAACGGCTCAATAGTTTCTTATGATTTAAATTATCGTGATTCGCTCTGGAAAGGACGCGGCGGGAAAACAGAAGCAAATAAAATTAATCGAACGCTGCTGCCGTTTGCCGATGTCGTTTTCGGCGTTCCCGATTTTAACGCGAACTTTGCGGGATTTAATGCTGATGAATTTCAAGCCGCGGCTCGAAAACTGCAAACGGAATTTCCGAATCTGAAAGTTATCGCAACGACTCTACGCGAAGTAAAATCAGCTGGCGTGCATAATTTAACGGCTGTTTGTTTTGCGAGCGGCGAGGTATTCAAAGCCGAAAATTACACGAATGTTCAGGTTTTCGACCGCGTGGGAAGCGGTGACGCTTTCGCGTCCGGTTTAATTTACGGACTTTTGAATGGAAAAGACGCGCAGTATTCAATCGAATGCGCGACGGCTCACGCCTGTCTGGTAATGACAACACCGGGCGACAATTCGTCGGCGCGACTCGCTGAAATCGAATCGCTGATGTGCGGCGCAGGTGCTAATGTCATCAGGTAGCAAAGAATTGTTAATCACAAACTACAAAAGCCGAAGAAAATGAAAATAGAGAAAACACGCGAAGTAAAAATGGTCGATATTCACGACATCAGGAATATCAATCAAACGGTTCTGCTGCACCTTATTCGGGAACGACAGCCGATTTCGCGGGCGGAAATAGCGAAAGTTACGGGTTTGCGACCGGGAACGATTTCTTCGATAGTTAATCGCCTGATGCGTAAAAACGTGATTTACGAAGGCGCGGAAGGTCCGTCAAGCGGCGGACGAAAACCGACTTATCTATACATCAACGGTGAGAACGCTTATGTTCTGGCAATTGACATCGGCGTTCGCGACACGATTTACGCGGTTAGCGATTTTAACGGGCGGATTCTGAAACAAAAAGCGATGGTAACCGAAGGCAATCCCCAAAGGTTTTTACAGCAATTGGCAACGGAGATTGAAAAAACGATCAAGACCGATTACCCGCGTGTCAAGTTCGCCGCCGTCGGTGTCAGCGTTCCCGGTTTAATCAGACGCGATACCGGCGAAGTCGCCGTCTCGCCTAATCTTGAATGGAATAATCTGCCGGTCAAAGCGATTCTCGAAGAAAAACTAAAACTGCCGGTTTATGTCGAAAACGACGCTAACGCCGCCGCCTTTTCCGAACTTTGGTACGGTCCACTCGACGAAATTCGAGTTAAAACTCTGCTTTATATTTTAGTCGTTGATGGTCTCGGAACCGGACTGATTATTAACGGCGAAATGCACGTCGGCTCGCAAATCGGTTTGGGCGGTTTCGGTCATATGTGTATGGAGCCGAACGGGGAAGTCTGCTCCTGCGGGCGCAAAGGCTGCTGGGAAACGCTTGCGTCCGAGAGCGCAACGATTGCGCGTTATCACCGCTTGATGAATAACAAAAACGATTCAATTGCCACTTCGATTACAGATATTATTGCCCAAGCTAATCGCGGCGACGAAAAAGCAATTGCCGCCTTACGAGCGACGGCAGAATACTTGGGCGACGGCATCGCCAGCCTCGCGCACGGTTTAAGTCCTGAAATTATTGTTATCGGCGGCGATATTTCTACGGCGTGGAATCTAATCGCACCGATAATTAAAGAAAAGGTTAAAAGCCGCTATCTTATCCCGTCGGTTGCAAAAATCGATATTCGCCCGGCGAGTGTTCAACGCCCGAGTCTTTTCGGCGCGATTCCCGTCGCTCTTCAAAATTTCTTTTAGATGAAAAAGGGAAATCAAACCGATCAAAACTCCGCGCAAATCATTCGATTATTCAGCCGACTGAACGATAAAGAACTGCCGTATTACGCAATTCTTCCCGCGCTTTACGAAAATTCAAACGAGAACTTTCCCGTTTTGTATCTTCTGCACGGGCTTTTCGGACGATTTGATAATTGGATAACAAACACAAATTTAATCGATTACGCTCAAAAATTTTCGTTTATTATCATTTGCGCCGAAGGCGGCGACGGCTGGTATACGGACAGCCCGGAAATTGAAAATCATTTTTATGAAAGTTATTTGACTGAAGAACTAATTCCCGATGTCGAGCGGCGATTCAACGTGCGGGCAGAAGGAAATTCGAGAGCCGTCGCCGGTCTTTCGATGGGCGGTTATGGAGCTTTTAAACTGGCTTTTCGCCGTCCGAAAATGTTTTCTCTGGCAGTCTCAATGAGCGGCGCGTTTCACGCGGCTGAAATTGACGATACGGAAATATCAAACAGTTGGAAAGAGTTGCAGCCCTCAATTTTCCGCGTGTTCGGCTTAACTAACCAGCAAATTCGACAGGAGAATGATTTATTTCGGCTGGCTACTAATTTTCCGCCCAAACAAATTAATCAACTGCCGTATTTTTATTTTGACTGCGGTACGAAAGATTCTTTTTTACCCGTCAATTTGCGGCTTGCCGAAATTTTCCGACAGCGCGGAATCGTTTACGAATTTCGGCAGTGCGACGGTGGACACGATTGGAATTATTGGGACAATCGAATACAAAGAATTTTACCGATTGTAAAATCACAATTTTTTATTTAGGTAGAAAGACTGAATTATTTTTTCTGCACGGGACAAAACGAAATAAGTCCTGTTTTGTCAGCATCTTAGAATTTTAAAGACATTCACCTTTGCATAGCGTTTGATTTCAAATAAAACTTCCTGAATAATCCCGCATCCGAGTCTGAATAAACTTTTCCGTAGTCTGCCGCTGTG
>JAYVKL010000148.1:0-11086 GCA_043768465.1 Pyrinomonadaceae bacterium
CGGAGTGGCGAATCTGCCGGAAGGGGTAGAGATGGTGATGCCGGGGGACAACATCCAGATGGAGATCACATTAATCGCCCCGATAGCGATGGAGAAGGGGCTGCGCTTTGCCATCAGAGAAGGCGGGCGCACCGTCGGGGCGGGAACGGTCAGCGAGATTGTTGAGTAATATATTAAAAGAGGTAAGAAGTTATGCCGAGAGACAACATAATTTTGCAATGCACGGAATGCAAGGAACGCAACTACGTAACGACGAAAAACAAAAAGAATACTCCGGGAAGACTGGAGTTAAGCAAGTTTTGCCGTCGCTGTCGCTGCCATCGCCTGCACAAAGAAAATAAATAACTTGGGGTAAAGATATAAAGAGTGGAGAGCGGCGGGCAAAACAAAAAGTCGCTTCTCTCCACTCTTCACTCTCTGCCGATTTAAAGGGGTATGGTGTCAATGGTTAGCATTACGGTCTCCAAAACCGCAGGTCCGGGTTCGAGTCCTGGTACCCCTGCCACAAATAAAATTAAGGAGAAAAAACAGTGTCGGAAGCAGTTGAGACCTTAGACAATAGGGGTAAAGACGGAAAGGAAAGCGTTGGCGAATTCATCAAGCACACGCGCGAAGAACTCGACAAAACCACGTTTCCCTCGTCCGACGATGTTAAGAATACGACGATTATCGTGATCGTTAACGTCATATTTTTTGCCGCTTATCTTTTTTTGGTTGATCGAGCTTGGGTTTATATCATTGAAGGCTTGACTTGGTTAATCAATAGAATCGTCGGAATATAAGGATCAAAATGAAACAGTGGTATTTTATCCACACTTATTCGGGTCACGAAAACAAAGTGTTGGAAAGCCTCAACGCCCGTATTCGAGATATGGAATTGAGCGAACAAATCACGGAAGTTTTGCTGCCGAAAGAAACCGTTGTCGAAATGCGCGGGAGCAAACGGATAGAAACGCAGCGAATGTTTTATCCGGGTTATGTGCTGGTCGAAATCGAATGCAACGAACAAAGCAAGATTCCCGATAATGTTTTTCACGCGATCAAAGCGACTCCGAAAGTAACGGGATTTTTGGGCGGAAAAAATCCGACTCCGCTGACGCAGTTGGAAGTTGATCAGATCGTTCATAATATCGAAGTAGCAACGGAGAAACCGAAACCGAAATTCTCATATGGGATAGAAGAAGTCGTCCGAATCAAATCCGGACCGTTTGCCAGCTTTACCGGCAAAGTCGAGGAAATTAATGAAGAGAAGGCGACTTTGAAAGTTACCGTGACGATTTTCGGACGCGCCACGCCGGTCGAACTCAATTTTTTGGATGTCGAAAAAGTTACTTTTGCAGAGGAAGAATGAAATAGTGGTTAAGTGCTGAACGGTAAGTAGTAAGTTTTTATGATTCCATTTACCATTTACCATTTACCATTTACCACTTATCACTAAAAGATTATGGCTAAGAAAATTACAGGCTACATCAAGTTACAGATTCCGGCAGGGAAGGCAAATCCGGCTCCGCCGATTGGTCCGGCACTCGGACAGCACGGCGTGAATATTATGGAGTTTTGCAAGGCGTTTAACGCCAAGACGCAAAACGATGATCCTGATATGAAAGTCCCCGTCGTGATTACGGTTTACGCTGACCGCTCGTTTACGTTCGAAACGAAAACGCCGCCTGCCGCCGATCTGCTTCGCAAAGCATCGGGTATTCCCAAAGGCTCGGCAACGGCGAATCGGACGAAGGTCGGTAAAATTTCACGGGCGCAAATCGAAGAAATCGCCACGAAAAAAATGCCCGATTTGAACACGACGAATTTGGCATCAGCCGTCAAAACGATTGAGGGAACGGCGAAAAGTATGGGATTGACGATTGAAGGATAGTCTTCCGAAATTTCAGTAATACAGGGAGAAATGCAGCGATCAAATCGCAAATCAAAAACATTTCGATTGAACCTGAACTAACAAATGGCTAAACAGGGAAAAAATTACCGAGCAGCTTCAGAGAAAGTCGAAGCGGGTAAAAAATACGGTTTGGAAGAGGCGATTACCAAAATTAAAGAAATCGCTTTTGCCAAATTTGATGAAACGGTCGAACTGACGATGTGGCTTGGCGTTGACCCGCGAAAGGCAGATCAGCTCGTGCGCGGAACGATTGTTTTGCCGCACGGCTTAGGCGGAAAAGCGAAAGTCGTCGTGGTCGTCGCGCAGGGCGACAAAATCAGAGAGGCTGAAGAAGCTGGTGCGGATTTCGCGGGCGGTGAAGACATCGTTGACAAAATCAAAGCCGGCTGGCTGGAATTCGACACGCTGATTGCGACTCCCGATATGATGGGCAAAGTCGGTCAGCTCGGAAAACTTTTGGGTCCGCGCGGTTTGATGCCGAACCCGAAAACCGGCACGGTAACGATGAATGTCAAAACGGCGATTCAGGAAACCAAAGCCGGTAAAGTCGAATATCGCGTTGATAAAACGGGTGTGATTCACTCGCCGGTCGGAAAAGTCTCGTTTGACGAAGCCAAACTTCAGGAAAATTTGAGAGCTTTAATCAACGCCGTTATCAAAGCCAAGCCGACGACGGCGAAAGGGCGTTACTTGAAAAAAATCAATCTGGCGGCAACGATGAGTCCGGGCGTTTTGCTCGACGAATTGACTTATGTTTGAACAGGTGAGGAGCGAGTAGAAAAATGAAGACACGAGAAAGAAAACAGAAAGATTTGAACGCTCTCACGGAGCATCTGAACAATTCAAAATCTGCGATGATCGTCGGTTTTACCAAGTTGACGGTGACGAAAGATCAGGAATTTCGCAACCAATTACGCGGCGCGGGCGCAAATTACAAAGTCGTCAAAAATACTTTGGCGCGAATCGCGGTCAAAGGAACGCCGTATGAAGGTGCAGGCGAATACCTGAAAGGTGTTACCGGAATCGCCTGGACGGACAATGACGCAGTTGTTTTATCAAAGACGATTTCCAAATTTGTCAAAGATAATGCCGACATTTATTCGTTCAAAGCGGGCATCGTCGAGGGACGAGTCGTTGATTTGGCACAGGTTACGGCGATTGCGAGCTTGCCGTCGAAGGAAGAACTAATTTCAAAATTGATGTTTGTTCTAAACGCACAAGCCCAGCGCATCGTAACGGTAATTAATGCCGTGCCGCGCGATTTGGCGGTCGTCATCAAACAGATTGGCGAGCAGAAAGAAGCGTAAGATTTAACGCGGAATACGGAATGCGAAATGCGGGACGATAAATCCGCAACCCGCATTTCGCATTCCGCGTTCGGAAAAGCCGACTCAAGGTAAAAACGAGCGAAAGCGATATGTCAGGTCGCCTTAAAAGCTCGGACGCATTCAATAGCTTCGATGCAGCCTAGCTATAAAAATCGTCTCATTGAGTTCTCCGGCTGACGATAAACAAAAGGTAAACACAAAAAAATAAACGGAGAAATAAATTATTATGGCAGTTTCAAAAGAAGAAGTTATCGAGTTTTTAAAAGCTATGACGTTGCTGGAAGCGTCGGAATTGGTTAAGGAATTGGAAGAAGTGTTCGGCGTATCCGCCGCCGCCGCCGCGCCGATGGCGATGGCCGCCGCCGCCGGTGATGCCGCGCCTGCCGAAGTCGAAAAAGACACTTTTGATGTGGTTTTGACCGCCGCCGGTCAGCAGAAGATCAACGTCATCAAAATAGTTCGTGAAGTCGTCGCCGGTCTCGGTTTGAAAGAAGCCAAAGAATTGGTTGACAGCGCGCCGAAAGCTATTAAGGAAGGCGTTTCGGCGGCTGAAGCTGAAGAAATCAAAACTAAGTTAACGGATGCCGGAGCAACGGTCGAAATTAAATAATTTTCGGACAAACTAAAGTCACAGCAGCAACATCTATATTACGAATTGAAATTGAGTTTTATAGTTGTTAGGATAAAAGGCAGGCGTTAAGGTATTCCAACGCCTGCCGTCTTTATCAAACAGGCATTTCAAAAAATTGGAGTGCCGGGCATTAAACGAGATTATTCTCGGTTATCGAACTGGAGAGTTAGGTTCATTTTTGACACTCCCAAACAATTTATAATAAAGCAATACTGCTAACAAATAAGCGGTCAGGGTAAGTTTTACCCTCGACCGCATTTGCCGTCTTTATTTTGAAAATCGGTTTTTTGGAACTTTGAATAAGGCATCTTAGCAACAAAAAACATTTAAATCAACAGAATTTTTCTCCAAGCCTTAGGATTTTATAATTATGATTGTCAATCCGCTACAAAACAACAACCACGGGCGCGGTCGCCGAACGAGTCAGGCACCGAAGCGCGTGGATTTTTCAAAAATTTATACGTCCGCCCGCATTCCGAACTTGATCGAAGTGCAGCGCGAATCCTACAACCGCTTTTTGCAGATGGATTTGATCCCCGAAGAGCGCGATATGGTCGGATTGCAAACGGTTTTTCAATCCATTTTTCCGGTTTCCGATTTCCGCGAAACGGCGACGCTCGAATTTGTCGAATTTCAGATCGGTAACTGGCAGTGCAAATGCGGCAACTTGGAAGGATTGGAGCATCTTCGCGCCAATTGTAAGGAATGTAACGCGAAAATCAAGGTTGATCCGTTCAATCCGGCTGAGGTTCTCTGTAATAACTGCGGGACTTTTAATGCCGTGCGCCCGAAACTCTGCTCGAACTGCGGTGAACCGGTCGGTTTGAAACACAAACACGACCAGCAGGAATGTCAGGAGCGCGGAACTTCTTACAGCGTTCCTTTGAAGGTCAGAATTCGTTTGACGGTGTTTGATAAAGACCCAGAAACGAGCGTTTCGACGATCCGCGACATCAAGGAAGAAGACGTTTTCTTCGGCGAAATTCCGCTGATGACCGACAACGGAACTTTTATCATCAACGGCACGGAGCGCGTCATCGTTTCGCAGCTTCACCGTTCGCCCGGCGTGTTTTTCAAAGGCGACCGCGATGCTTATTTGGCGAAAATCATTCCGTATCGCGGTTCGTGGGTTGAATTTGAATTCGATCAAAAGGGAATTTTGCACGCTCGTTTAGGCAAGCGCAAAATTCTGGCGACGATCTTTCTTCGCGCTCTCGGTTTGTGGCTCAATCCGCAAATTGATATGAAAACCGTTTCCGACAATATCCTGGAAGAAGTGGTTAAAAATGCCGAATTCACTAACGCCGACATCCTAAAGCGTTTTTACACGACTGATGAAGTCGTCGTCAAAAAAAGCAAACTCTACGTTAAAGTTAAGGCGGAAGGCGAAACGCATTTGAAGGGAATGAAGGCGGAGGAAGACATCAAAGACAAAGGCGAAACCGTCGTCGCCGTCGGCAAAAAGATTACCGCTTCCGCGTTGAAAGAATTACGAAAACTCGGCATCGAACAGGTTGAAGTGTCAATCGGCGATTTTGAAGGCGCGATTGCTTTGGACGATGTGGTCAACACCGAAACCGGTGAAGTTATTCTCGAAGCGAACAGCGAACTGACCGCCGCGAAACTTCAGCAATTAGTCGAGGAAGGCGTGGAGAATTTTTCGGTTTTCTTTCCCGAAAGCGATATTATCGGCAATATTATTTTGCAGACTTTGAAAAAAGATACGATCAGCAAACCGGTTGACGCACTTTTGGAAATTTACCGCAAAATGCGTCCGGGCGATCCGCCGACTGTGCCGACTGCTTATCGTCTGCTCGAAGGAATGTTTTTCGATGCTCGCCGTTTTGATTTATCGCGTGTCGGACGCTTGAAATTTAATATCAAAATGGGCAGACCGGAACGCGAAGATTTGAACAACTTCCTGCTCAAACCGACCGATTTTTATGAAGTCGTCAATTATCTGCTGCGAATGAAGAAGGATCACGAACATTACGGGCAGGACGACATTGACCATCTGGGCAATCGTCGTGTTCGCGCCGTCGGTGAACTGCTCGAAAATCAATTCCGCATCGGTCTCGAAAGAATGGAACGCGCCATCAAGGAAAAAATGTCCATTCAACAGGATATGTTTACGACGATGCCGCGTGATTTGGTTAACGCCAAACCCGTAACCGCCGCCGTCCGCGAATTTTTCGGCTCGTCGCAGTTGTCGCAGTTTATGGATCAGACGAATCCTTTGTCGGAAATTACGCACAAACGCCGTTTGTCCGCGCTCGGACCGGGCGGTTTGTCGCGTGAACGCGCCGGATTTGAAGTCCGCGACGTTCACCCGACACACTACGGTCGTATTTGTCCGATTGAAACGCCGGAAGGTCCGAACATCGGTTTGATTTCCAGTTTGTCGTGTTTCGCGCGAATCAACGAATTCGGTTTTATCGAATCGCCGTATCGCAAAGTTGATAACGGTCGGGTGATCGAATATGTAAAAATTATCAATGGCGGTGACACGCATTTGAAACCGCACCAGCACGTTCCGCTCGAACAGACCGAGGAAGCCAACGGCAAATTGAAAAAGGGACAGAAAGCGGCGGAATTCGAGCCGTTCCCGTTTTATTTGACGGCTTGGGAAGAAGATAAATATATTATCGGGCAGGCGAACATCGAACTCGACGAAAAAGGTAACTTCGTCAATGAACGCAACGCGGCGCGGCAGAAAGGCGAGTTTATTACGGCTGACCGCGAAGAAATTCAGTATATGGATGTTTCGCCGAAACAACTCGTTTCGGTCGCCGCGAGTTTAGTGCCGTTTCTCGAAAACGACGACGCGAACCGCGCTCTGATGGGCGCGAATATGCAGCGGCAATCGGTTCCGCTTTTGCGGGCTGAATCGCCGTATGTCGGAACCGGAATGGAAGCGGTCGCGGCGCGGGATTCGGGCGCGGTCGTCATCGCCAAACGCAACGGTATCGTTGATTACGTTGACTCGGAACGCATTATCGTCAAAGCCGATCATCAGGTTGACGGCACGATTTCGCGTGAAGTGACGGCGGATATTTATTCGCTCGTCAAATTTACGCGCTCGAACCAGAACACTTGTATCAATCAACGCGCCATCGTCGAAGTCGGCGAAAGCGTCAAAAAAGGACAGGTAATCGCCGACGGTCCTTGCACGGACAGAGGCGAACTCGCGCTCGGTCGTAATGTTTTGGTGGCGTTTATGTCGTGGCGCGGCTACAACTTTGAAGACGCGATTCTGGTTTCGGAACGGCTCGTCAAAGACGATTATTACACTTCGATCCACATCGAAGAGTTGGAAATCGAAGCCCGCGATACAAAGCTCGGACCCGAAGAAGTAACGCGCGATATTCCGAATATCGGCGAAAATATGCTTAGGGATTTGGACGAATCGGGAATCATCCGCATCGGGGCGCAGGTCAAACCCGGCTCGATTCTCGTCGGGAAAGTGACACCGAAAGGTGAAACGCAACTGACGGCGGAGGAAAAACTGCTTCGCGCGATTTTTGGCGAAAAAGCCGGCGATGTTAAAGATGCCAGCTTGACTTGCCCGCCGGGAATTGACGGAACGGTCGTTGACGTGCAGGTTTTCACGCGCAAAGGACAGGAAAAAGACGAGCGTTCACTGGACATCGAAGGTCTGGAAGAAGAAGATTTGCGGCGCGACTTGGAAGACGAAATTCGTATTCTGAGCGAACAGCGCGACGAGCGAATTTTTGAGCTTTTCGACGGGCGCAAACTGACGAAGGATTTAAGCGACGGCAGCGACGTTCTCATCAAAAAAGGCGAAACGCTGACCCGCGAAAATCTGAAAGGCATCGAAACGAAAGTGCTTCGTAAAGCCGATGTTTCTGCCGGAACGATTGACATCGCCGGAGAAATTAAGGAATACGAACAGCGCACGACGCGCCAGATCAACATTTTAAGCGACATCTACGAGGAAAAAATCACCAAATTAAAACAGGGTGACGAACTGCCGCCGGGCGTGATCAAAATGGTGAAAGTTTTCGTGGCGATGAAACGAAAATTGAGCGTCGGCGATAAAATGGCTGGACGACACGGCAACAAAGGTGTCATCGCCAGAATTTTGCCGGAAGAAGATATGCCGTATCTGCCGGACGGAACGCCGGTTGACATCGTTTTGAATCCGCTCGGTGTACCGTCTCGAATGAACGTCGGGCAGATTTTGGAAACGCATCTCGGCTGGGCGGCGCGGGTTCTCGGACTGCATTTCGCCACGCCGGTTTTCGACGGCGCGAGCGAAAAGGAAATCAAGGAATATATCGCCGTCGCCAACGAAAAATTCGACGAACTCGGCATTCCGCCGTCGGTCGGAATCTCAGGCAAAACCCGTCTATTCGACGGTTTGACCGGCGAGCAGTTCGAGCAAAAGGTAACGGTCGGTTATATTTATATGCTCAAATTGTCGCATTTGGTTGACGACAAGATTCACGCCCGTTCAATCGGACCGTATTCGCTGATTACGCAGCAGCCGTTAGGCGGCAAAGCGCAGTTCGGCGGACAGCGTTTCGGCGAAATGGAAGTCTGGGCTTTGGAAGCCTACGGCGCGGCGCATATTTTACAGGAACTGCTAACCTGTAAATCCGATGATGTCGCCGGACGCTCGAAAATCTATGAAACCATCGTCAAAGGCGAATCGAATTTCGAGCCGGGCATTCCCGAATCGTTTAATGTTTTAGTGCGCGAACTGCAATCGCTCTGTCTCGATGTCGAACTTATCACCGAAGATAAAATTGACATCGAAGAAGCGACGGCGGGCGTTCTCGAATTGGTAGGGGCTGACTAAAAAAGTTTCGGGTTCAAGGTTTCAGGTTTCAGGTTCAAAGTCGGAAACGACGCGAACCTGAAACCTGAAACCTGAAACCTGAAACCTGAAACTTAAAAAATATGTTTAGATTTCAAAACGATAATAAAACGCAATTAACTCCTAATTTTGAGGCGATTCGCATCAGTCTTGCTTCGCCCGAAAAAATAAAATCCTGGTCGCACGGCGAAGTTACCAAGCCGGAAACGATTAACTACCGCACCTTTAAGCCTGAACGCGACGGGCTGTTCTGCGCCCGCATCTTTGGTCCGGTTTCGGATTGGGAATGTTTATGCGGAAAATATAAACGAATGAAGCATCGCGGCGTGATTTGCGACAAATGCGGTGTCGAAGTCACGCAATCGAAGGTTCGCCGTGAAAGATTAGGTCACGTCGAATTGGCTTCCCCTTGTTCGCACGTCTGGTTTTTCAAAGGTTTGCCGTCGCGCATCGGGCATCTTTTGGACATCACTCTGCGCGACCTGGAAAAGATTCTTTACTTCGAGATTTACATCGTCGTTGATCCGGGCGAAGTGCCGGAATTGAAAGAAAAAGATTTGCTGACCGATGAGCGTTTTCGTGAATTAACGCAGGAATATCCCGGTCAGTTCGTCGCCAAAATGGGCGCGGAGGCGATTAAGGATTTGCTGATGAAAATCAACATCGCCGAACTCGTGGAAGATTTGCGCGGCAAAATGAAAGAGGAAAACTCGCAGCAGAAAAAGCTGAAGTATTCCAAACGTTTGAAAGTTTCCAATTCATTTTTGAAATCCGGCAACAAGCCGGAATGGATGATTTTAGACGTGATTCCGGTGATTCCGCCGGAGTTGCGCCCGCTCGTGCCGCTCGACGGCGGACGTTTCGCAACCTCGGACTTGAACGATTTGTATCGGCGCGTGATTAACCGCAACAACCGTCTGAAAAAATTGATGGAACTGCGCGCTCCCGAAGTCATCGTTCGCAACGAAAAGCGAATGCTTCAGGAAGCCGTTGACGCGCTGTTTGATAACGGGCGGCGCGGTCGCGTTCTGCGCGGCGCAAACAATCGTCCACTCAAATCGCTGTCGGGAACTCTGAAAGGAAAGCAGGGACGTTTTCGTCAGAATCTGCTTGGCAAGCGCGTTGATTATTCGGGGCGTTCGGTGATTGTCGTCGGACCGGAATTGAAACTGCATCAATGCGGTTTGCCGAAGAAAATGGCTTTGGAATTATTCAAACCGTTTATTTACAACAAACTCGAACGCGACGCGCACGCCGCGACGATCAAACAGGCGCGCGAAATGGTCGAGCGACAAGAGCCGATTGTTTGGGATATTTTGGAGGAAGTGATCCGCGAGCATCCGGTTTTGCTGAATCGCGCGCCGACTCTGCACCGACTCGGAATTCAGGCTTTCGAGCCGGTTCTGGTCGAAGGCAAAGCGATTAAAATTCACCCGCTCGTCTGCACGGCATTCAACGCCGACTTTGACGGCGATCAGATGGCGGTTCACATTCCGCTCTCGGCGGAAGCGCAAATCGAAGCGACGGTTTTGATGCTGGCTTCAAATAACCTTTTGTCGCCCGCCTCTGGGCAGCCGATTACCGTGCCGTCGCAGGACATCGTTCTCGGCTGCTATTATCTGACGCTCGACCGTGAAGAATTGAAAGGCGAAGGTAAATCTTTCAATACGGTTGACGAGGTTTTGCTGGCACTCGACGCGAAAGCGGTTGAAACGCAGACGAAAATCAGATTGCGCTGGAAAGGCGATTTGATTGATTTGACCAAGGAACATAACGGGCAGGATGTGATCCGGGCAACGCCGCGTCCGGTCAATAATTTGATTGACACGACCGTCGGGCGCGTGATTTTGAACGAACGCCTGACGCGCGACGGTTTGCCGTTTATCAACGGAACTTTGAAGAAAAAAGGCTTGCAGTCGCTGATTAGTTTCTGCCATTTGAAGCTCGGACACGACCAAACCGTCGTGATGCTCGATGATTTGAAATCAATGGGCTTTCTTTACGCGACGAAAGCGGGAATCTCCATCGGCATTGACGATATGGTCACGCCGTCGAGCAAAAAGGGCATCATCGAAGACGCGCGAAAAGAGGTTGATAAGTTGCAGAAGCAATACGAAGACGCGACGATGACCAATATGGAGCGCGTCAATAAAGTGACGGCGATCTGGTCGGATGTCACCGACCGCGTGGCAAAAGAAATGTTTCTGGCGATGAATAAACGCGAAAAGGATCGCAAGGAACTCAATCCGATTTTGGTGATGGCTGATTCGGGAGCGCGTGGTTCGGAAGCGCAGATTCGGCAGCTTGCCGGGATGCGCGGTTTGATGGCGAAACCTTCGGGAGAAATCATCGAAACGCCGATTATCGCCAACTTCCGCGAAGGTTTAAACGTG
>JAYVKL010000149.1:0-3028 GCA_043768465.1 Pyrinomonadaceae bacterium
GGCGATGCCGACTAAAGCCGACAAAATTCCAAAAACTAAAATTCGTTTCATTGTAAAAAACTCCTCAAAAACTATTATTCATCAACTCAGGTTTATAATCCAGATTTTACGATGCTTTATTCCCGTTTTGCGTCGCGGCGGTCATTTGATAAAATTAAACTTTTCGTCAAAGGGTAGGAATTTCATCTATGCAAACAGCCGCTAAGAGTCAGGAAGAAGCGATCATCGTGCGCGGGGCGCGGACGCACAATCTCAAAAACATCTCGTTTTCACTGCCGTTTAATAAATTAACGGTGGTCACGGGCGTTTCCGGTTCGGGCAAATCGAGCTTGGCTTTCGATACGATTTACGCCGAAGGTCAACGCCGTTACGTCGAATCTTTATCGGCTTACGCCCGTCAATTTCTGGAGCGAATGGACAAGCCGGACGTTGACGAAATCTTGGGAATCGCGCCCGCCATTGCCATTCGGCAAAAGAATACGACGCGCAATCCGCGCTCGACCGTCGCCACGCAAACGGAGATTTACGATTATTTGCGTCTTCTTTTCGCCCGCGTCGGACAAACCTTTTGCCACGTCTGCGGGCGCGAAGTCAAAAAAGATTCGCCCGAATCGGCGGCTGACGAGATTCTGGAAACGCTGGCGGACGGCGCGCGATTTTACGTTTTGTTTCCCGCCGAAACTTCGGAAATAATCCAAAATCCAAAATCCAAAGTCCAAAATAATATCCACGTTCAGGCGGTGATTTTGAGTTTGATGCAGCGCGGTTTTTCACGGCTGATGCGCGATGGCGAACTCGTTGAACTGCAAAAGCCGGAAGATTACACTTTCCCCGATTTTGAAAATACTTTCGCGCTCGTTGACCGTCTGAAAGCCGACAAAGAGATCAGGCAAAGACTGGTTGATTCGCTGGAAATCGCTTTTCACGAAAATCATTCGGCGGTGATTAAAACGGCGGATGCCAAACCGCAGACTTTAAATTTCAGTGAGCGTTTCATCTGCAAATACGACGGCACGATTTACGAAGAACCGGAGCCGCGTCTTTTCAGTTTCAATTCGCCGTTCGGCGCGTGTCCGACTTGTCAGGGCTTCGGAAATTCGGTGGATATTGACTTTGATTTGATCGTGCCGAATCCGCTGTTGTCTCTGAAAGACGGCGCGATTGCTCCGTTCACTCGTCCGCAATACGATTGGGCGCAGAAAGAATTGATGCGCTACGCGAGCAGCGAGAATGTGCCGACCGACGTTCCGTTCGTTGATTTAACCGAAACGCAAAAAAAAGAAATCAACGAAGGCAAAGGCAAATGGCGCGGCGTGCGCGGGTTTTTCAAATGGCTCGAAACCAAAAAATATAAACTGCACGTCCGCGTTTTTATGGCGAAATATCGCGGCTACACGCTTTGCCCGGAATGCAGAGGCGGCAGACTGCGGCAGGCGGCGCGGGATGTCCGAGTCGGCGGCAGCAGTCTACCCGAAATCGCCGCGCTCTCGATCACCAACGCCGGAAAGTATTTCGACGAACTGAAACTCTCCGCCGAACGCGAGCAGATCGCCGATAAATTATTGCTGGAAATCCGCCGCCGCATCAAATTTTTATCCGATGTCGGACTCGATTATTTGACGCTCGACCGGCTGGCTTCGACTTTGAGCGGCGGCGAAGCGCAGCGCATCCAACTCGCCACGAATCTCGGCTCGTTGCTCGTCGGGACTTTATACGTTTTGGACGAACCTTCCATCGGTCTGCATCCGCGAGATAACACGCGGCTGGTGAAAATTCTGGAAAATCTGCGCGACATCGGCAACACGGTTTTAGTCGTCGAACACGACGAAGAAATGATGCGCTCCGCCGACCACATTCTCGACATCGGTTTATACGCAGGCGAACTCGGCGGCAGCGTCGTTTTTCAAGGGAATTTCAAACAGCTTTTAAAAGACAAAGAATCTTTGACGGCGAAATATCTGCGCGGCGAATTGGAAATCAAAATCCCGCCCAAACGCCGCGAAATCAATCCGAAACGCCGCCTCGAAATCGTCGGAGCGCGTGAACACAATCTGAAAAACGTGGATGTCGAAATCCCGCTCGATATGCTCGTCTGCGTCACGGGCGTTTCCGGTTCGGGCAAATCCACACTGATTCACGATGTCGTTTACGCCGGTTTGAAAAAGAAACGCGGCGAGTGGAAAGATCAAGTCGGACTGTTCAAAGAAATCAACGGCGCGAATTTAATTGACGACGTTTTGATGGTTGACCAATCGCCCATCGGCAGAACGCCGCGCTCGAATCCGGTAACTTACATCAAGGCTTACGACGTGATCCGGGAAGTTTTCGCCGCGACGAATACGGCAAAAGCCAAAGGTTTCACCGCGTCGCATTTCTCGTTCAACGTCCCCGGCGGACGCTGCGAAACCTGTCAGGGCAGCGGCACGGTCACGGTTGAAATGCAGTTTTTAGCCGATGTCGAATTGACCTGCGAAGACTGTCGCGGCACAAGGTTTAAAACCGAAACGCTCGATGCGAAATACAAAGGCAAATCAATCGCCGAAGTTTTGCAAATGACCGTTAGGGAAGCGATTTTCTTTTTCAAAGATGTCAACAAATTAGTCAGCAAAATTAAGGTTTTAGAAGAAGTCGGATTAGGCTATCTGCGGCTCGGACAATCGGCGACGACTTTGAGCGGCGGCGAAGCGCAGAGAGTAAAATTAGCCGCGCATCTAGCGACGAAAACCAAATCAAAAACCCTTTTCATCTTCGACGAACCGACGACCGGCTTACACTTTGACGACATCAACAAACTGCTCGCCGCCTTTCGCGCCCTGATCGAAAACGGCGGAAGTTTATTAGTCATTGAACATAATTTAGACGTGATAAAAACCGCCGATTACGTGATAGATTTAGGACCCGAAGGCGGCAACGGCGGCGGCGAAATCGTAGCGACGGGAACGCCGGAAGAGATTGTGAAAGTCAAAAAATCGCACACGGGAAATTATTTGAAGGATTATTTGAAATGATTTTTATGGGTAGTTTTGCG
>JAYVKL010000150.1:0-38471 GCA_043768465.1 Pyrinomonadaceae bacterium
ACGGACGGTTTATCAAATCAAGTTTGGACAGTTGTCGGATTATCTGATTCAACAACTGAAAAACCCGTCCGTCAAAATGCGGCTTGCGTAAGTCCTAAAATAGAAAGTCTGGAGTTTAGGAAGATTCATTGAATTATTCTTCCCTAAAGTTTTATGGCAATCCGATTCGGCACATCCGGCTGGCGGGCAGTAATCGCTGACGAGTTTACATTTGCGAATGTAAGTTTGGCGGTCAAGTCCATTTGCAGCTATTTGAAAAGCAACGCTGACGAAAGCGGACAACGGCTGATAATCGGACACGATTCGCGGTTTATGGGCGAGAACTTCAGTCGGGTCGCGGCGGAAATTGCTAAAAACAAAGGTTTTAGGGTTTTGTTATGCGACAGTCCGACACCGACACCGACGATTTCACACGCCATCAGAAGCGAGCAGGCGGTGGGCGGCATAAATTTTACGGCTTCGCACAATCCGCCGGAATATCAGGGAATCAAGTTTTCGACGGCTGACGGCGCACCGGCACTGCCCGAAGTTACCAGACAGATTGAAGCGATTATCGAACAAAAGTCGGATGCAGCGGACGCGAGCGGCGGAACGATTGAAAATTATGATGCGCGTCCGGCTTATCTGGACGATTTGAAAACTAAAATCAGGTTTGACCTGATCGCCGAAGCAAAAGGCAGATATGCTTACGATGCGCTCTGGGGAACGGGACGCGGATATTTGGACGCGATTCTGCGCGAATACGGTTTAGAGGTCGAGACGATTCACGATTGGCGCGACGTAACTTTCGGCGGAAAATCGCCTGAGCCGAGCGAAAAGCAAGTCGGCGAATTGGTCGAAGCGGTAACATCAAAAAATTTGACGCTCGGTTTGGCGACGGACGGCGATGCCGACCGGTTCGGAATCATTGACGGCAACGGCGCGTTTATCACGCCGAATGAACTGGTCGCGCTGCTGGCGGATTATTTAGCGGAAAGTCGCGGCTGGACGGAAGGTTTGGCGCGCAGCGTGGCGACATCGAATTTGATTGACCGGGTGGCGGCGAGTCGCGGTTTGAAATTATACGAAACGCCAGTCGGATTTAAATACATCGGCGAGTTAATCAATAAAAACGAGATTATTTTGGGCGGCGAAGAATCCGCCGGGCTTTCCATCAAAGGACATTACCCGGAAAAAGACGGCATTCTAGCCTGTCTGCTGGCGGCGGAAGCGGTCGCGGTGCGCGGGAAAGGTTTGACCGAGCAGTTGAGTGAACTTTACAGCCGCGTCGGGAAGTTGGAGTCCGGCAGAATCGGAGTTAAGTTAACCGACGAAATTGCCGCCGGTTTGAAAGAGAAACTCGCTCAGGGGCCGTCGGAAATCGGCGGAAAAAAGATCGAGCAGATAAATCGCATAGACGGCGTAAAGTTCATTTTCGCTGACCAAAGCTGGATGCTGCTGCGTCCGTCGGGAACCGAACCGATGGTTAGAATTTACGCCGAGACTGAAAATAAAAAGGATTTGGAGGTGCTGCTTGAACAAGGTCGCCGTTACTTATTGGGATAATCCCCGCACAATACCGATGCCCGTCAATCTTCGCGCGCAAACTGCCGCGAAAGGACGGACGAAAACGACTCCTCAATGGCTGATGTTTGCCGTGATTGCCGTGATGACGCTGATGCTCTGCACGGCGATTAATCTCCGCGCTTTTTCTGAAATGCGCGCGGAAGTCGAACAAAACGAACGTTTAGGTTTGACGGTCGAGCAATTGACCAGTGACAATATCGGACTTCAAACGGAAGTCCACAGTTTGAAAACCGATAAGTTCGCGGTCGAGCGGGAAGCCCGCAAAATCGGAATGAGTCGCCCGAATGAAAAAGTTCTCGTGCCGGTAAATTGATACGCGGAGAATCGCTTGACCAGCACGTTTTGCCTGCCCTGTTAACCATCTGCCTTTTTGCCTATCCACTCCGCTTTTTGCCTACAGTTTAGCCTTCCGCCAATAAACACGCGGCTGACGTTTTCCCGAATGTCAGCCGCACTTCCCTTCTAAATTTCAAATCTCAGATTCCAGATTTCAAAATTTTTCGCGCATCAATTAGAATTTAAATGATGAATTGTTACCGGATTTTCTATTCGCCGTATTATTACGCTGACATCGGCGAAAACCACGTTTTTCCGATTAAAAAATTTGAACTCGTGCGCGACCGATTGCTCGCCGATGGGACTTTGCAGCTTTCGGAAATCGTCGAACCGCAACCGGCAGACATTGAAGACGTGCTGCTCGTTCACACCGAAGATTATATTTCACGGCTGCGAAGCGGAGCTTTGACGACCAAGGAGATTCGTAAACTTGGACTTCCCTGGTCGGAGGCTCTCGTGCGGCGTTCGTTTCTGGCAACTTCGGGAACGATTAACGCGGCGAAATACTCGCTGGAAAACGGCGTTTCGTCAAATTTAGCGGGCGGAACGCATCATTCTTTTCCCGATAGAGGCGAAGGTTTCTGCGTTTTAAATGACATCGCCGTCGCCGTCAAAATTTTGCAGCGAGAAAAATTGGCGGAACGATTTTTGATCGTTGACTGCGACGTTCACCAGGGCAACGGCACGGCTTTTATTTTCCGGGATGACCCAGCGGTTTTTACGTTTTCGATTCACGGCGCGAAAAATTACCCGCTGTTCAAAGAAAATTCGACGCTCGATATTGAATTGCCGGACAAAACCGGCGACGCGGAATATCTGGAAACCCTGAACGAAGCGTTGCCGCGCATTTTCCTGCACGATCCCGACATCGTATTTTATCTCGGCGGTGCCGATCCGTTTGAAAAAGACAAACTCGGACGGCTCGGTTTGACGATTGAAGGGTTACGAAAACGCGACGAAACGGTTTTGAGTTTCGCCAGAGACCGCGAAATTCCGATTGTGACGACGATGAGCGGCGGTTACGCGGTGGATATTAAAGACACGGTGGAAATTCATTCCAACACGATTCGTGCGGTCAAGCAGGTTTTCGCCGAATCACAAACTCAAAATGCCTTCGCCTAACCAATGTTTTGTAATTTTTAGCTTTTATGAACATTAAACACTATAAAATCGAAGCCGCGTCCGAAGGCTTACCGCACGTTTTTGAGCGTTTTATCGCGCAGTTTCGACTCGGCAAACCGAAACAACCAAAGATGCGTTTACTTACTACTTGCGACGAATTTTTCGTAAGCAGCAAATTTTTTTTCGCCGGATGAATATGCCGCCGTCACGTATTAAAGG
Source organism: Pyrinomonadaceae bacterium (assembly GCA_043768465.1). Lineage (GTDB taxonomy): Bacteria > Acidobacteriota > Blastocatellia > Pyrinomonadales > Pyrinomonadaceae. The sequence continues at coordinate 3,244 of JAYVKL010000150.1, forward strand.
TCGCGTCGCCCGCTGCAACGATTTCGTCGGAATGTGAACGGACAACAAAGGCAATCGCCTCGCATTCGGCAGCCCGACGACCGATTTTTCATTTATGCAGGGCGAGTATTTCGCCGCCCGCCACGCCCGCCGAAATGAATTCTTAGATATTTCGGAAGGCGACCAACGAGCCGATTGTATATGATGATCAGAAAAAACAATATCGCACTACGGGTTACGAAGCGGCGGCACAGATGGAAACGTCGGTCAAGATTCCGTCGCGCAAATTTTCGTGGAAATCCGATCCGCTCGAAACTTCGAGTGCCAATTTTGCCATTACCGGCGATGAAGTCAACGGGCGGGATGACATTTGATTTGGTGTTTCAACTTTTATTATAATCGTCAGGGTTGATCAATTCACCTTTATCGAGGTCTAAAACCAAAGAGTGCGGTTTAGCTGCTGATGACCTTCAACTACGAATTGACATCATAGCTTGTTAGAATTAGAATGACTCTAACGCGGAGAGAACATTATGCACAATACAAAAAACGATTTAGCCAAAGGAACGCGGGAAGAAGTAGTCGAAATTTTGAACGGGCGTTTAGCGGACGTGATTGATTTGAAAACGCAAGCCAAACAAGCGCACTGGAACGTCAAAGGCATTCATTTTATCGGTTTGCACGAGCTTTTCGACCGCGTGGCGATTGCCGCCGAAGCGCACACGGATTTGATTGCCGAACGAATTACCGCGCTCGGCGGCACGGCTTTCGGAACGGCTCGCGTGGTGGCGCGAAATTCGTCGCTCGCCGAATATCCGCTGGAAATAGTGGACGGCACGGCGCACGTTGACGCGCTTTCGTCGGCGTTGTCGGCTTTCGGCAAAAATGTTCGTCAGGGAATTGACGACACCGACAAACTCGGCGACAAGGACACGGCGGATTTGTTCACGGAAGTTTCACGCGAGAACGATAAACTTTTGTGGTTCGTCGAAGCGCATATTCAGGCGTAAATTAAATTTTGGTCATCGAATAAAAAAGCGGGAAGTTTCAAATGAAACTTCCCGCTTTTCGTTTTCAGGAAAGTCATCGGTGAAAATGCAATTCCGCCGATGCTTTAATTTTCAAGCGTTCGCAGTATTGGTTTGCGGCTTGAAAACCATCGCGCCGTTTTCCGCCAGGATGTTGATGGTTTGCCCGCTCGTCATCTCGCCGTTCAAAAGTTTGATCGCCAGCGGATTTTGAATCAGCGTCTGAATCGCCCGCTTCAAAGGTCGTGCGCCGAAAGTCGGATCGTAGCCTTCATCGGAAAGCAGTCGTTTTGCCGAATCTTCCAGCACGATTGAAATTCCTCTTTCAGCCAGATTCTTTCGCAGTTTCTCAAGCTGGACATCAATTATTATTTCGATTTCACTTTTATCCAACTGCCCGAAAATCACGATGTCGTCAATCCGATTCAGAAATTCCGGCTTGAAATGTGAGCGCAAAACGTCGGTTATCATATCTTTAATCGGCGTATCAACCAACGCCGAAGCCTGAATTTCACGCGAGCCTAAATTGCTCGTCATAATCAAAACCGTGTTTTTAAAGTCAATCGTTCTGCCTTTGGAATCGGTCAAACGTCCGTCGTCCAAAATTTGCAGCAGGATATTGAAAACGTCCGGGTGCGCTTTTTCGATTTCGTCGAACAGCACGACCGAATACGGGCGACGGCGCACGGCTTCGGTCAATTGTCCGCCTTCGTCGTAGCCGACGTAGCCCGGCGGCGCGCCGATCATCCGGGCGACGGCGTGTTTTTCCATATATTCCGACATATCGAGCCTAACAAGCGCGCGTTCGTCGTCGAACATAAATTCCGCCAGAGCCTTTGCCGTTTCGGTTTTGCCGACTCCGGTCGGACCGAGAAAAATGAACGAACCGATGGGGCGATTCGGGTCTTGCAGTCCGGCGCGAGCGCGGCGAACCGCGTTGGCGACGGCATTTAACGCTTCGTCCTGACCGATCACGCGCCGCCGCAAACCGTCTTCCATCTTGACTAATTTTTGCATTTCGCCTTCGAGCATTTTGGAAACCGGAACGCCCGTCCATTTGGCGACGACTTCGGCGACATCTTCTTCGGCAACTTCTTCCTTCAAATAAACGCCGTCTTTCTGCAAATCGGCTAATCGGTCTTGTTCGATTCCAAGTTGTTTTTCAAGATCGGGAATCGTGCCGTATTGCAGTTCGGCGGCGCGATTTAAATCGCCCCCGTTCCGCGCCTGTTCGAGATGCAGTTTGGCTGTTTCGAGCTTTTCCTTGCCGGTTCGCATCTTGCCGATTTCGTCTTTTTCCGATTGCCATTTCGCTTTCATTCCGCCGGATTGTTCCTTCAAATCGGCGATGCGTTTTTCGATGACTTCGAGTCTTCGCTTCGATTTCTCGTCGGTTTCACGCGACAATGCCTGGCGTTCAATTTCCAACTGCAAAATCTCGCGCTCCAAAACATCAATCTCGACGGGCAAGCTGTCAATTTCGATTCGCAGCTTCGATGCCGCCTCGTCAATCAAATCAATCGCTTTGTCGGGCAAAAAGCGGTTCGTAATATAACGATTGGAAAGCGTCGCGGCGGCGACAATCGCCGAATCGGTGATGCGAACGCCGTGGTGAACTTCGTATTTTTCCTTGAGTCCGCGCAAAATCGCAATCGTGTCTTCGACGTTCGGCTCGCCGACGTAAACCTGCTGAAAACGCCGCTCCAACGCCTTATCTTTTTCGATGTATTTCTGATATTCGTTGAGCGTCGTCGCGCCGACGCAGCGCAGCATTCCCCGCGCCAGTGCCGGTTTCAGCATATTTGAGGCATCAATCGCGCCCTCCGACGCGCCCGCGCCGATTAAAGTGTGCAGTTCGTCAATAAATAAAATAATCTGCCCGTCCGACTTTTCGATTTCTTTGAGAACCGCTTTCAAACGGTCTTCAAACTCGCCGCGATATTTCGCGCCCGCCAGCATCGAACCCAAATCAAGCCCGACGAGTTTTTTATTTTTCAGAGTTTCCGGCACGTCGCCCGAAATTATCCGCTGGGCAAGTCCTTCGACAATCGCCGTTTTGCCAACACCCGGCTCGCCGATTAAAACCGGATTATTTTTCGTTCTTCGGGACAAAACCTGAATCGTCCGCCGGATTTCGTCGTCGCGCCCGATGACCGGATCGAGCTTTCCCTGCCTGGCTCTTTCCGTCAAATCAATCGAGTATTTCTCCAACGCCTGAAAGTTTTCTTCGGCGTTCTGATCGGTGATTCTGGCTCCGCCGCGCATCTCGACGATGGCCTTTTCGGCATCTTCTTTGGTTACGCCGTTCGAGCGCAGAATCCGTCCCGCATCGCCGATTTTTTCGCCTGCCATCGCCAGCAGCAGATGTTCGGTGGACAGATATTCGTCTCGCATCTTCTCGGCTTCCTTCTGCGCTTCCTGAAAAATCGTGTTGATGCGCGAGCTAAAAAACTGCTGACCGCCGGAAACCTGCGGGTATTTCGCAATCGCCGCCGTGATTTCGTTCAAAATCGCCGGCGTATTCGCGCCGACTTTTCCTAAAATCGGGCGCAGCGTTCCTTCCTTCTGTTCGAGCATCGAAGCGAGCAGATGTTCCGGCTCAACCTGCTGATTCTGATTTTTTTCGGCGACTCCGATAGCTTCCTGGATCGCTTCCTGCCCGCGAATTGTATATCTGTCAAATCTCATTTTTTTGGTGGGAGCGATTTTTTGTAATCGCCCGCATTTTTTGTAGGGGCGATCCCTTGTGGTCGCCCGTTCCGTTATAAATTTAGTCTTATCAAATGATAAAATATGAGTCTCTTGCTGTCAACTATTTTGGCAAAGCATTACAAGTTCATAAAATTTTAACTTATGCCGCTGTTCAGATGACCTTTGCGCTTTTGTCGGTTATATTTAGCTTGAACAGTTTCTCAAATCCCAACGAAAAATTATGAATACAGTCGAAGCAATTTACGAGAAAGGCGTTTTCCGTCCGATTCAAAAAGTTGATTTGGAGGAAGGCGAAAAAGTGGAAATAATCATTAGATTGCCGGAGAAAAGAGATTCGGCGGAATCAATACCGGATTTGGCAATTGATATGGGCATCTCCGATTTGGCGACTAATGTTGATTATTATCTTTACGGACTTCCGAAGCAGAGTGAAAAATGAGAACGATTTTTGCCGATACTTCCGGCTGGCTGGCGATTGTCGTCAAGTCGGATTTGCTGCACGAAAAAGCGGTGGAAATCTATTTGCAACTGCTCAAATCAAATTGTAAATTCATCGTTCACGACGCGATTTTATTGGAAATCGGAAACGGTTTATCAAATGTCAAAGCCCGAAATACAGCGGTTAAGTTAAAGGAAAACATTGAAAATTCAAACCGCGTCGAAATAATTTCGCTGTCGTCCGAACTTATCGAAGGAGATTGGAAACTTTATGCCGAACGACTCGATAAAAATTGGGGAATTGTCGATTGCATCAGCTTTGTTTTGATGAATGATTTGAAAATTGCTGAAGCCTTAACTGCCGACCGCCATTTTGAACAAGCCGGATTTACCAAACTTTTGTAGAAAATAAGGGCTTTGCACATAAAGTCTAAAATTTTAAGCACTTTATGTTCAACATATTGCTAAGTCTTTTGATTCGACATAATTCTTTTTAAAAAGACTTGACTTTATGTTCAAAAATCCCAAATTAAGCACTTTATGTGCAAAGCCGAAAATAAATGAAAATTCTTCGTGAAATTCTGTCGCCTCTGATTGCCGTCATCGCGGCGTTTATCGTCGGCGGCATCATCATTTTGCTGATTAAAGATAATCCTTTTGAGACGTATCGAATACTGCTCGCCAATTCGTTCGGTTCGGCGCGTGATATTGCTTCGACGCTGTTTCTGGCTACGCCTTTGATCTTCACGGGTTTGGCGGTGGCGGTGGCGTTTCGGTGCGGGCTTTTCAATATCGGCGCGGAAGGTCAACTTTACGTCGCGTCGTTTGCGACGGCGTGGGTCGGCATCAAATTCGGCGGCACGGTGGTTGACGTTTTCGGCAAACAGGAAGATTGGTCGTGGACGAGTTTGCCCGCCGTTTTGCTCGTGCCGTTGTGTATTTTGACGGCGATCATTGCGGGCGGAATCTGGGGCGCGATTCCGGGAATTCTGCGGGCGAAATTCGGTTCAAGCGAAGTTATCAATACGATTATGCTGAACTTTATCGCCTTCGGATTAGTCAGCTATTTTACGCAGTATTATTTCAAAAATCCCGGTCCGATTCTGGAAACCGCGCCGATTGGCGAAGCCGCGCACATTCCGCAACTTCACGAATATCTGTCGTTTATCCCGAAAGACGTGCCGCTCAATTTCGCGTTTCTAATCGCGGTTCTGATGTGTTTCGTAGTTTATGTTTTTTTGTGGAAAACGAAATGGGGTTACGAGCTTCGCGCCGTCGGGCAGAACGCTTCGGCGGCGGAATACGGCGGAATTTCGCCGCGCAAGCAAATTATTACGGCGATGACGATTTCGGGCGCGCTCGCCGGATTAGTCGCCGTCAACGAAGTTCTCGGCTACCGCCATAATTACTACGACGGCTTTTCGGCGGAACTCGGTTTTCTCGGTATCGCGGTTGCGCTTTTAGGCAGAAATCACCCGCTCGGCATCTTCATCACGGCGATATTTTTCGCGGTTTTGATGCGCGGCGAAATCTTCGTTGATGCCTTTACGCGCTACGTTACCAAAGACATCGGGCTGATTTTACAGGCGATTGCGATTTTGTTTGTCGCTTGTCTGCAAAAATACTCGAAAAGGTGAAAAATACAAATTACAATTATAAGCATTCAGGTTTATCAAAGCGTGCAACCACGCGCCGAAAGTGTTTGATTTTGCCGATGCCGCATTTAATCAAGTCCCGTTGTTTGTATAAATTCGGGTCAATCGCTCGAAACTGTCGGCGATTAACCCGTGATACTGATGACCACACGGCTGCGCCCGAATCTTTCAATTTCAGCACTAAAGCATCTGAATCATAACCATTATCGGCAAGCACCTAATCGGCAACCGGATTTTCAGCTAACGCTTCGGCTGGCGTACTGTGGTTTCGATTGCCGCCCGTTAAAATAAACGGCAGCGCGTTTCCCAAAGCATCGGTCGCCGCATGAATCCTAATCCGATGTCCGCCCCGACCTCCGCCTATCACTTCGTCAACGCCAAAACGCTCTCGTCAACCGCGTTTCCTTGATAATCATTAACGACGGTGGCGATTGAAGTTTTGCTGTCCGGTTCGAGCGTTTTGTCGAGCGGCTGCGCCGTTACACTTAAATTGCGCGAAGCCGTCGAGTCTCTTCGTTTTGGTTTTTGGCGCGCCTTCCAATCGAAGCGAAATTTTCGGCTGGAAAGCGTTTCGGTTAATCGGCGATTGATGCCGGGAAATACTTAAACCTTTTGAAGGGTCAGATTCATTCGTCAACATTAAAATCATTTAATTTAATCTTCATCGAAACCTCATTTTCAGTTTGTTATCTTCGACTTAATAAATTCTTCCGACAAAAGAAGATAACGAAATCCGATAAAAGAAGATAACGAAATCTACGGACGCATCTGAACGCGCCGCCAAGCGGCTTCGTGAAGCGGTGTAAATTTGAGTGATCGGTAAATTTGCGATGGCGTGGACGGAATAAAATGTATAAAAAAACCAACAAAATTGTGCTGATCGAGTTAATTCTATGCCTGGCATTATTTGGCGGGGCGCAGACGAAAAATTCCGCCGCCGATTCCAAGCCGGTTAATCTGACGGTTGATAATGACCGATTTACCGACATTCAAAAGCTGTTGGACGAGCAATCCGCGCACGGCTTTCAGGTTTCCGGCGTTTCGTATCATTCAAAATTGAGAAATCTTTATCGCAAAGGACAGCTTGAAATTTCTTTGAAAACCGGCGATTCATCAATGAAGTATCAGTATCGGGCGTTGACGACGGAACTGCGCCCGTCAATTCTTCAGCAGGCATTAAATTCGGCGGGTGAAAAAGGTTTTCATCTTTTAAGAGAAACTCCGATTCCGTTGGAAACCGGATTGCTCCGTCCGCAGGATATGTTCGTGACGATAATGGAGAAATCGAACGAAACTCCGAAGGTTTATCAATATCTGGTGATGGCGTATCGCTATCGTTCATATGAACAAAAACACATCAAACAAGCCTTAAAAGAAGGTTACGTTAAAGTGAACGATTCGCAGTTCGGTCAAACGACTTATTTGATTATGGAAAAAGTAACCGGCTGACCGGCGCGACCCGCAAGCAGTCACGCCGAATCATATTTAAGAGCGTGTTTGGAAATTCAAAAAGATCGGCAATTCTAAATTTTTATTCGATAAAAACTAAAAATGTCGGATGCAAAATGTAAAATTAAGCCGTCAACTCTCCGACCGGAACACTTTCCAAACACGCTCTAGGAAATTTAGCCGCCGATTGACGCGGATAATACCCTCTTCAACCGGAAATTATGCAATAGGTCAGAACCGCCTGCGGTAGCGGGCGGGTTGCAAACTCAGTTTTACCAGTCGCTACCGCTTCCTGTTCTGACTTGTTAATCATTAACTGATGCACAGTTTATAGGTGAAAGGGTTATCAGCAATAAATCAACTGAACATCTCAAAGCGTGTCTAAAAAGTCATCGGGCGGCGAGTTAACGGCTTAATTTTATATTCGGTAAAAATTAAAAATGCTGAATATAAAATGCAAAATTACCGGTCTTTTTTGAATTTCCAAACACGCTCTCGGTTGCTGCTCTGCGTTTTTTGCGTCCTTCGTGTCCTTGGCGGTGAGAGAAAATTTTAACCGCCAGAAACGCGAAGGTTTTCACCTTCCTCATTACACACCGGCTCCAGGCAATTAAATCCGCGTCAGCCGCATTTATTCGCGGTTAAAGTCTCCAATTTTCTCGAATGACGGTCGTTAAAATTCATCGCGGGCGAGTCGGCTGTAAATCATCGGCAGGCAAATCAGCGTTAAAACGGTCGCCGTCAAAAGTCCGCCGATGATGACGATTGCCAGCGGTTTCTGCACTTCCGAACCGGCTTCGGTCGAGATTGCCGCCGGGACGAGTCCGAGCATTGCCAGCATCGCCGTCATCAAAACCGGGCGCAGTTGCTGTTTCGCTCCGGCTTTGATCGCTTCGTTCAACGGCAAACCCAAACCGCGAAATTTGCGGAAGGCGGCGATTAGCAGCACGCCGTTTAAGACGGAGAAGCCGAACAGCGCGACGAAGCCGATGATCGCCGAAACGGAAAGCGTTTCGCCCGTCAAATTGAGCGCGAGCGCGCCGCCGACCGCGCCGAACGGAACGCACAGCAAAATCACCAGCGAATCCATCACCGAGCCGAACGCCGTGTAAAGCAGGATAAAAATCATCAAAACCGCGATTGGCACGATCACCGTTAGGCGGGCGACGGCGCGCTGCTGATTTTCAAATTGTCCCGCCCAAATCAGACGATAACCCGGCGGCAGATGAATTTTGTCTTTGACGATTTTCTGCGCGTCGGCAATTGTACCGCCCAAATCGCGCCCGCGCACGTCGAAACGAACGACCGTGCGGCGTTGATTCGCCTCGCGGTTGATATATGTGTAACCCTGCGTGACGTTTAAGCTGGCGATGTCGCGGAGCGGGATTTTCTGTCCGTCGGGCGTATTGACCTTGATGTCGCCGATGTTTTCCACGTCCGTTCGATTCTCCTGTCCCAACCGCACGACAATATCGAATTTGCGCTCGCCTTCGACGACCTGCGATGCCGCCTTGCCGCCGATTGCCGTTTCGACGACGGTTTGAATGTCCGAAGCGTTCAAACCGTAACGCGCGGCGCGGGCGCGGTCAATCTCGATTTGCAGTTGCGACTGCCCGCCAAGCTGGTCGTCGGACAATTGCGCGATGCCCGGAACGGACGCGATGGCGTTTTTGATTTGGTCGGAAAGTTTTTGCAGTTCGACTAAATCGTCGCCGAAAATTTTGATGGAATTCGGCGCGCCTTTGACACCGGAGACGGCTTCGTCAATGTTGTCGGTAATCGGCTGCGAGAAATCGTAATCAACGCCGGGAATCGTTTTTAATTTCGCTTCCATCCGTTCGATCAACTGCGGTTTCGTCAAACCGGATTCCCATTCGTCCTGCGGTTTCAAATCAACAAAAGTTTCGGCGTTGTTGACACCCGCCGGGTCGGTTCCGTCGTCGGGTCGCCCAAGCTGCGTAACGGTCGTTTTGACTTCGGGAAACGAGAGCAGAATTTTCCGAATCTGCGGCGTAATTTCGGCGGCATCCTGCAAACTGATCGAATTCGGCATCGTGGCGCGAACCCACATCGCGCCTTCGTCGAGTTTCGGCAGAAAATCCGTACCGAGTTTGGTGAAAACCATTCCGCCGATTAAAACCGCGCAGACGGCAATCATCAGCGTCGTCAGACGGCTTTCGAGAAAGAAATTCAACACCGGCTCGTAAATTCCCTGCGCCCAGTGCAGCAGCGGATTTTCGCGTTCCTTCAAATTTTTCAGTGCCAGCGAAGCCAGCACCGGAATCAGCGTCAGCGAACAAATCAACGCTCCGACCATCGCAAACGACAGGGTAAAAGCGAGCGGGCGAAAAAGTCTGCCTTCGACGCGCTGCAACGTGAAAATCGGCAGCAGCGCGAGAATGATAATCGCCTGCGAAAATAAAATCGGGGTGCCGACTTCGCCCGCCGCCGCGATAATGGATTCGTCAACCGTTTTTCGTCCCGCGTCGTGCGCGATTTTGGCGAAAATCGCCTCGACCATAATCACCGCGCCGTCCACGATAATGCCGAAATCAATCGCGCCGAGCGAAATTAGATTCGCCGGAATCCCGAACAGATACGAGAGCGCGAACGCCGCCAGCAGCGCGAGCGGAATAATGACGGCGACAATCAAAGCGGCGCGGACGTTGAATAAAAAGAACAGCAAAACGAGCAGGGCGAGAAACGCGCCTTCCGCCAGATTGCGCTCGACCGTGTGAACCGTCCGGTTGATTAAATCCGTGCGGTCATAATGCGGCACGATTTTCACGCCGTTCGGCAGAGTTTTATTTAATTCGACGGTTTTTTCTTCGATGTGTTTGAGCGTTTCCAGCGCGTTTTCGCCGCGCCGCAAAAGCACGATGCCCTCCACGATGTCCGGGTTATCGTCTTTGCCGACGATGCCGCGCCGCACTCCGGCATCAATTTTCACGCTGGCGACTTGATTCAGTAAAACGGGCGTTCCGCCGTGCGACGCGACAACGATGTTGCCGATGTCGTCCGGCGTTTTCACCAGCCCGATGCCGCGCACGACGTATTCTTCCGAGCCGTGCTGGATAAAATTGCCGCCCGCGTTTTGATTGCCGTTCTGGACGGCGGCGAAAACCTGTTCGAGCGTCACGCCGAAATCGCGCAATTTATCGGAATTGACCAGAACCTGAAACTGTTTCGTGCCGCCGCCGAAACCGACGACATCGGCGACGTTCGGCACCGAACGAAAGGCGTGTTCGAGCGTCCAATCCTGCAAAGCCTTGACTTCGACGAGCGGCATGTCGGGTGGAGTTTCGATAGTGTAACGATAAATTTCACCGCTCGCGCTCGACAGCGAACCGAGCTGCGCCTGCACACCGGCGGGAATATTCAAGCCTTGCAGACGTTCGTTAACCTGCGCGCGCGCAAAATAATCGTCCGTTCCGTCTTCAAAACTAACGGTGACGATGGACAAGCCAAACAGCGAAATCGAGCGCAGAACCGACAAGTGCGGCGTGCCGTTGACCTGCGTTTCAATCGGGGTCGTGATTTGCTTTTCGACTTCTTCGGCGGCGTGTCCCTGCCACTGCGTAATAATCTGCGTCTGCGTGTCAATCACGTCCGGGAACGCCTCAATCGGCAGCGACCGGAACGCGATGAACGCGCCGACCGCAAACAAAAAAGTCAACGCCAGAATTAAAAACTTTTGCGTCAAAGCCCACGCCACTAACTTTTGAATCACGATAAAATCTCCCTCAAAACGATTCAGGATTCAGGATTTATAAATTGCCGCCGGTGCCGTGTCATCTAAGAGCGTGTTTGGAAGTTCAAAAAAGACCGGCAATTTTACATTCTTCATTTTTAATTTTTATCCGGTAAAAATTAAAAATGAAGAATGTAAAATTAATCCATCCACTTTTCGACCAGGTGAATTTCCAAACACGCTCTAAGTTTATGAAAGTCCGTTCTTCGTTCAGAGTCCGCGCTTAGCGTGTTTCCGCTGCGCTTCGCTGGCAGAGCAGACAAACTGAAGTTTGGACCCTGAACGAAAAGCAGAACGAAAAGGGAACAAACTGAAGTTCGGACTCTAAACGAAACCGGAAATTTGATTATTAAAAACTTGGATGACACGGCACCGGCGGCAATTTATAAAACTCTCATTATTGAATTTAGATTGCTCTTCTATTTGAATCTTGAAACTTGAATCTTAAAATTAATTTCCTTCCGCCGCGACGAGCAAGCCGCCTTTGACAACGACTCGTTCGCCTTCTTTCAAGCCGGATTTGACGATTATCGTTCCTTCCTGTTCGTCGCCGACGGTAACTTCGCGTTTTTCGTAATGATTCGGTTCGGTTTCGACAAAAATGGCGCGTTTGTCGCCTTCGGTGACGACGGCGGTTGCCGGAACGGTAACAGCTTCCTGATTTGAAACGCCGCCGAGCGAAACATTGACGAACATTCCGGGTTTGAGTTTGCCGCCCGAATTCGGCAGTACGCAGCGCACGGCGACGGTTCTTTTATCCGCGTCCACGACGCTTCCGATTTGGTCAACGCGCGCCGAGAAACGTTCGTTCGGATACGCCGGAGTTTCAACCGACGCGGGCAAACCGACACGCAATCTGGCAAGCCGGTCTTCATAAACTTCGGCGTTGACCCAGACATTCGATAAATCGGCGATTTGCAAAAGCGCGTCGCCGCCCGGCTGAACGACTTGTCCGAGTCCGGCTTTGCGCTCGATAATCGTGCCGCCAATCGGCGCGACCAGCGGAACTTCGCGACTTAAAACTCTGCCGCCCGATTCGAGCGTTTTAATATCCGCGTCGGCAAAATGCAGGCTTTGCAGTTTGCTCCGCGCGGCGGCGATGGTTTGCCGCGCCCGCCCCAAATCTTCGCGGGCGTGTTTTTCGTCAACCTGCGCGTCCTGTAATTCGCGCAGCGGAATCGCTTCGACTTTTGCCAGACGCTCGTCGCGTTCCCGGTTGAAGACGGCGTGTTCGAGCGTCGTCTGAACGGTTCGCTCGTTCGCCAAACTTTGTTGAAAATCGGCTTGCGGCTGCACGATGTCAGGCGTTTCAATCATTCCCAAAATCTGCCCGGCACGAACTTTCTGCCCGACTTCCGCCGCGAGTTTTGTCAGTCGCCCGCTGAATTGCGGCAGCACGGACGAAATTTGACTGCTGTTAAAAGCGACTTTGCCCGGCGATTTGACTTGACCCGCGACGAATCGTTTCTGCACGATTTCAACCGCGATATTGCGCGTCTGTTCGGGCGATAAACTGATTGCCGCGCCGCTCGTTCGGCGGTCGGGATTTGCCGCCGTCGTTTCGGCTGGAGTTTTCGCCGCGTAAAAAAAACGATAAGCGAAAATTACCGTCAGCAAAACGACGAGCGAAGAAATCGTCAAACTCAAAGCGCGGCGGGCGGCTTTGTTTTCCGGTTTGGCGGGCGATTTGACCACGACGATTTCATCAATCGGAACAGTTTCCGCCGCCATTACCGGCAACTGTTCCGACTTCGGTTCGGTTTCACTGAAAGGCGGCGTTTCCGGCGTAATCTCAGGCGTTTTAACCGGCGCGTCTTCATTCAAATTACTGACCGCGTGATTATTTTTTCCGTTTGCCGTTGCGCCGTTTGCCGCAACGGAAAGCGGAGAAACTCGTTTCTCCGCTGCACCGGAAATTTTTTCGCTGCTTGGCGTTTCCACTTTGTTCGGTGATTCTTCGGCAACTCCGAGCGCGGAATTATTTTTCGTTTTCGTCATATTTGTAAATATAAATACTTATTTTCCAGACGTTTATTTATCCGCTATCTTCGTTCCGGCGGCGGCTTCGAGTTGGGTCAAACTCAGCAGAAAGTCAAAGCGCGTCTGGTTATAATCGAGCAGCGTTTGATTATAAATACGCTGCGCGTCGAGATAATCGAGCAGGCCTTTGGCACCGGCGCGATAGGAAATTTCCACGATTTTGCGAACGTCGAAAGCGTTGACGAGGGCTTTATCGGTGAATAAATGAAGCCGGGCGCGGCTCGTCATATAAGCCGTGAACGCTTTTTCGACATCGGTCAAGGCTTGCGTCTGCACCAGCCGCAAGTTCGATTCGGCGAGTTTAATGTTGATTTGCGCTTGCGTCTGCGCCAGTTCCGCGCGTTTTTTTATGCCGAGTAAAACGGTCGCGGTGACACCGACGGTGTTATCACTGCCGGAGCGCATATATTGTGCGCCAACCGTAATATCACGCTTTTGCAGGGCTTGCGCGAGTTTGAAACCGGCTTTCGCGGCTTCGAGATTAAGCTCGGCGTTTTTTACGTCCGGGCGATTTTCGAGTGCCGTCGTTCGCAAATCGGCAATCGAAAGCAAAACCGGCGCGATGTCCAGATTTCCCTCTAAAATTTCGAGGTCGGTTTTCATCTGCGGGATAAAAGCAGCGTCGTCATAATTGACGCTTTTCACGTCGTCAACCACCGAAAAGGCGTCGCCGATGCCGATTAAATTATAAATATCGCGGGTTGACTGCTGAAAATTCTGTTCGGCGGTGCTGATGTCGCGCTGGTATTGCAGTTTTTGCAGCTCGATGCGTTTTAAGTCAACGCCCGCCGCGTAACCTTCTTTGACCTGTGCGCCGAGAATTATTTGACTGGTTTCAAACGTCTTGTAATTATCGAGCGCGACACTCAGATTTTCCCGCGCCAGCAGTGCCGTCAAAAACGATTGTTTAAGCTGTGAAGTCTGCTGGCGAAGCGCGTCCCTGACGAGCGATTCGGCGGCGCGGCTGTTCAAATCGGCTTGCGAAACGCGCAGATTGCGTTTGTTACCGCGTTCGATTAAACGGTCGTATTCGATAATATAGCTGGCGTTGGCGGCGGCGTTTCCGTTAGTCGTATAAAATTCGCTCGGAGTTCTAAAAAGGCGCGGAATCGTCAATTGATTAAAGGTCACGGTCACGCTTGCCGCCGGACGTAAAGCCGCGACAATCTTCTGCGCCTGCGCCAGATTCACGTTGTAACGCGCCGCAATCACGCTCAAATTATTTTGCGTCAGCAGATTAAGCGCACTGTCGAGCGACAGATGCCGGAGCGTATTGGCATCAACTTTCGGCGGGTTGATTGCCGTCTTTTCATTTTTGGCAATCGAATAAATCTCAGGCGGCGACGGCGGCAAATCAATCGAATCCGCCGGTTTTATGGCAGAATCGGCGGACTGATTTTCGGTGAAATCAGTTTTTACGATTTTTGCCTCCTCCTTTGCGCCGGTCGCACTCTGAAGTTCGGCGGTCTGCGCCGTCGCTGTCGTCAAGCCCGTCAAAAAAGCCGCCGAAATTAGAAAGGACGAAAAATATAATTTTTTGAGATTAAGAAAATTCACAAATGCTTCTCCGCGAAATCACACCGAGAAGTCTATCGAAGCCAAGATGAGGAGATTATGAAGATAGCATTAAAGTTTCTTCATCTTGGTTTTATTCGTGTGAATAGACGATGGCGGGCATCGAAAAGGTGAACTTCGAGCCTTTATCCGCCGCGCTTTCGACGCTGATTTCTCCGCCGAGCGATTCGGCGAGCAGGCGGCTGATGGAGAGTCCTAAACCCGAACCGTCGCTCTGCCGCAGACGCGCATTGCGGGCGCGGTAAAATCTTTCAAAAATACGCGGCAAATCTTTCGGATTGATGCCGATGCCCGTATCTTCGACTTCGAGAACGGCACTATTATCGTGATCGAGTCTGATTCGCACCGCAACTTTTCCGCCGCGCATCGTGTAGCGCACAGCGTTTTGAACGAGATTCGCGGTAATTTGCTCAATCGCCGTCTGGTCGCCGAGAACGAAAACGGGTTCTTCGACACGCAGTAAAAAAGCCACGCCGTTCGCCTCAGCCGACGGCTGCAAACGCTCGAAAATTTCTTTCACCAAAATATCAAGCGAGAGAATTTCCGGCGAAATTTGCTGTTCGCCGGCATCGGCGCGCGCCAGCACCAGGAGATTGTTCAGAATCTGCGACAAGTGTTCGATTTCGTCGAGATTGCTGCGTAACAGAATTTCGTATTCGGCGGGCGTGTGCGGTTCGAGCAGAGCGACTTCGGTTTGACCTTTGAGCGTCGTCAAAGGCGTGCCGATTTCGTGCGAAGCGTCGGCGGTAAAGCGTTTCTGCGTTTCAAAAGACTGTTCCAGACGACTCAGCAACTGGTTGAAAACCGTAATCAGATTGTCAATTTCGTCACTGGTTTGCAGTTGCGGCAGACGTTCGTGCAGATTGCGCTCGCTGATACCGCGCACGGCAATCGCCGTTTCCCCAATCGGTCGCATCGCCCGCCGCGCCAGAAACCAGCCGCTCAACGTCGCTAAAGCCAGAAAAACAAAACTGACACCGATTAAATTCGACACTAATTTATTGAGTTCCGCCCCGACAAATTCGGTCGGAATCCCGACCGCCACGACAAAAGGCTTGGTTTCGCGCCCGACCACCGGCACATAAACCAGCCGCAAAGTTCCGATATTCGGCACGTTGACGGTTTCAAAATTTATTTGTCCGTTGAGAGCCTGATTAACGTAATTATCGTTAAACGGCAGCGGCTGCGAAGATAGGTTGACCGAAAAATCGGCGACGCGGTGCGATTGAGTGACGACTGTCACGTATCTTTGCAGGTGAAATATGTCGTAACCGGCGAGGTCGGCGATGTCTATATCGCGGACGGTCAAATCGTCCGGGTCGGAAAGCCCGCGGTCGCGCAGACGGGCGGAAATACTCTCGGCTTCGGTCGAACCGATGAGCCACAAAGTCGCGTCGAGTTTGCTTTCGGCGGCGTTTTGCAAAGTGAAAAATAAAACGAGCGCGGAAATTATCAGCAGCGCGGAAAGCACCAGCGTATACCACAAAGTCAGTTTTGTCCGAAAGGCGAACGGCATCTTTTTCAATCGAAATCGGCGCGGATAACGTAGCCGACACCGCGCACGGTTTGAATCAATTTCGGCTCGAACGGGCGGTCAATCTTGTCGCGCAGAACTTTGATAACCACGTCCACGATGTTGCTGCCGGTGTCGAAATTCGCACCCCAGACCTGTTCGAGCAACTCCGTTCGAGTGACGACTTGTCCGGCGCGGCGCAGCAGCATTTCCAAAACTTTGAACTCGTTCGGGGTCAGCGCGATGTTTTGACCGTCGCGGGTGACGCGGCGCGAGAGCGAATCAATTTGCAGATTCGCCACGCTCAGAGCTTGCAGCAGCGGCGTATCGCGCCGTCGCCCTAGAGCGCGAACTCGCGCCAGTAGTTCGCCGAAGGCAAACGGTTTCGTCAAATAATCGTCCGCGCCGCTGTCGAGTCCGAGAACTTTATCGGCGGTCGCGGTTTTCGCCGTCAGCAGCAAAATCGGGGTCGTTTTGCCGCTCGCCCGCAAATCGCGGCATAATTGCCGCCCGTCGCCGTCCGGCAAAAGGCAATCGAAAATCAGCAAATCGTAATCGTTGACCGAAGCCATAAAATCGCCGTCGGCGACGTTTCGCGCCACGTCAACGCCGTGCTGCGCCTGCTCTAAACCGCTTTTGATAAAACCGGCGACCTTCGCTTCGTCCTCCACCAGTAAAATACGCATAAAGTTTTTTGCCGAATCTTCCGCTTTTGCCTGAGTTTAAGTTAATTAAAAATAATTTGGAACGGAAAAAACGGTTAATTTACCGACATTAAGATTTTTTAATTTAATCTTCATTGAATCTTCATCTGCGGTTTGTTAAGTTTAGGCTTGCAAATTTCAATCTAAGGAGGTCCAAAAATGGCAGCACATAAAGGCGCAGAACACCATACGAAAGCGGCGGAACACCACGAACACGCCGCGAGTCATCATCGTGAAGCGGCAAAGCATCACGAAACGGGCAAACACGAAACAGCTGGACACCACGCGCACGTCGCGCACGGACATCATACGCACGCTAAACAGCATTCGGATGAGGCGGCAAAGCATCACGCCACTGAACACGGCAAATAATCAAACGAACAAGGATGGGTTAAGCATCAAGGATGTAACTGGTCTTTGGTGCTTTTTTTGTTTACTTTTCGTCAGCAGCAATAGAAAATAGGAAAATGAAAGCTATCTCGTCGGCAACCGAAGCCGACTCTCAAGGAATAACCGGTTTTGAACGAACGGGGCGTTCGGAAAGTCCGCCGCCTTCCGCCGCGCCCGAACCGCACGAAGACGTTTTAAGGGAAAAAGACCGAATCGCCAAACTCGGACGCATCCGGCAGTTTGTTTTCGGCTCGCTCGACGGGCTGCTCGTTCCGCTCGGTGTCGTCAGCGGTGTCGCGGGCGGTACGGGAAACATCCGCGCCGTGATTATCGCCGGACTCGCCGAAGCCTTTGCCGGCGCGATTTCGATGGGCGCGGGCGAATTTCTCTCCGGTCGCGCCGAAGCGCAGGTGCAGCAGGCGGAAGTAAAAAAGGAACTCCAATCAATTCGCCGAAACCCGGAAGCCGAACTCAAGGAAATGGTCGTCATCCTCGAAGCCGAAGGCGTGAAAAAAGAAGATGCCGAAATTATCGCCCAAAAATTGTATGATAATCCGAAAGCCTTCGCTCAAACGATGGTGCAGAAGGAACTCGGACTCGACATCGAACAGGAAACGGTTAAAATCGGCGACGGCGTAACGATGGCGTTTTCTTATATGGCGGCTTCGATTGTGCCGCTCATCGCTTATTTTTTTCTGCCGATTGAAACGGCTTTTATCGTTTCGATTATCCTGACCATTATCGTTTTGGCGGGAATCGGCTTCGTGCGCGGGAAACTGGCGCAAGTCAGCCTGCTCAAAAGCTCGCTCGAAGTGGTAGCGGTCGGCGCGGTTTCCGGTCTCGGCGGTTATTTTCTCGGCGTTTGGCTGCCGAAATTATTTGGCTACTAAAACCGACTTGTTTTATTAGACATCTTTCCGAAATAAACTTGTCTGTGATTTCAAGATAAATTTCACCACCGAGACACCGCAGAACACAGAGAAAAACAAGAGGTCAGACAATTTTTATTTAATAACCGATGAATTTATTTAGAATTGTCATTTAGCAAACAGTGAATTTATTTAAGAACTCCGTGAACTCTGTGTCTCTGTGGTGAAAAAAAGTATTTAGGAAAATTGTCTATTTGAAAAAACGGAGCGTCTGAATGGAAGAAGCGGAAATCGGCGAAGTCGGCGTTGATAAATTAGATGAAGCAGCGCGTGAAAAAGCGTTGGAGCGAAAGCGGCAAACGCCGTGGCTGAAATGGCTGGCACTCTCGACCGCGCTGTTTGCGGTGCTGGCGGCGATTGCGTCGCTCGAATCCGGGCAGCTTGCCAACGAAGCTCTCGTCGAGATGAACGAAGCGACGCTCAAACAGGCGCAGGCTTCGGATGCGTGGTCGTATTACCAGGCAAAAGGCATCAAGCAAATCACCCGCGAAGCCGCCGCCGATATACTGGAGTCGGCGCACGCGCCCGAAGCGGCGGTCAAGAAAATGCGCGACGATGCGGAGCGTTACAAAACCGAGCAGGAAGACGTTCAAAAAGAAGCGCGGGCTTTTGAACGGGAGCAGCAGGATTTGGTCGAGAAATCGCGCCGGGAATTGGAGCGGCATCACCGTTTCGCCTACGCCGTGACGATGCTTCAGGTCGCCATCGGACTGTCGGCAATCGCCGCGCTCATCGAACGGCGCGGCATCTGGCTGTTCGCGCTGGCGGGCGGTTTAATCGGTATCGGTTTATTTTTTTACAGCCTTTTTTAAGATTATACGGATTCGACAAGTCGGAACCGCGAACGGTCGTGAGCGGCTCGGTTCAACCGGGTCGCGCTGCCGCTTCCCGGTTCTGATTTTTATAAAAATGGCGACAATTCTGGAAAAACGCGGTTTGAGAGATTTCGACTGGCTCGTTGTGCTGCTGGCGGTGGCAATCGTCAGTTTCGGCGTGTGGCAAATTCACAACGCGCAGCCGACGGAAACTTACTGGGAAAAACAGATTGTCGGTTTATTGATCGCGCTCGTCGCACTCGCCGCCATCGCTTTTACCGATTATCGCCGCATAGTTGACGCCGCGCCGCTGATCTACGGCATCGGATTATTTTTGCTGCTGCTGGTGATAATTCCCGGTGTCGGAATGCGGATTAACGGGCATCAATCGTGGATTAGAGTTCCGCTCATCGGGCAGTTTCAGCCGTCGGAATTCGTGAAAATCCCGACGGTTTTAATGCTCGCCAGATACTTCGGCAATCGTTCGCCGCAGACTCTGAAACTAAAAGAGTTTCTCGTCGGCATCGCAATTTTAGCCGCGCCGCTCGCTTTGATTATGCTCGAGCCGGACGCGGGAACGTCCGTCACTTATTTTCCGCTGCTCGCGGTCGTGCTTTTTCTCTCGGCATTTAAAATTCGCTGGCTTTTATTGACTATCGTCGCCGGTTTGATTTTTATGCCGGTCGCTTATTGGGCGGGCGTGAAAACCGGCAAAATTAAAACGTATCAGCAGGAACGCATCAACAATTTGATTGATCCCGAAAAAGCCGACCCGAAAGGCAACGGTTATCAAACTCTGGAATCAATCATTACGGTCGGCAAAGGCGGACTGACCGGCGACGAAGGCGACACCGAAAGTTCGCAGAGCGCGCTGAAATTTCTGCCCGAACCGCATTCGGATTTTATTTTCGCCGTCACCGCCGAACACACGGGTTTCGTCGGCTGCATCTCACTGCTGCTCGCCTACGCCCTGCTTTTGTCGCGGCTGGTGGCGGGCGCCCAGGAAACTCCCGACCGCGCCGGGATGCTGGTAATTATGGCGATTACCGGCGAACTGGCGTTTCAGATTTTTATGAACGTTGGAATGGCACTCGGTTTTATGCCCGTCATCGGTGTCCCGCTGCCGCTGATGAGCGCGGGCGTGTCATCGGTTCTAGCGACGTTCATCGCTATCGGTTTTTTTCTCAGCGTGCGAATGCGGCGTTTTGTCAATTGATGTGAAAAGTCACCGCCTTTGCGCCCATCGAGCGGCATCATCGAACCAAAAATACGGAAAGACTATTTTACGAGCGTTAAATTTACAAGGAGTCGAAATCGGTCAAATCTCTCTTGTCCGCCCCAAAAGATCAGCCGAAATTATTCTTCCGCGCTCGTTGATGCCGGCGGTTAATTTCGCCGCGCCCGGAATTCAGGATTAAGTTGGATGGCGCGTTGAAAGTGTTTTTCGGCAAGCGCGTTCATTCCGACGTTTTGCAGCCGGAGGGCGACCATCCAATGAAAAAACGGGTCGGCGGGAGTAAACCGGTCGGCTTGTTTTTCATACGCGATTGCCGTTTCGGGTTGACCGAGCGACGCGGCGGCTCCGGCGAGCAGACTGTTCGATAAAACGAGTTCGGCACTGCGTCCGACGGCTTCCTGCCAGGCGGCGACGGCTTCCCGCCGGCGACCGAGATGCCAGAGCGATTCACCTTTTTCTTCCCGGGCGAGAATCAAATCGGAACGCTCCGCCAAAGCCAGATCGAGACTCGTCAGTGCCTGCTCGTAACGCCCCAAACGATTCAGGATCGCGGCGCGGTAGTAAAAACTCAGGGCTTTCGCCTGCCCTTGTTGATGTTCGGCGGCAGTGCCGAGCAAATTGACGGCTGACTCGGTGCTGCCGGACAGATATTCAACCCACGCGAGTTTCGGCAGCGTCTCTTTGTTCACGAACAAACCGAAATCCGCCGCCGCGCGAAGATGTTTTTTCGCTTCGCCGATGTTTTCGCGGTCGCTCGGACTGAGCCATTGAGCGGTGTCGGTTCGCGCCAGCGCGAGTTCGTCGGGAATCCTGATGTTTTGAAATGCGCGCCCGCCCGCCGCTTCGTGGTAGCGCACCCAGCCGCTGTGGACATTCAAACCGCTCCATAACAGCGCGAAACTCAAAAATAGCCAGCCCGCTCTTCGGACTTCGCCGGATGACTTCAAATTAAAACGATGGAAGGACAAATCTGCGGCTCGGAGAAATCGCCACGCTCTTAAAACGAGAAACGTCGTGATCACGGCAATTCCGAGTGCCATCAACATCGGAACGAGTTGATAGACATCCCAGACGGCTAAAAAGCTCGCCGGAAACACGAACGCTCCCGCGACTTCCTCAGTCCAGGTCAGCGAGTAATTTTTCACCGTCGGTTTCGGAACGGCAATCGCCGGTTTCCCGAAACCGAAATACAGGGCATCGTTCGGGCAGACGCTGACGCAATCCAGACATTTCATACATCCCTGATCAACAACCATCCCGTATTGTTTGACTTCGGCGTGAACCAGCACGTTCGAGGTGCAAACGGCTGTGCAATGCCCGCATTGATTGCAGGCATCGGTGACGCGAATTTTGCCGGGCGCGAACTTATCGGCGAGACTGAAAAAGCCGCCGTAAGGACAGGCGTAAGTGCAAAAACCCTTCTGCCCCAGAAAATAGACGGTCATAAATCCGCAGATGAAGAGAAAAGGAACGGCGACCGCGACGGGCGGAAAGGTTTCCCAGAAATTGCTCGTTATCAGATGATTGGTAAATTGAGGAATCAGCGGCTCGTTCGGCGGCGCGGCGAAAAAGCGATAGGCGGTCGGATAAACGAACATATACAGGGCGACGATGAGCGGCACGAAGACCAGCAGCCGCGAGCGAAACGGCTTCGGCGTGAGACCCCATTTTTTTAGCAGCCAGGCGCAGAAATCCTGAAGGGCGAGAATATGACAACCCCAGCCGCAGACGAAACGCCCGAAAACGAGCGTCGCTAAAATCGCCAGCGTAAAAAAGACGAATCCCGCGTTGATCGCGCCGCGTTCGAGCGTCTGCATCGCCTCCGAAGGCTCGATTGGTGAAATCGTCTGACCTGCAAAACGCCACTGAATGAAGTGCGCGATCATCAGAAAGGTCAGAGTAACGAGAGCCGCCGCCCGCCAGCGGCTCGTTCCCGAACTGCGAATATCGCTTTTTCGGGGCGCGGGATTTTTTAGAACAGGAAGCGGAATTGACCGTTGTTTCTTCACTTTTCGGCTGGCACAACCATCTTTCATAAATTGATTTTATTCCGCCCCGGAGAGATCGGCGGGAAGGACATATTATACCCGACTTGATTAAAGCACTCAAAAGAGTGTATAAGGAAGGTGAAAATCTTCGTAATCAATACCAATTTAGAGTTGACCGATTTTAACAGCCCGACGGCTGAAAACCAAAATTATGTTAAAACCGATTCTTATCGCTTTGCTTTCCTTGAATATGCTCTTTAGCGGCGGTTCAAGTCAATTTTTAACCGTGCTTAACCCGAACCGACCGGCAGGCAATACCGGAACGCTTGAAAAAATGATCGTGGCGAGCGGCAGCGTCGCAATGGATTTCAACGGCATCGGCTTCGGCACAAAAGAGCCGAAACCGGTTGAATTGCGTTTTGACGTGGAGCGCGATTCTTTTCTTACATTCCTTGTTTTTAATGATGAGCTGCGCGGTCCTCTGCCCGGCTCAATGGGACTCGTCCCCCAAAATTCGGTGCCTCTTCCGGCGAAACTGAATGCCTCGCATCAAAATCTCGTCATCGAGAATACGGCGTGGGGCGAAGCCTTTGATCTCGTCGTCCGCGACGGGAAAACGGGATTCGTCTTCTTCAACATTGAAGGACAGCAATTCGACTACCAATCCAACGAACATCTACTCAGCGTTCGGATGGGACGACTGCTGATGTCAAAAGAGTTTGCCGCCGAACTCGGACATCCGTCCGAAGCCGGGTCGGTCGTCGGAAATATCTCTCTGACCGCTACTCTGCGCCCGATTGAAATCACCCGGTATGTTGACGGCGAAGTCAAATCGGATGTTCTGCCGGCACTCAATAATCCCGAAACCGGGACTGTTCCGGGACCGGATGTCGTGGTCGGAGACCTGAACGGGCTGGCGCAATTCGGCGGCAGCAGCGGAACGCAAGTCGGACTCGCCGTGGGAACCGACTCCTGCAATTTCGGCGCGGTGGACTTGAACTGGTTTGCTTTGCCGGCGAATGACCATCCGGTGATTCCGCAAAATCTTTATCGAATGAGCGGCGGTGCTGCCAACGACGAGCGTTTTGAACAAATCGGTCAATCCAGCGTCAAGCACGCTTTCACGGCATTGACCAATAACATCTGCAACCTCGGTTGTAACGGGGTCGGCGGCACCCGGCTCGGTTCCGGGTGTTCCGATCCTTATTCAGCCAACCTGAACGCCGGACCCAATCTCGGTTCGCGCGCCTGGATAAATCCCTTTAACGGTGCTTATCCGCGAGGCGATTCCAATACGTCGCCCAATAATCACACCGGACATAATCACACCGGACCGTCGCACCGGATTCTGACGGAGATCAATGATCTGATCCCGACACTGAATCCCGGCGCGACCTATTATGCCGAGGCGCAATATGTCACGCCGCACGAGTATGTCTGGTGCCAGACGAATCCCGGACAGTGCAATATGTATAACAACGTCTCGTATCGAAAATACACCGTCTCCGGCACCGGCAGTCCGTTCAGTTTCTCGCCGGCTGCCTCGACGGTGAGAGCCAAGACCGCCGTCTCTGCCTGGTCGGGAGCGACCTTGGCTGATATAGTGCCGGATCCCGGCAACGACGGCATTGGCATAGTCGCCTATAAAGTAACGAATCCGTCACCCGGAGTCTGGCATTACGAATACGCCGTTTACAACGAGAACCTTGATCGCGCCATTCAATCTTTCGGTATCCCGACGGGAGCGGGAGTGACGTTGAGCAACATCGAATTTCACGCGCCGCCTCAGCAGCCCGGCTGGGCATTCGATGGAACGGCGGGCAATACGGGTTTCAGCACCACGTCTTGGACTCCGACACAAACCGCCGAGACTATGACCTGGAGTTCGGAAACCCTCGCTCAAAATCAGAATGCCAACGCTATCCGGTGGGGAACTTTGTATAACTTCCGTTTTGATTCCAATCGTCCGCCGCAGACTGCCAATGCAACGGTCGGGTTTTTAAAGACGGGCAATCCGATCACCGTTCAGGTTCAGGCTCCCGGTGTCTCTTCGTCTCCGACTGTATCAATGTCGGGGCGCGTAACCACCTCCAGAGGTCAGGGAGTATTTAATGCCAGGGTCTCAATTACCGACTCGATGCGTAATCCGGCACGCACGGCACTGACCAATCCGTTCGGTTATTACCGTTTTGATAATGTCGCGGCAGGCAGAACCTATACTTTCAGAGTTCTTTCAAAACGCTACACGTTTACTTCCCGGACGGTGGAGGTTAACAACAACCTCACGGACGTGAATTTCGTGGCTGAACCGTGATAGTTAAATTTATAAGTGAACTTCAAGGCGGACTTCGGTCCGCCTTTTTGATGTCCGAAACTCTCCGCAAAATGAGAGTATGATGTGAAAATTTGGTGAATCAGGTTGCAATGAGCGTGGCACCGTCAAACTGTTTTTTTCGGCGATGAGGTCGCGTCTGACATTTACCTGAACGCGGTGCGAAACCGCGACTCTGTTTTCGGAGGGTGCCGGATTTTTGTGTAATTTAGTTTTCCGCCAGTTTCGCAACCGGCACCGTCCGGCAGAATTCTCTGACGAGTCAGGCTAAAATTAGCGAGCCTGTGCGATTTCCATTCCGTAAAGTTTTCTATAGTAATCACGATACGCGCCGTTGCGGATGCGCCTTACCCAATCCTGATTATCCTGATACCATTGAATCGTTTTCTGCAAACCGTCTTCCCAATTCGTCTGCGGTTTCCAGCCCAATTCGCTCTCGGTTTTTGCCGCGTCAATCGCGTATCTCCGGTCGTGTCCGAGCCGGTCGTCAACGTATTTTATCAAGCTGTGCGGTTTGCCGAGCGCGTCGAGAATTGATTCGACCACTTCGAGGTTCTGTCGCTCATTTCTCGCGCCGATATTATAGCTTTCGCCCGACTTCCCTTTTTGATATGCCAGCCAAATCGCGCGGGCGTGATCTTCGACGAAAATCCAGTCGCGGACGTTTTTGCCGTCGCCGTAAACCGGCAAAGGTTCGTCGTTCAGCGCGTTGCTAATCATCAGCGGAATCAGCTTTTCGGGAAACTGCCTCTGCCCGTAATTGTTGCCGCAGCGCGTCACAATCGTGTCGAGTCCGAAGGTTTCCCGCGCCGCCCGCACGAAATGTTCCGCCGCCGCTTTCGATGCCGCATACGGCGAATTCGGCGCAATCGGCGACGATTCGGTGAAAAATGCCGCGTCGTCTTCGGGCAAAGTTCCCATCACTTCGTCGGTCGAAATCTGCACGAATCTTCGCACGTTTTTCGCCCGCGCCGCGTCAATCAAAATCTGCGTTCCGAGAACATTCGTCGTGACAAACTCGCTCGCCGAAGCGATTGAGCGGTCAACGTGCGATTCGGCGGCAAAGTTAAATATCGCCTCTGCGTCATCCGGCAAAGCGTCCAAAACCGCCGTTTTATCGCAAATGTCGCCCTTAACGAATTGGTGCCGCGCCGCGTCCAAATCGTGCAGGTTCTCTAAATTTCCCGCGTAAGTCAGCGCGTCGAAATTGATAATGTTGATGTCGGAAGTTTCACCCAAAACCTGCCGAACGAAAGCCGAGCCGATAAAACCCGCGCCGCCGGTGACAAAAATTTTTTTCATAAGATTTTTCAATTACGAATTTCAAATTACAAATGCTGGAATCGAAGAAAAGATTCCAGCATTTGTAATTTGAAATTCGTAATTATTTGTTAAGTTGCCGCATTTGTTTGAGCAGAACGTCCGCGTATTTTCTCGGCGAATTGATGTTTTTCAGAACGATTTTCCCGTTGGTTTCGCCCGCGTTTTCGATTATCAGATTGCCGAAGCCCAAAAGTCTCTGCGGCACGGTCGCCGACACGGTAACGTCCTGAATCGTCCGCAGCGGCACGTTGCGCGTCGTCCTGGAAATCAGTCCGCTGTCAATCTCGATCTTCGCATCGGTCAGCGTAAAGCGCATCAATTTCTGCTTCAAATGATAAAACGCCGGAATCAACAGCAGCGAAAGCCCGACGATTACTGAAAACCACGCCGGAATGTTAAAACCCGTCAACTGACTCAAAAAACTGAAAACGGCAACCAATAGAAGCGCACCCAAAATCGCCGAACCGTAACCGATTTTCACGAAAAGCAGCGTCGGACTAATCGAAAATATTTCCCTTTCCAGGGCTTCCGATTCGTGCGCCGCAAACTTCGACGCACGAACGATGCGCGTTTCCTCTTCGGCTTCGAGCAAAGTTCCGCATTTCAGACAGAAGTTCGCTTCGAGCGAATTCTTCGCGCCGCATTTCGTGCAGAAAATGGAGTCGGCAGTTTGCCGGTCGGTCGTCGTCATAAAGTCAGAGTCATCATACAACAGTCGCCGATTAGAGAAAAATAGAAAGCGGCGAAACAGTTCGCACGGGATAATTATTTCTTTTGATGATTTGTCGTGTAAAATGCTTTTTATGAAGGCACTCGAAAACAGAATCACGATTGACCCGAATGTTTGCGGCGGCAAACCGACGATTCGCCGTAAAAGAATCGCCGTGCAGACGATTCTCGAATTTCTGAGCGTCGGCGATTCGATTGAAGAGATATTAGAGAATTATCCGACGCTGGAGAGAGAAGATATTTACGCCTGTCTGCGATTTGCGACGAATTTGATGGCGCATAAATACATTATCGAGCCGGTCGGCGTATGAAAAAATATCTCGTTGACGCAAACCTGCCTTCAAAAATAAAAATTTGGCGGACGGATGAATTCGAGTCCGTCAATCGTCTCAATGACGAATGGACGGACGGCGAAATTTGGGATTACGCCAAACAAAACAATCTGACGATTATTTCCAAAGACTCCGATTTTTCACATCGAATAATCGTTAGCGTTCCACCGCCAAAAATTATCCACATCAAAATCGGCAATATAAAATTGAGAGATTTCAACTCGGCGATTGAAAAACTTTGGGCGAAAGCGGAAAAAATTTCGAAAACGCACAAATTGGTTAACGTTTTTATTGACCGAATCGAAGCCGTCGAGTAGTCAGCGAATCGGTTCGCGCAAAATAATCTCCGCCGTCTGACGCGCAATTGCGGCGGCGTTTGGATTTGCGTCTCTCTGATGCGCGATCTGCATCAAGGCTTCGCCGGTGCGCGATAATAATCGAACCAAATCGCCTTCTTCGGCTTTCGTGCTGAAAACCAGGTCACTCCAACTCACGCCATTCACCCAATTTTCGGCGGCGGCGGCGGCGGAAAAGTTCATCTCCGGCGCGGGTTCGATGCCGTTTTTCCATTCGACATCGGAGACTTTGAAAATGATGTCTTCGACTTTCGTTAAAGTTTCGAGCAGTTCGTCGGACAAATAAAGCTCGCCGTAATTTCTATCGGCATCCGCTGCCAGAGCCGCCATCAAACCGGCGACTTGTTTGGTCGGCAGATTTTCAAAAACGCCGTTCTGCAAAACTTCGCCGACGATCAGCGGTCGGTCAACGCGCAAATCGGCAAGCCATTTGCCGCGCTCCGTCACTTTCTGCGCTCCGAAATCGAGGTAGCCGAAATGATCGAGAACTTTGGCGCGATGCTCGAACGGCAGCCAGATTTCGCCTTTCAAATAATCAATGTCACGCCGCGTTTTTTCGAGAAATTCGGCATCGTCCCAACATTCCCAGAGAAATCCGGTCGCGCTTTTTTTGACATTTTCGCCTTCGTCGGCGGGCGTAAACTCGGCGATTAAATCGTTGATAAATTCAATCGTTTCGTCGCGTTCGGTTTTAATCGGAACGGCTTTCGGCTCAATCAACGGTTTATTTGCGCCTTCGACAATCTCGTCGAACGCCTTGTCGAGCGACGCTTCCTTAATCGGATATTTATTTTCATAAACGCGCCCGATGTGCGAGAGCGCGAGCGTTACGCCCTGTCCGTCTTCGCGCATCGTCGCCACTTTTTCGCCGAACACGCTCAAGACAAGAAAAATACGTTTGCTGTTGCGGCTTTTGGTGACGACTCTGCCCGCTTCGACGGTTTCTTCGAGCCATTTGCGCCGCACGTCGCCGCGCGTGTTCGGCTGGTTTTCTTCAAAGCGCAAACGCGCGTTCGTCAGTCTTTCAAAGCCGCGCACGTCGTTGATCGTATAATCGAATTCGCTCGCTTTGAGTTTCTCTTGCAGACTTTGCCGCCGCTGTTTGATGTTTGATTCGAGTCTCGAAACGGTTCGCACAGTCTCCCGAAACGCGAAACTTTTTTCGGCGATGTCGCGCACGTTTTGAAAATTTCCGAAGGCATCGAGGAGATTCAAGAGGCTCGTATAAGTCGCCCGAAACTTACTTTCCAAAGGATTCGGCGGCGATTTCAGAAGCTCGGCGATCTTCGGCGGATTCTGAAAATTCGACGGCGCGAGAATTACGAAACCGACATTATCTTTGCCGCGCCGCCCGGCGCGTCCGGTCATCTGCTGTAATTCCGATGCTTGAAGCGAACGCCAGCCGTCGTTGCCGCGCGTGTCGGCGTTGGAAATAACAACGGTTCGCGCCGGAAAATCAACGCCGGCGGCAACGGTCGAAGTTGCAAAAATCGCGTTCAGCAGTCCTTTCGACATCATTTTTTCCACCAGCAGTTTCCACGCCGGAATGTGTCCGGCGTGATGCGCCGCAATTCCGCCGTTTAGCATAATCTTGCGGTGTTTGTGCGTTCTGATTTCGGGAAAATCCTGTAAGAATTCCTGATAAATTTCGTTGCGCTGCTGCTGTTTTTCAACATCAATTCTCTGCGATTGATCGAGCGCGACTTCGGTGGCGGCTTCATCGCAGCGGCGGCGCGTCGGCATAAAGACAATCGCGGGCAGCAGATTATAAGAACGCAAAGTTGCGATTAGTTTCGGCGGCGGAATTTCGGGAAGTTT
Organism: Pyrinomonadaceae bacterium; assembly: GCA_043768465.1. GTDB lineage: Bacteria > Acidobacteriota > Blastocatellia > Pyrinomonadales > Pyrinomonadaceae. The sequence goes on from JAYVKL010000150.1 coordinate 32,337, forward strand.
GAATCTCATTTAATTGTAGGGGCGACGGCTTGTCCTCGCCCGTCTTTGCTTATTCTCGCTTGCGTCTTTATCGCCGCGTTTGTTCGTTAGTTTGATGCGATATTCTTGGCGCAGGCGGGCGAGGACAAGCCGTCGCCCCTGCAAACTAATCAGCGATGATCCGTCGTCGCCCCGACGAACATTATGAGTGTTCCACAATTTGACCGCAAATCAAAACGAATAGCGCACCGGACAATACGGCAGATTTTTGTCGAGCATTTGCAGGAAATCGGCGAGTTCGCGGCGACGGAAATCGTAATCATAAACGAGCGTGTCGGGCGCGGTTTTCTTTGGAACTTGAAGTTCGGGATTCCATAAAAACTCTTCGCCTTTGGCGTTCCACTGCATATTCGTCTCGTGCAAATCTTTGGAATGCGTCAGAAAAAATGCTTCGCACTGCAATTGCGCTTTGGCTTTGTCGGTTAATGTATCGTCAATTTCGTGCCACATCTCGCGCCAATCGTTTTTCCAGGTTTCGCCGTCGTAAACGATAATCGGGGCGAACGAAAAATGGACTTCGTAACCGGCATCAACTAAAGTGTTCACCGATTTGATGCGGTCGGAAATCGGACTCGTGCCGATGTCAACGTATCGGGCGATGGACTGCGGCATCAACGAATATCGAATCCGCGTTCTGCCTTTCGGGTCAATTTTCAGCCAGTAATCGTCGCGCACGGTTTTCGTCGCAAACGTCGCTTTGGCATTTTCCATCGTCGCAAATTCTTTGATCAAAAACGCCGGATTGTCGCAGATAAACGAATCGGCGGATAAGTCGGCGTTGCAGCCGATGTCGTAAGTCCAAAACTGTTTGTCGCATTGATTCGGCTGTAATTTCGCGCCCAATTTCTTCTGATGTTTGCGAATGGACGCGGCGATTTCTTCGATGTTGACGAAAATCGTCAGCGGATTCGAGCCGCCTTTGCGCCGGGCGACGTAGCAATACTGGCACGAACTCAAACAGCCGTTCGAGTTCGACGCGGCGATGAAATCGGCGGAGCGTCCGTTTTTGGTGTGCGTCAAACCCGACTTGATTCCCAAAACCAGATTTTCGCGTTTGCTTTGCATCCAATCGCTCGCGTCCGCCGCGAAAAGTTCGGGAATTTGCCAGTGCGATTCGACTTCCGAGACTTCGGCATCGGGAAAACGGCTGATGATATTTTCGGCGTTCAGCCGCCAGATAAAATCCTCGTTGATGACGCGCTGAACGAAAATCTTCTTAAAATTAAATCGCATAAATTATATTTGTTAGTTACATTTAGATAAATTTTCGGGCGTGCGAGTTGTAACTTAAATGCCGCTGATTTACTATTTTCTACACGACCTAATCAACCGAAACAAAAAGGAAAAACATAATGGCGGAACTTTATAATCAGGAAATTTTCAAGGACGAACACATCGTCGTGACCGGCGGCGGAACCGGTTTGGGCAGAGCGATGGCGATGCGTTTTGCGACGCTCGGCGCAAAGGTGACGATTTGCGGCAGACGCGAAGAACCGCTTTTGGAAACGGCAAAGGAAATTAAAGAGGCGGGCGGCAAAGCCGAAGGAATTTGCTGCAATATCAAAGAAGCCGAAGCGGTCGAAGCGATGATCGTCGAAGCCGAAACGCGGCAGGGCGGTGTTACAAAATTGGTGAACAACGCGGCGGGAAATTTTCTCGCGCCGACTGAACAATTAACGCCGAACGGTTTTGACGCGATTGTCAAAACGAATCTTTACGGCTCGTTCTACGCAACGCAGGCTTGCGGGCGGCGTTGGATCGAACGCAAACACGCCGGAAGTGTGATGTCAATCGTCACAACTTACGCCGAACACGGCAGCGCGTTTCTCGTCCCGTCGGCGGTTTCCAAAGCCGGAGTCGTCGCTCTGATGAAGTCCCTGGCGGCGGAATGGGGCGTTTACGGAATTCGTTTGAACGCGATTGCACCCGGACCGTTCCCAACCGAAGGCGCGAATTCGCGCTTGATGCCGGACGAGCGATTAGCCGAGAAAATGTATCGCCTGATTCCGCTTCAGCGCGTCGGCGAACACGATGAATTGACCGATATGGCGGTTTTTCTGCTGTCGGATTTGAGTTCTTATCTGACCGGCGAAGTGATTTACTTGGACGGCGGCGCGAGTTTGACCAGTGCCGGACAGTTTAATTTATTCACCGAACTGCCGCGTGAAAAAGTGATGCAGATGTTTGAATCGCTGCGTCCGGCGAAGAAATAGAACTGAAGAATTTCAACCGCGAAAGACACGAAAGGCACAAAAAAAGAAAAGTAAATATATTTTGTCTTTTTCGCCCTTTTCGTGTTTTTCGCGGTTAAAAAATTCTTCGATTACTCAGGGTGAAAATTATGACTGAAAAGCACGCCGCTCAACTGGCTCTCTGGCACGAATTTATTAAAACATCGAACGCGGCTATTTTAGACGAACTGCTCGCCGACGATGTGAAATTTCACTCGCCGTTCGTCTGGAAACAGAAAGAAGGGAAACCGATGGCGACGGCGATTTTGCTGGCGGTAACGCAGGTTTTTCACGATTTTCGATACGTCCGCGAGATCACCAATGATTTTCAATGGGCGTTGGAATTTCAAGCGCAGATCGGCGAATTTTCCCTGCGCGGCGTTGATTTAATCGAGTTAAATTCCGACGGGAAAATCATTGATTTTGAAGTGATGATTCGTCCCGCCAACGCTCTGCAAATGCTCGGCGCGGAAATGGGGCGCAAACTCGCCGAAATGAAATAAGCGGAAAAGCAAGCGGCGAATATTCGCCAATAAAGAACTTTATGAGCGGTCAAGTCTTCGGTTTGACCCATTTTATTGCCGTATTTTCCGCCGATTCCGCGAAGCCGTTTATGTTTCGTCAGCTTTTGCGTTAAAATTATCTTTTAATTTCCGCGAATGTTCGAGAAAGAGGTAGAAAACAAAGTGAGCAAAACCCAGGCAAATTTAACCGCATATATTTCAGAAAACTTCGGCGCAAACGCCAGTTACGTCGAAGGTTTATTAAACCGTTTTCAGTCTGATCCAAATCTGGTTGACGAATCGTGGCGGACGTTTTTCGGCGACTTGCTGAACGGTGATGCGCCGAACGAAGACGGCGGCGCGGCGACGGCGCAAACGGTTTTTGATAATCAGCCGAAATCAAACGGCGCGGCGACGACACAAGCCGCGAAAACGGAAATTGCGGCAGTCGAGACAATCAAAGCCCAGCCGAATGCCGTCATCGGCAAAGATACGGAAGTCAAAACCATTACCGGCGCGTCGAAAAAAATCGTCGAGAATATGGAGACGAGTTTGACCGTGCCGACGGCGACGAGCGTTCGCAGTATGCCGGTCAAAGTTCTGATTGAAAACCGCACGATTATCAACGAAAATTTGCAGGCTGCCGGGCGCGGCAAAGTTTCGTTCACGCATCTGATCGCGTGGGCGATTGTCAAAGCGATAAAAACTTACCCGCAGTTAAACGTCGGTTACGGCTTGGTTGACGGCAAACCTTCACGGCTCGAACACGAGCATACGAATCTCGGCATCGCCATTGACATCGAGAAAAAGGACGGCTCGCGGAATCTTTTGGTTCCGAATATCAAGGGCGCGGACAAGCTGAATTTCGCCGAATTCTTCGCTTCCTATAACGAAACGGTTAAAAAATCGCGCGACGGCAAATTGACGATTGAAGATTTTCAAGGCACGACGATTTCGTTGACCAATCCGGGAACGCTCGGCACGATTTCGTCGAATCCGCGCCTGATGTCCGGGCAGAGCGCGATTATCGCCACCGGCGCGATTGATTATCCGGCGGAATATCAGGCGATGACTCCGGCGGCGTTGTCGCAAATCGGCATTAGCCGCGTGATAACTTTGACTTCGACTTACGATCACCGCGTGATTCAGGGCGCGGAATCGGGTTTGTTTCTAGCGAAAATTAACGAATTCATTCTCGGACAGCACGGTTTTTACACTGAAATTTTTGCCGATTTGGAAATCAATTATCCGCCCTTGCGCTGGGCGCTGGATTTTAATCCGTCTCTGTTCGGCGGCAATCAAACGAACGAACTCGCCGAAAAACAGGCGAATGTTTTACAGTTAATCAATGCCTACCGGATTCGCGGACATTTGCTCGCCGACATTGATCCGCTCAATATGACTTCGCACCACGCGGCGGAATTGGATTTGGAAAACTTCGGTTTGACGATTTGGGATTTAGACCGCGAATTTATCACGGGCGGGTTGCACGGCGAAAAGATGGCGACGCTGCGCCGGATTCTGGAGATTTTGCGAAAGGCTTACGCGGGCAAAGTCGGCATCGAATACCGGCATATTCAGAGCAAACAGGAAAAAGACTGGATTCGCAATCAAGTCCGCGAACAGTTCGTTGACGTGACACCGCTGCCGGTTACGACGAAAAAGGAGTTGCTGCAAAAGCTCATCGAAGCCGAACAGTTCGAGCAGTTTTTACAGAAAAAATACTTGGGGCAAAAACGCTTTTCGCTCGAAGGCACCGAAACGATGATTCCGATGCTCGATCAATTGGTCGAAAACGCATCGCTTCAGGGCGTTGACGAAATCTATCTCGGAATGGCGCATCGCGGGCGGCTCAACGTGCTTTCAAATATCGTTGATTATTCGATGGCGGAGCGCATTTTCACGATTTTTGAGGGAACTTCGCACCCGTCGTTTCCGGCGGACGAAGGCGATGTCAAATATCATCAGGGCGCAATCGGAACCCGGCAGACGAAAGCCGGAAAAGACATTCGCATTCAGCTTTCGTGCAATCCGTCGCATCTCGAATTCGTCAATCCGGTGGTCGAAGGAATGGCGCGGGCGCGTCAGGACGAACTTAGAAACGGGCGGCAGAAAACGCGGGAGGAGGTAATTGACCAGGTTTTGCCCGTCCTTTTGCACGGCGACGCGGCTTTTGCCGGACAGGGAACGGTGATGGAAACCTTGCAGTTGGCGAATTTGACCGGCTATCGAACGGGCGGCACGATTCATCTGGTCGTTAATAATCAAATCGGTTTCACGACTTCGCCGGAGATGAGCCGCTCGTCAATTTACTCGACGGACGCGGCGCAAATCACGCAAACGCCGATTTTCCATATCAACGGCGACGACCCGGAAGCGGCGTATCGCGTCGTTAAAATCGCCCTTGATTATCGTCAGGAATTCAATAAAGATGTCGTGCTGGATTTGGTTGGTTTCCGCCGTTTGGGACACAACGAAGGCGACGAGCCGAGCTACACGCAGCCTTTGATGTATGCCAAAGTCAAGGCGCATCCGGGCGTGCGGCATCTTTACGCGCAGCAATTGATTCGTGAAAACGTCATTTCGGACGCGGATTTGAATCGGATGACCGAAGCGGTCGTCGCCAAATACGAAGAGTTTCTGGCGCGGGCGAAACGGATCGCCGTCGAAAAACCGAAACGTGCCAAACTGCCCGCCTCGATTGTCGAAGAAGACGGCTCGAAAGTTCTGGAAACGCCGATTTCGAGCGAAACCTTAAAAGTCGTTTCGGAGAAAATCTCGCTCGTCCCGGAAAATTTTCACGTCAACCCGAAAATGGTCGGGCAACTGGCGAAACGCGCCAAAATGGGAACGGGCGAGGCACCGATGGATTGGGGCTACGCCGAAGCGATTGCTTTCGGCTCCTTGGTTTTGGACGGTTTTCCGGTTCGTTTGAGCGGACAGGATTCGGGGCGCGGGACGTTTTCGCACCGCCACGCTTCGATGTATGACACTCTGACCGGCAATCGCTGGTCGCCTTTGACCGAACTCCGCAGCGCGGACAATCCGGCGGCGCGGTTTTATGTTTTCGACAGTTCGCTTTCCGAACAGGGCGTTTTGGGTTTTGAATACGGTTATTCGGTGATTTCGCAAAACGATCTGGTGATGTGGGAAGCGCAGTTCGGCGATTTTTCCAACGGGGCGCAGGTGATTATTGACCAATATATCGCCGCTTCCGAAGACAAATGGCAGCAGAAATGCCGGCTCGTCTTGCTGCTTCCGCACGGTTACGAAGGGCAAGGTCCCGAGCATTCAAGCGCGAGACTGGAGCGATATTTGCAGCTTTGCGCGGAAAATAATTTACAGGTTTGCTATCCGACGAC
>JAYVKL010000151.1:0-5611 GCA_043768465.1 Pyrinomonadaceae bacterium
AAACGCGGAAACGGGCGAGATGGACACGACCATCGGCGGCATCGCCGGACCTCTCTGCGAGAAAACCGCCGAAGCCATCAAACAAGTCTTCGGCAAGCCTGTGCGCGACGAGAAAACCCGCGAGTACCACATCCAGCCGCAGGTCAAGCGGCAAATCAGAGGAAAATAGTAGTTTCCGAACAAAACAAAAATCCTGAAGAGTCGCTTGTGCGCCCGCGCGGGCGACTCTTTTTCTTTTGAACTTAAAAAATTATGCAAATCGTCGCTATTGGAAAACCGCTTTTTGAAAAAAGAACCGAATTGCCCGAAGCCATCGAATACAACTATCAGTCGGGCGACCACACGCTGCTGCTTTCGATGAAAAATCTGCATCCGAAAGAAATCAAAGCTGTGCGTTGTGAAACAGTCGAATTTGGGCTTCACTGCGAAAATGAAATTGTTTTTTTACTCTATCGTTTCGGCGAAATCTTGCCGTGGTCTGATTCCGCCTTTTCGTGGTGGAACGTCGCGGAAGAAGATCGGCGAGTTCCTGCGCCGCAGGCGAATCCGGCGGAGCGCATTCTGCTCAAAATCATTCTCGCCGAAGCCGTGACCGGCATTGTCAAGGCGATTAGAGTAACGACTTTTTCGCCCGAATTTACCGAAAAACTGCACGAAGCGATTCGGCAGCAGGCGACGGGCGCGGAATTATCCCGTGCCGAGTTTATCGCCCGCAGTTTGGCGATTTATAAAAATCAAACTCCCGCCGCGCTCGCCAGCCGTGCCGTCGTCAAAACCAAAGGCGGCGAGTAGGAGAAATTGAAGATGCCCGAAATGACGATAATTGTTGACGTATCGCAAGGCGCGGTGGCAGTCGAAGACGATCCGCATTTGAAGACAGACGCACTCGCCGGATTAATAGAGCAGTTCGGCGCGGCGCAGCCGATTGCGTGCGCTCGACCGCTCGAAATTATCACGCCGCCCGCCGCATCCGACGAAGAACGAGCGACGGACGTTTGTGTTCGCGTCAATGGTTTTTATCATAACTCTCTGACTGAAGGACCGGGCAGGCGCAGTTCGGTTCTGTTTCAGTTTTGCCCGCTCAAATGCAAAGGCTGTTACGTTCCGCACCTGCACGACGCGGCGGGCGGCGTTTTGATTTCCGCCCACAGATTAGCTGATTTGTTGCTCGACGAAATGCACGAGCGCGACGGCGTAACGATTTTGGGCGGCGAGCCGTTCGCGCAGCCCAATGGATTGCTCGCTCTCGTCCGAGAATTACGCTCGAAAAATTGCCCGCACATCGTTTGCTACAGCGGCTACACGCTCGAAGTTTTACGGGAAAAAGCCGTTAGATTGCCGGCAATCGGCGAGGTGCTAAACGAAATAGACGTTTTGATTGACGGAGCTTATGTTGAATCGCTCTCATCGGGCGCTGGGCTGTGGACGGGCAGCGGAAACCAGCGTGTCATAGATTTACGGGCGACGATTAAAAGCGGGCGGACGTATTTGTATTAAATAAATGCCAGCTACGATTTTAAGCCGATTCGCCTGAATTATTACACCAAAACAATATTTCTTTAAAGATTTAAAACAAAGCGGCGAGCAGACAAGCGGAAGTTATGAAACCTTTACAACACGCACAAATCAGTCAGAAGACTCACGGCGGCAAGTGGCAGGATTATATCGAAATTCACAGCTTTTTAGATTCGAGCAAAGCCGCTTGCGCTCATTTCAAACATCGTTTTTTTCTTCACCACAAAGAAGGAATTGAATTGGGCGCGAAGATTTTCGGCGCGGAAATAGTCAATAGCGACGACCGAAAGATTCAAACGCGGCGACCTCTGACCGACCATTTGATTGAAGATTTGGGAAGCGTTGTTTCGGCTGACGATTGGGCAAGCGCGCTTTTTCCTTCAAAAACCGAATCGTTTTATAAATTCTTAGCGCGTCGGCGCGACCTCGTTGAGAGCAACAAAATTCAGGGCGAGGACGAATTGCTTCGCGCCTTTAATCTCAAACAGGAAGACATCACATCCGTCAAATCATTTATCAACTGCGCGCTCGAAAGCTCGTCGCATCCGGCGGCGCTGCTCGTCACGCACAATTCGTTCGGCGTATTCTTAGCCGAAAAAATTTTCGGTTGCGCCTTCGTCAAAGATTGCGGAAAAGCTGCCGACGACGGTTCCAAACAGCAACTCGTCGCCGTGCGCGAAGTGTTCGAGCGGCTCATATTTTTGCGAATGAAATCCATCCCGTCGCCAGCCGAGATTCTCGCTCGCACCGCAACCGAAAAATGGATGCGCGGCGACCGAACGGCGCAGAACTTGAAAGAAAAAAAGCGGTCGGCAGTCCTTTGAAAAATGCGCGAATAATCGTTTCAAACATTTCAAAACTTGCTTTCGCGCTCGAAAATCAAACTGAAAATCCGAATTCAACAAATTTCAAAATCTATGATAAATACTGTATCTTGCACTCCCGAAGAAGCCAAAGCACTCGTCAAAAAATTAAGTAACCTTAAAATCAGTTTTATGCTTTGGGGCGCGACCGGAGTCGGCAAATCCGAAACAGTGCGCCAGCTCGCCGCCGAGATTGATGCCGAACTGCGCGACATCCGGCTGTGCCAGAAACAGCCGACCGACATCGGCGGCTTGCCCGCGCTTGATCACGAAACCCGGCAAACCGTTTTTTATCCGCCCGCGTTTCTCGCGCCGCGCACGGATGGAAAACCTGTCGTTTTGTTTTTCGACGAAATCTCGCTCGCGCCCGACGACACGAAAGGCGCAGTCTTGGGAATTTTAGAAGAACGTCGTCAAGGCAACCAAGAGATCCCCGACAACTGGATTATCGTCGCGGCGGGCAACCGACCGGAAGATTTGGCGAATGCTCGCGGGCTTGGCGCGGCGGCGAATCGCCGTCTGCTGCACATCGTCATCGAGCCGCAGCTTGAGGCTACCTTAGAGCATTTCATCAAAATCAAAGTCGCGCCGGAAGTCCTCGCTTTTCTAAAAGTTTTTCCGCAACATCTGTCGGGCGAAGAAGCGGCGCGGACACAGAAACACGAACTTTACCCGCGCCCCGCGTCATGGGAAAAGGTGTCGAACATTTTAGAAGAGCTGCGAAAAGCCGACAAGCGGACGAAGCATCTCGCCGTCGCCGGCATCATCGGCGATTCGGTCGCGGCGGAATTTATGCTGCTCGCCGAAGAAGTCAAAAATATGAAATCGGTGGATGAGTTGCTGGAAATTCAGCGCAAAACGCCGTCGAAAATCGGGAGGTATTTGCCCGACTCCATTAACGGTTTATATGCACTCTCGTTTGCCGTCGCTTCGCGTGCGAGTTCCGATACGGCAATCGAGTTATTGGAACTCGTCAACCGGCTCGACGAACAACGGGACGAGCGATTTGCAGCCTTGCCGATGCGCGATCTGCAAACGATGGCGGGCAGCCTTTTGCTCGAAAAAATCTGGAAAGCCGGTTGGAAAGTGGAGCAATCGAAAGCCTTCTGGCGATATAACGACAAGCGCGAAGCGGCGAGCGGTGCAAACCAAAAAATCGTTGAGACGAATGGAGCGGCGAGCATCGCTTCAACCGCTGCCACTGCCGCCGTTGCCGTCGCTTAATCATTTCGTCCTCATTTTATTTCAAATTCCGAAATTCAACGATTATGCTCGAAAGATTAAACCGCAGCGATTCCAGCCGGATGCGCCCGGATTTGGAATCGGCGATTGAATACCTGCCCGGTCTAGCCGGTCTCGCGCTGTGGTGTCGCTTTGCCGACACCGACGAGGATGCAATCGCTTTCACCGACGGCAGCACGATTTACGCCGGCGCGGGTTACGAAAAATTCGATGAAAAAGAGCGTAGATTCATCTGCCTGCACGAGATTCTGCACGTCGCGCTCTGTCATCCGCAGCGATTTGCGGAACTTGAAAAACGCGATGCCGCTTCATTCAATCCGAAACTTTTGAACATCGCCGCCGATGCCATCATCAACGAATCGCTCGAAAATCTGACGGGTCTGAAAACGCCGACCGATGCCTGGACGCTTTCGAGAGTTTGGCAGTGCCTCGAAAAAGCGGAAGACGAGGCTGATCCGGCAGCGGTAAAGAATCGCTCGTCGCATTACTCGTTCTCTGCGGCGGCTCAAGCCAGAAAAATAGCCAATTTAACTCGCGCTGAATTCGTTTTAGTGAATCGCTGGTCGTGTGAGGAGCTTTATTATTTTCTGAAGTCCAACTGCCAAACTCAAATGCAGTTTTACGCGCTTCTGGCGGACTTCAACGAGCGCGATGCTCTCTCAGGAGATTTGCGCCCGGAAACATGCAAGTCGAGAAATATTCAGGTAAAAGAACCTGATACGAACGATGAAAAACGAAACTGGCAGCAACGCCTCAGCCTTCTGCGCGGAAGCCTTCCGGAACTTTTTGAAAGGCTCGCCAGAGAATTGCCTCGCGTGGAAACGCCCTGGGAGCAGATTTTTCGTTCGATTGTTCAAACGGCTTTTCAGGAAGCGACGCATAAAAATCACTCGCGCCCCAACCGGCGATGGCTTGCGCTCGAAAGAGATTACTTTGTTCAAGCCGGGGTCAATCTGCCTTTCACGCCGGACACGATCAAAAAACGCGGAACCAGGCTCGCCGTCGCGCTCGACACAAGCGGTTCGATTGACGAAGCACTTCTGAGCAGATTCTTAGCCGAAATCGCCGCGATGTGCGCCCTCAATCAGCGAAATTTGGTTTTGCTGATTGGCGATGCGGCGGTTCACACAATCGTGGAAATTGACTGGACGGAGGTATCGCGCGAACTTTTCCAGATCAAATACACGGGCGGCGGCGGAACGGATTTTCGACCGCTGATCCAGGCGGCGAATGAATATGAACCGGACGCGCTCGTTTATCTGACCGACCTTTACGGCGAAACCGGGGAGGAGCCGGACTTTCCGGTCATCTGGGCGACGCACGGCGCGGCGGGAACTGCCGCTTGGGGCGAGCAAATCAAGCTGAAATAATTTCCGAATCAAAACTTCATATTGCCCGCGCCAATCGTTATCAATCACAAAACTCAAGCGGCGGATAAGGCGCGAATTTCAAATTAATCTTCTTAATGAAATCTGCGCTAAAAAATGGAAAACCAGATCAAATTTTCAGTTTTGCGCGAAAAGTTTAAAGGCACCCAAGCGCGTCCGAAAGGGTTGCGTTTTTTTTCAGAACTCAAAAGTGAAGCACAGGAATTTGCCGTTTCGGAAGAACGCAACCGCCCGGATCGTTTCGATTGGGATGATGCCGAGTTTTTAACCGAAGACTTCAAAACGCAGTTGGCAGAATTTGGTTTTGAAGAAACAGAAGTATTTTGGAGTCTTGGTTATTGCCAAGGCGACGGCGTGGCGTTTTACGGGCGCGTTCACCCGGAAAGCCTTAAAGAAAAAGACCGCCAAGCGAAACGACTGATCGCCGCGCTCGAAGCGGCTGGCGATGAACTTTATATCGAAATTGCGGGCAAAAACAGTCATTACCATCATTGGAATTCGATGACAGTCGAAATCGAGTTTGAAAATGAGATTGACGATGAAGATTTGCCCGCTCGCTTAAAAATCGCTCGTCCTGCTTTGCGCGAAAACCTCGAAGAATAC
>JAYVKL010000152.1:0-4383 GCA_043768465.1 Pyrinomonadaceae bacterium
TATTCAAGGAGTTGGCACGGATTGTGGAACACGCTGAAACTCAAGATGTTAGATTACAAATTGTGTTTTGCCAATCTAATTTCTTATGCTTAATTTCTAGTCAAGACTCAGGTTATATATAAACGACGAGACGAATTTATGGAACGCGAGACTTGGCTGAACGGAAAACTTGAAGGTTACGCGCCGGTTTTGATGCCCGCCGTACACGCGCTCGTGCAGGCGAGCTTTGATTTGCAAAAATTCGCGGTCGGCTTGAGTGTCGAAGAATTAACGGCGCGTCCGAACGGTGCGCCGTCCGCCGCTTTTCATCTGCGCCACCTCGCGGGCAGCATTGACCGGCTGCTGACGTATTCGCGCGGTGAACAATTGAATGAAACGCAGTTTGCCGCGCTCAAATCCGAAACTGCCGCCGAATCCGATTTGAACGCCGCCGAATTGACGAATCGCGCCGTTGCCGAAATAAATAACGCGCTCGAATCATTGAGAAAAACCGACACGAATGATTTGTTTGCCGAGCGTGCGGTCGGACGGCGCAAACTGCCGACTAATGTTTTCGGGCTGCTGTTTCACATCGCTGAACATACGGCGCGGCACGTCGGGCAGGTCGTAACAATTGCCGCCGTTGTGCGGAGACGAGCGGATTAAAAATAAAGATTTCGAGCTTTTAGCAGGGTTTTCAACTGCCGATTTTTATTGCCGATGCTTTTTAACGCTCAGTCGGTGAAAGTTCGCGTCTTCGTTCAGAGTCCACGCTCTCGGCGTGTTCTTCCGCCGCGCTTCGCTCTGTGGAGCAAAGAGCGTTCCGCGTTTGGATTCTGAACGAAGAGCGAAAATTTGATCGTCGAAAACCTAAATTACAAAGCCCCGGTATCACCGACAAAACTTCAGCCGACGCGGATCGAATCAAAAATCATCCCGCGCCACTCGAAAGTTAAAATAAGCATCAAACCATCAAAGATTTTGACGAATCAAAGTAAAGTTTGAATAAGGGGAAAACATAAATTATGACGATGGCAAATATGGAAACGGCGACTTTGGGAGCGGGCTGCTTCTGGTGCGTCGAAGCGATTTTCGACGATTTGAAAGGTGTCGCATCGGTCGAATCGGGTTATTCGGGCGGGCGAACGGAAAATCCGACTTACCAGCAGGTTTGTTCGGAAACCACCGGACACGCCGAAGTGGTGAACGTCAATTTCAATCCTGACGAAATTTCATTCAAAGAAGTTTTGCAGGTTTTTTTCACGGTTCACGATCCGACGACTCTGAATCGGCAGGGCAACGATGTCGGCTCGTCTTATCGGTCGGCGATTTTTTATCACGACGAAACGCAAAAACAAATCGCCGAAGAAGCGATCAGGGAAGTAACGGCGGAAGGCATTTATGACCGACCGATTGTTACGGAAGTAACGGCGTTCGACAAGTTTTACATCGCGGAAAATTATCATCAGGAATACTTCGCCAACAATCCGAATCAGCCGTATTGCGCGGCGGTCGTCGCGCCGAAAGTGGCGAAATTCAGACAGAAATACGTCAGCCGATTGAAGAAATGAAGTTCGGGCGATTGATTTCCGGCAATTCAAACGGTGAAAAATTTACAGGCGAGCCAAAGTTCGGCGACCGCTTGCTGTTTCGTTCGAATTCCACGCGCCCGGTTGTATTGCCGCCGAGTCAAAAGCGGCGGAGCGGCAACCCGAAATTCGGACTCTGAACACGGAGCAGAACGCGGCGCAACTTTCTATGATCCGCCCGGTTTTTTCAGTAAGGATTCTAAATGAAAAGAGTTTTTAAAACAGTCGTTCTCGTTTTGGCAATCGTTTTTATCGCCGCTCAATTTTATCGTCCCGACCGCACGACCGCCCCTATTGTGCAGGCGGAGACTTTGGAGGCGGCGACGGCGGTTCCTGAAAACGTCGCCCGGGTTTTGAAACGAGGCTGCAACGATTGCCATACGAATCAAACGAATTATCCCTGGTATTCAAATGTCACGCCGGTTAATTGGCTGCTTGCCAGCCATATTGACGAAGGACGGCGCAAAATGAATTTTTCGATTTGGAATACCTACGACGTAAAAAGAAAAGCGCGAAAACTCGATCAAATCTGCGACCAGATTACCGGCGGTGAAATGCCGCATTTTCAATATCTCTGGATGCACGCCGATGCCAAACTTTCCGACGACGACAAAAGACTGCTCTGCGACTGGGAGCAGGCGGAAAAGGCGAGAATCTCCGGCAATTAATTGATTGACAAATCGCTTCACACCATAATTTAGGCAGTTGAAAAAATTGCCGAAAACGCTCGAGAACGTAGAACAGGCGGTCAGCCTGATTTTTCCGAAACGCCCGAGTCGGCGGGTTAAAATGGGCTGACCGCCTGTTCTGCGTTCTCGCCGTCGGCTGTCTGGAAGCCGTCTCAAAAATCGGCAATTCTAAATTTTACATTTTTCATTCCAAATTTTTTATGTGGAAAAATGAAAGATGTAAAATTTAGAATTTAAGACGACTGGCGGATTTTTGAGATGGCTTCCGGTTTTTCAACTGCGGAACTTCCAGCAATAGAAAGTTGCGGCAATTCGACGGCAAATCATCCTCTGAACGAAACGAGCGGCGCGGCGGCAGCGGTTAAAACTTAAATTTATTTTAACGGCGCGGGCAAAATTCCCCGACAAAATCAAAAGCGGGTGTAGAATGTCTGCACAGTTGTTTCTACGGCTGAAAAAGGAGAAAAAATTATGGCATTCACAGCAGAAGAAAAAGACGACATCAAACGAATGGTTCTCAAAGAAATCGAAAATATGTTCACCGAACTCGCCCATAAATACAACACTAAAGAAAACCACGAAAAAATGCTTTTTTTACTCGACATCGAAGGTTCCGTCAAACAGGGATTGATGGACGCGGATGAAAGAGGGGAAAGCAAAACCGCTTAAATAACGCCGGATTGGTTCAGATTTTTGGCGACGATTTTGATGTTTTTGACCGGCGCAGGCGCGGGACACTGGAGATTTGTTCCGAGTTAAAAGCGGCGGCTTTCGTGAACCGTTTCGCGCCGTGATGAACTTGATTTTCTGAAAATCACCGTCGCCCATCATTTCGACGCGAATCCGAAGAAAATCGAAGAATTTGATTTGACGAACGACTATTTCCCGCCGGTTTCGCCCGACATCTTCATTCGGTTTTTCGGTTTCGAGGCTCAAACCGGCGATAAAAAAAGACATTTCAAAATCCGGCGGCGCAGCGCGAAGCGGCAAGTGATTTTCTGATTTCGCACGTTTCGCGGTAAAATTGAAAAATGTCTTTGCTTGAAATCGTAAATTTCCCCGCGCCCGTGCTGCTGACCGTCGGCAAACCCGTCGAGCATTTTGACGAAAAACTGAAAACCTTCGTCGAAAATTTGTTTGAAACGATGTATCACGCCAAAGGTGTCGGACTCGCCGCGCCGCAGGTCGCCGTTTCCAATCGCATTTTTGTGATGGACTGCTCGCACGAATCGGACGAATCGCAGCGAATCGCGGCGATCAACCCGGAAATAATTTACGTCGAAGGCGAACAGACGGGCGACGAAGGCTGTCTGTCGTTTCCCGGTCTTTACGTTCCGGTGACGCGCAATCAGCGAGCGATTTTGCGGGCGCAGGATGTGCGAGGAAACTGGTTCGAACTCGACGGCGAGGAACTAACCGCCCGCTGTCTGCTGCACGAAACCGACCACTGCGACGGCATCGTTTTTCTCGACCGGATGACGATTCTGAAACGCGAAATGGCGAAACGAAACATTAAACGATTGCAGAAAACGGGCAAATGGGACTGAATTTTTTGATTTGTTTCAGGAGAAATTATGCAGGCAAGAGAATTATTATCTGAAAAAATCGAACGACTTCCGCCGCAGAAAACTGCGGAAGTTATAAATTTTGTTGATTTTATCGTTGAGCGCGACGAGCGAAAGCTGGTTGAGGCGGCGACCAAATTTTCCGAGGAATCAATTGGACGAGTCTGGAGCAATGACGAGGATGCGATTTATGACGAATTATGATTTCGGCGAGGTGGTGCTTGTTCCATTCCCTTTCACTGACCAAACGACGACGAAAAAACGTCCCGCCGTCATCGTCAGTTAAAATTCTTATAACGCCCTGTTGCCGGACATTGTTTTGATGGCAGTCACCATTCAAATCAAAAAGCCTTTAAGAGATGGTGAACTTGAAGTAATCGAATGGCAAAAGGCGGGATTGTTGAAAACCTCTGCGATAAAACCAATTTTTACGACGATTGAAAAGAATTTGATTTTGCGGAAATTAGAGCAGATTGCTAATCAGTGTATGGCAGACTTCAGTCTGCCGCCTCGCTCAGACCCGACTCTCGACGGCGGTGGCAGACTTTAGTCTGCCATACA
>JAYVKL010000153.1:0-9347 GCA_043768465.1 Pyrinomonadaceae bacterium
TGGTCGCCCCGAAGGAAGCCAATAGATAATCGGAATACAAATCCAGCAGTTGTTTCGACTTCATACTGGATAATTTACACCTTTTTCACTTCTACTGCGTAAGGTGAGATTGTAATTCGGTATTCGCCGACTCGGACACGATAGAAATTTTCTTTCCCGACTAATTTTTTCACGCCGTCCGGGAAGGGATTGTCCGCGAGAGTTTCGATTTTTTGACTGAGGCGTTTTTGTATCGGTTTGGAAAGACTCTGTATCCGGCGCAGAGCGGCGGGCTTAAAGTTAATTGTGTAACTCATAAGCCGAGCGTTTTTTTCGCTTCTTCAAAACTAATCACGCCTTCTTCGGCGAGTGCTTCGCGGGCGGCGAGGATGTCTTGAATATCATCGAGATACTCAAGCAGTTCGGGCGGCGGATTTACTAACTGCCGCGCCGATTTTTCCAAACTCGCTACCATTTCAGCGGCAAATTCCTTATTGTCAATTTGATATATTCGGCTGATGTCGAGCGGCGTTTCGATCACGATTTGTCCCATATTTCAATTGTAGGCACCCCAACAGAAATAAGTTAGACTTTGTAAATCTAGAGCCTTATAATTATTGGACTTTGACAGATGAAACACTAATCTAATTTTGTTGAGGTGCTTAAGTCTTCTTTTTTTTACCGACAACTCTGCGTCCGTCAACTTCGAGTCCGTCAGCCGTAATTTTACCAATCGCCTCGACATAAAGCGCGTGTTCCTGTGCGAGAATCTTCGCCGCCAGACTTTCCGCCGTGTCATCATCTGAAACCTCCACCGCCTTCTGCAAAATAATCGCGCCGTGATCCAAATCTTCGTCCACGAAATGAACCGTGCAGCCCGAAATTTTCACGCCGTAGTCAATCGCCTGTTTTTGCGCGTCCAAACCTTTAAACGACGGCAGCAGACTCGGATGAATGTTAATAATTTTATTTGGAAAAGCGCGAACGAAATTCTTCGACAAAAGCCTCATATAACCGGCGAGACAAACCAATTCGACTCCGCGCTTTTGGAGTTCGCCGACGATTTCCGCGTCGTGTTCTTCCCGCGTCCGCCGATTCTTCGTGATGACCACAGTTTCAACGCCGCGTTCTTCGGCTTTTAATAAGCCTTCTGCGCCCGTTTTATCGCTGATGACAACCGCCACCCCACCGCCGAAAATCAAACCGCTCTGCACGGCTTCGATAATCGCCGCCATATTCGAGCCGCGCCCGGAAATTAAAATGCCTATTTTCATTTGAAAATCTGATTGGAAATACGCCCGATACCTCCGTTCGAGTTCGGTGTTAAACTCGTGCCGAGGCGAATAACGCGCCTGAACTGCCACCGAAAAGTCGGAATTTTTCGGAGAATCTGCACGCGAAAGTAATGTTGAAAAAGGAAAAAATAGAAAAAGAGCGGCTAATTTTAGTCGCCCTTTTTCAGTAATCGGCAAATTTACCATTTGCCGAAAGCATATCTAAAAACATTTTTGTGGAAAGATCAATGTATTTTTTCCGTCTCATATTCGCAAAGGCATCACGATGTATTTGTAATCGTAGTTTTTATCTCCGGCGATATTCAGTTGCGTTTGCGCGTTGCCGTCTTTGAATTCAAAGGCGATTCGCAGACGGCTGCCGCCTTCTTTGACGCGCACGGTTTCACCATCGGTTTCTTTCTCATTGGTCTCGCCCGTTTCCGATTCGCCGGAGCCGACGACGTTCAAGAATTCCTGTAGATATTGCGAATTAAAACCGACTCGCACTTCTTCACCGGAGTAGTCGGCGGCGACTTTTTCGTTTGCCTCGCCTTCTTCGGACGATTGCGCTCCGATTTCGATTTCATTCGGGCGAATCGTCATTTTTACCGAACGGGTGCGCTCGTCCGCCATCAAACTGACGCGGCGAATCGCGGCTTTCATTTCTTCGGCATCGAATGTTGCGCGTTTGTCGTTGTCTTTCGGAATAACCATTTCGTAATTCGGAAAGTTGCCCGAAAGTTTGCGTGTGATGAGCAGTCTGCCGTTAACTTCAAAATAGATGTGATTGGCATCTTCGCCGAAACTGACATCGCCTTTGGCATCGCGTGAGATTTTGACCAGTTCCATCAGAGCCTTTTTCGGAATCAAAGCGTCCATCGTGTCCGTCGCCGCATTTTCCCCTAATTTTTTTTCGATAAAAGCGAGCCGGTGTCCGTCGGTCGTTACCATCCGCGCCGCGTTGCCGTCAATCATAAATTTGGCACCCGAAAGCGTAAAGCGTGATTGTTCATTGGTAATCGCAAACGCCGTGCTTTGGATAAAATGACTGAAGATGTCGGCGGAAAGTTTCATCGGCGCGCTTTTGAAGCTGGGAACTTCGGGGAAAGTTTCACGGCTGACACCGGCGAGACGGAAATTCGATTTTCCGCTGTTCAATTTCACCCATTCGTTTTCTTCTTTCGTAAAATGCACGTCGCCGCCGTCCAGCAGCCTTACGATGTCGAAAAGTTTCCGTGCCTGGATGCACATCGCTCCCGGCTGTTTAATGTCGGCAGAAGCCTCGCAGCGCACCGTCACGTCCAAATCAGTCCCGACTATCCGAATCGTATTCTCGCCGATTGACTCGATCAGGATGTTTGAAAGCACGGGAATCGTGCTTTTCTTTTCGACAATGCCCTGCACGAAACCGAGTTCTTCCTTTAAAACACTTTGCTTGATTACAAATTCCATCTGTTTAGCCTGCTCCTAAAATTTCTTACTATTATACCCAAAATTTCACTTCCGATGCGTGGTGCTTTTTACTATTTCTATTAATTTAAAACTATATATTTATCTAGTAGTAGTAGTAGAGCCTGTGGAAAAGTGGAAAACCGGCTTTATTGTTGATACTGTTGCTTTTATATTTCCACAGGCTCTGTGGGAAACGTGTGCAAATCCCATCAGCCTGTGGAAAATTCAGACGAAGCCGAAGCCTTTTTAGATTTCCACAGGGCAAAAATACCGTAAACTGTGGAAATGTGGAAAACTTATATCTAAGTAATTGTATTCATTACAATTATCGAATAGTTAGAATTTGCTTGCTGTGGAAAACTTTTATCCGGCACTTCCTTAAAAAACATCCAACTAACTGCAAAGACTGTCTATAAGTTCACTAACAATCCTGTGGAAATTTCTATCTTCCTTAATTATCGAATCAATTTTATCAACCGAATGCATAACGGTCGTGTGGTGTTTACCGCCATATGCTCGCCCGATTTCCGGGAAACTGTGTTTAGTCAGCCTTTTACAAAGATACATTGCCACCTGACGCGGTACCGCAATTTGCCGAGAATTATTTTTCGACTTCAGCTCTTCGAGCGATAATTTGTAATGCGCTGCGACGGTGCGGGCGATGCGGTCGAGCGTCAAACCTTCCGGCTGTTCGCTGTCAATAATGTTTTTTAGAGCATCCTGCGCGAGCATTTTAGAAATCGGCAAGCCTCTCAAAGAGGAAATGGCGACGAGCCGCACGAGCGAGCCTTCAAGTTCACGAATGTTGCTTTTGACTTTGCCGGCGATGTAGAACGCTATTTCGTCCGGCAGATTGACCCCGTCCAAATCGGCTTTGCGTTTCAAAATCGCCACTTTCGTCTCCAAATCGGGCGGTTCGATGTCGGCGATCAAACCCCATTCAAACCGCGAATGCAGACGTTCTTCGAGCGTCGGAATTTCACGCGGCGGGCAATCCGACGTAATGACGATTTGTTTCTGATCATTATGAAGCGCATTAAAGGTGTGGAAAAATTCTTCCTGCGTGCGTTCCTTACCAGCCATAAATTGCACGTCATCCATTAAAAGCACGTCAATCGAACGATATTTATCGCGGAAAGTCTGCGTTTTGTCATAACGAATGGCGTTAATCAATTCGTTCATAAACTTTTCGGCGGAGATATAAGCAACGCGCAGATGACGATTGCGTTCTTTAATCGCGTGTCCGGCGGCGTGCATCAGATGCGTTTTGCCAAGTCCGACACCGCCGTAAATATACATCGGGTTATAAGTTTTTCCCGGCGATTCGGCAACCGCTAAAGCGGCGGCGTGAGCGAATTGGTTGCACGAGCCGACGACAAATTTCTCGAACGTATATTTGACGTTCAGCGAATTTTCAATCGGTTCGATGTCAACGAAATTGGTCGAATTATTTCTAACCGGAATGCCTATTTTGGGTTTCTCGACGCGGTTAAAACCACTCGTATTTCCGTTACTTGCCGGCGGATTAAAGTTTTTCGTCTGTTTTTCAAAGAAAAATTCTCCGTCGTCGTCTTCCTCGGAATAACCTTCCTCGTTCATCTCCGATGGCACGATGTCCCAGTCGAGACTATAGTTCGGCAAATTCAACTCTTTCAAAGTTTGGGTGATGACTTCCGTATAGTAACTGCTGATCCAATCCTTATTAACCTGGCTGGCGCGAAGACGAAGAATTTTGTCCTGCTCGTCGCAGCTTTCAAACTGAATCGGGCGAAACCACGCGTCGAAAATTTGTTTGTTAAGGCGTTTTTCAACCGATTGAAGAATGTTATTCCAAACATTTTTTTCTTCCGTTCTGTTTTCCATCAAATCATCCATAATTTTTCTCCACGCTTTTTGTTAAATCTTTCGTAAAACTTTTAAGCAGAATGTCTTTAGATAAACTTTTGAGCCGTCCGCACGAATTCTGTCCGCTAGTGCCGACAACCCTTTATAAGTTGGTAACTTTGCCGAATTATTAAAAGTTTTCCACAAGTTTTTCCACAGGCTTGTGGAAAATTGCTTAAAAGTTAATGTAAAACTTTAACTCTAATGTTTTCAATAATTTACGAGAATTATTTTATCGGAAACGGCTCACAGATTAACAGAAAAAAAAGCCGAATGCAAGAAGAAATCCACAGGTTTGCGAAAAAAGAAGAGATAGCGCATAAAGGCTTAATTTAACAATAACTTGGCAGAATTTCGGTTTGTGATAGACTAAAAATTCACTATGGGAAACAAAAAATTCGATAATCAAACGGAAATAAATGTAAGTATCATAAGGAAAATATGTCGAAAAAAAAGGAAGCCGCGAATCCAGACGAGCAAATCACTGAAATAATCGAAAATTCGCCAAGTAGGGGTTTGGCAGAACAAATAAAGAAAGCCGCCGAAAACCTATCTTACAGCAGCGAAACTGATGCGGAGATTTCGGCATTTGTCGGCTCGACTGCCGCAGCGGTTGACAAAAATGAGATTTTAAGGCAAACCGGTGCGGTGGCGGATTCGGCTGTCGAAGAAAAAGATTTCACGGAATTTTTCGCGCGCCTGACTGCAATTCAGGATTGGTATGGCGACGAAGAAAAGGAAACCGTCCGAAAGTTTATTCGGCTAAAAGAGGTTTTGGAGAATAATATACGAGATTTGAAGGTCTTCAGAATAGGGAAGATCGAGTTGGATATTTACGTCGTCGGTCTTGATGCGGAAAACACCTTTTTGGGGATTAAAACGAAAGCCGTCGAAACCTGATAAGGCAAGTCCGGCTACTTTAAGCCCAGCCAAACCACGACGTAATTCTGGAGAAAAAATTGGACGACTCCGAGCGCGAAACCGAAAAACGCGCCGAAAAGCTCGATGGTTCGCAAATGTTCCTTGGCAATGGACAAGACGAGCGATTCCAATTTTTCAACCGGATAATGATTGATTTTGTCACGCACGACGCTGCCGATGTCGAATTCTCTGATCGCTTCGGGCAATTTTTCCCGGGCGGCGGAAATTATCGTTTCAGTGATGTTCGCGCCCGCGCTTTCGATTTGTTTCCGGGAAATATGGTCGGACAATTTGCCGATTGGCGCGGACAAAAGCCGGTCAATTTGTTTGGCTAAAACGCGGTTGATGATGTTTCCCGTTTCCTCCTTCTGCAAAATGGTGAGCAGCCCGTCCGCCAGCAGTTTTTTGAGTTTTTCTTCGGATTCCGGGTGAATCGTCTGCAAAATCGCGTCAATGCTGTGCGGACGGATTTTCTGCAAAGTGTCGGTCAGATAGGCGGAAATCGAATTCTGCATTTCTTCGCCCTGCACAACCGCGAGGACGGCTTTCGTAATTTGCGCTTTGAGCCTGACGAGTTGTTCGGGCGCGATGGTGCCGAGCAGTTCAGGCAGCGGACGCGCCGCGGCGTTGTTGATCGCCGTGTCGAGAAAACTGCGGGCTTCCTGCGCGAAAAAGTCGCCGCGCAAGGTTTCCTCGATACGCTTCGGCAGCGATTCGTTGACCAAATCGTCAACCTCGCCGATCAAACTATCTTTTGACACGAAGATTTTTTTGAAAAATGCCAGATTCTCGTAATAATCGTGAACTTCCTTTTTGATCAACGCGCCGATTTGATGGCGCGTCCGTTCGGACGTGGCGATTTCCGCCAATTGATGAATTATCGGTTCGATTTGCTCATTCGATTTTTCCTTCAAAAGTTCAATCGTATCGGGCGTGAACATCTCGCCGAGCGTCATATTCGTATTCGCCAGATCGTCCACGCGCCTGCCGATGAATTCTCTGATTTTCCGTTCCAGAATCGGTTCTCCGACGATATTGCGGACGCGGTTTTCGACAAAGCCCAAAACCTGGTTAAACTGTTCCTCGTCAACGACTTCGGAAACTCTTTTGGATAAAAATTCGTCAACGCGGCGCGTGACGAAACCGTTGATTGATGCGACGGTTTCCTCATTTTTCAGGACACCCTGAATATGCTCGGTGACTTTGAATTGCAGAGAAACGATGGCATCCAGAACCGGTTCACGAATGCCGGAAGGCAGTGCTTCGACGAGCGACGGATAAGTTCGGGAAGTCAAATCGCTCGTATAAGAATCAATGACACTCCGAATTTTTTTCCGCAGAAAATCCTTGCCGAAAAGCTCTTCGACAATAGTTTCCTGCGAAACGAGTTCTTCGCCGACGGCTTTGCCGATGGCGTTCGCCAATTTGTCACGATGGCGCGGAATCATTCCCTGCGGAAAAACGGTTACGCCCAGCAATTTTGTCGGATGGCGCGGACGAAAAAGCATCCGCACCGCCAGCCACGCCCCGGCGTAGCCGTGAACCGTGGCGAAAAGAACCAGCAGCAAAAATTCGACGAGCGTTCTGTAATTTATATTCACTTTTAATTTTTTCCCGAATCCGGCAGGCAGCGGCAAAATTTAGCTGCTAAAAAACCTGAAAGCCTTTTGATTTGAGGCAGAATTCGGAAAAATCTTTGAGCAAGTTGTAGTTCGTCGAATAATTTTTCCACTGCTCGTCGCCGTCCTTGTGCAGAGTTCCGTCATCGGGCGTGTCGGTGATGCTCAAGTCGGCGAAGATACGTTTGTTCGGCTCTAATTTCGGCAGAATTTCCGTTTGAATCCGCTCGCCGATGCGGTGCGCCTCTTCAATTGAAAACCTCGCGCCGGTGGCGTTATAGCTCATTTGACGCAGTTTGCCTTCATCAATAATGTCGAAACTTTTGATAATTTCCAGCGTCGGCTTCCAATTCCAGACGTTCGAGCGAAACTCAAACGCTTCCGAACCCAAATCCATTAATGTAAAACTCATAATTTTCTCCTTCAAAATGCTATACGTTAAATGCAAGGTGAGTCAATCGAGTTTTATCCGAATAGTCTTTACGGTTATAATTTTCATAACTGAAAAATTTATATTTATGAGCAGATCAATTTCATATTCCGACGCGGGCGTTTCGATTGACAACGCCAATCTCGCGCTCGACAAAATCAAAACCCTCGCCAAATCAACATTTAACGCGCAAACCCTCACCGAAATCGGCAGTTTCGGCGGAATGTTTTCCGCGATGTTTCCCGGAATGAGCGAACCGATTCTCGTCGTGTCGGCGGACGGTGTTGGGACGAAACTGAAAATCGCGTTTGAAACCGGCATTCACCGAACCATCGGGCAGGATTTGGTCAATCACTGCGTCAACGACATTTTGGTGCAGGGCGCGAAACCTTTGTTTTTTCTCGATTATTTTGCGACCGGAAAACTAAAACCGGAAACGACGATTTCGGTCGTCGAAGGAATTTCCATCGCCTGCAAACAAAATTCCTGCGTTCTTTTGGGCGGCGAAACGGCGGAAATGCCCGGTTTCTACGCTGACAATGAATACGATTTAGCCGGTTTTATCGTTGGTGTCGTTGATAAATCAAAAGTCATTGACGGCAAAAATATCAAACCCGGCGATGTCGTTTTAGGTTTGCCGTCGAGCGGTTTGCAGACGAACGGTTATTCACTGGCGCGGAAATTGTTTTTTGAAGTCGGCGGTTTCTCGTTCGATGATGAAATCGAGATATTAGGCGAAACCGTCGGAGATGCCTTGCTTAAAACGCACACGAGTTTTCTGAAACCGCTGGAAAATCTGCTCGAATCGGGAAAAATAAAAGGCTTGGCGCACATCACCGGCGGCGGATTCATCGAAAACATTCCGCGCATTCTGCCCGAAAATGTTTCGGTCGAAATAAAACGCGGAACGTGGACGGAACCGCCCGTTTTCGGCGTGATGCAAAACCTGGGCAGCGTCAGCGAGGCGGAAATGTTTCGCACCTTTAATATGGGAATCGGAATGATTGTGGTTTGCGCGGCAGAAAATACGGAATTTGTGCGAAGCGATGCGGGCGAATGTTTCGAGATCGGGCGAGTTATTAAAGGAGATAAAAAAGTTGAAATAAAATAGCCGGCAATCACGCGACTGGAAAACAAACCGCGCCGCCGGCTTCGGAAATGCCGCCGAAGGCAGCCCATTTTCAAGCGCATGACTGCCGGACAAATCCCAGTCCTGAGTTGAAATTAAAGTCGGGATTAAACCACGGATGAACACGGATGAAACGGATTATCGCCGGTTGTTTTTAGTGATGGAAGTTACGCAGTTGAAAATAAATTTTACCGGATAGACCGGATAAACAGGATTTTAATTGATTGTTTCAATATCCTGCCAAACCTGCCGATCCTGTAAGATATGCCTTTATTTGTTCAACTGCGTAACTTTCGCGGTAGATTTCTGGGAAGATTAGCCGAATATGTTTATCGAATCCGCGTTTGTCGGTTGAATTCGTGTTCGCCCGTGGTCTAATTTTCTTTCTCATCGAATGCACCGGTCTTGGCGGGCGTTTTCGTCGAGAAAAGTCCAGGCGACGATGCGGCTGACTTTATTTCCTTGACTCATCGGAATCGTTTTCACCTCGCGGGTTTCCGCGAGCTTGAGCGCCGCGTAAACGCTTTTAAGACTGGATTGTCTTGAAATCAGCGTTGAAAACCAAAAGCAGGAATTTCTAAACTGCCGACTTTCACGGATCATATTTTCGACGAATTTTTCTTCGCCGCCTTCGCACCAGATTTCCCGATTTCGTCCGC
>JAYVKL010000154.1:0-12589 GCA_043768465.1 Pyrinomonadaceae bacterium
ATCCTGCGGCGGCGAAATGGCGACACCGCCGAAATCGCCGACCGTATTGGTTACGCCGTCGAGCAGAATATCGTTTGACGAGGCGCGTCCGCCGCCGACGGAAAAGTTTGAATCGAAAAAGTTGCGGTTGCCGGCTGATCCGACCGCGCCGCCCGGATTTCCCAAGGCGGTGCCGCCGTCAATGGTGCCGGGGACGAGATTGACAAAGTTAAAAATATTGCGGTCTGCCGTTGGCAAATCTTCGATCAATTTGGCTTCGATAGTGGTTTCCAGATTTGACGTTTCGGTTTGCAGAATCGGCGTTTCGCTGCCGTCTACGCTGACATTGACCGTTCCGGCGGTCACGCCCAGGGCAATATCAACGGCTGCCGTCTGCGCGATTTCAAGTCTGATGTTCTCGCGCACGACACTGGCAAAACCCGATTTTTCAACGGTCACGTTGTAAGTTCCGGGCGGCAAAAAGGTAATCGTGTAATTTCCGTTGTTTCCCGTCACAGCGGTTTTCGCTTGTCCGGTGTCGAGCGATGTCGCCGTCACAATCGCGCCGGGAACAACCGCCCCGGCTTGATCTTTGACTTCGCCCGTCAAGGTCGCCGTAATAGTCTGCGCGAAACTCGTCGTTTGAATCAGACACGAAATCATCAAGGCTGCGGTTAACGTCAATATAATCTTTGGCGGACGCTTCATATTTTTCTCCATTTTTTTACTTAATTTTTTTTAGTCGGCTGGTCGTTACAAAACTTGAAACTTCGGCTCTTCGGGTTTGAACGGCTCGTTTAAGTTTTCTATTTTTAAAATTGACAGTGGACTAGACCACTTGCATTTAACAAGAATTTAACCCTCGCTGTCAACTGAAACGGCGACGGATTCAAATTATTTTTACTTGCCGGAGGAAATTTTACTTTCAGGCTGAATACAAAACCGAACTTTCATCTTTTATTGGTTCGGTCGAACAAAACGGCGAGCAGAATGACGACTCCAAGCCAGATTTTCTGCAAATACGGGTCGGTTCCGCGCAGGTTCAAGCCGTTATTTAAAATACCGATAAAAATCGCGCCGAGCAGCGTTTGAACGACGCTGCCGCGCCCGCCGGATAAAGAAGTTCCGCCGACGACGACCGCCGCGATGACATCGAGTTCATACTGCAAACCCGCGCTCGGAACGCCCGCGCCGAGCCGCGAAGCCAGCACAATCGCCGCCAGACCGACGAGCAGACCGTTTAGTAAATAAACGCGAAACGTCACGGCTTTGACATTGACACCGGCGAGAAAAGTCGCTTCCCGGTTTGCGCCGATGGCGTAAACGTAACGCCCGAAAGTCGTGTGTTTGAGGACGAACCAGCCCGCCGCGAAAGTCGCCAGCATGAGCCAAACCGCCACCGGCACGCCGAAAACGAATGTCTTGCCGAGCCGCGCGAAAGCGTCGGGCAAATCTCCAATGGAACGACCTTCGGATAAAATAAACGCCAGACCGCGAGCAATCGTCAAAACCGCCAAAGTTACGACAAACGGCGGCACACGAAAATAAGCGACGAACACGCCAATCGAAATCCCGCCGACGATTCCCACGCCGAGAGCCGCCGCGAATCCGACCAAAACGCCGAATTTCAAAGCGATTATCGCCGCCGCGACACCAGCCAGAGCCGCAACCGAGCCGATTGATAAATCAATGCCGCCGGTCAAAATCACGAACGTCATCCCGACCGCCAAAATCCCGATAACCGCAATCGAAAGCGCGATATTAACGAAATTGTCCAGCGACAAAAACTGCGGCGCGAGCGCGGCGAAAACAACCGTTTCAATCAGAATCGCCAGCACGATAACGTAGTCCGACGTTTTTTTCATAAAAACCCTGAATTACGAATTTCAATTTACGAGATTGTCTTTTCTCGTAATTCGTAATTTGAAATTCGTAATTGTTTTATTTGTCCACGATTTTCACCGGCACGGCGATTTTCGCTTCCGTCGGTTCGCCCTTAAAGTGTTTGGCAATCGCTTCGATGGTTTTCGCGCCGATGTCGCGCGGCTGTTGGGCAACGTCGGCTTTTAACGCCGTGCCTTTCTTGATTTTCTCGACGGCTTCGGGCGCAGCATCGTAACCGACGATGATTAAATCGGTTTTGCCTCGCGCTTCCGCCGCCGACAACGCGCCGAGCGCAGTTTCGTCGTTGATGCAAAACACGGCTTTCAAATCCGGGTTTCCCTGCAATAAATCGTCGGCGGCTTTCAAAGCGCGGTCGCGCACGCCGCCGCCGTTCAAAGTCGGAACGAGCGTAATGCGCGGGCTTTTGGCGATTTCCTCCTTGAATCCGGTTTCGCGGTCAACGACCGACTGCACTTCGGGCTGACCGATAATGCCGACTTTGCCTTCGCCGCCCGTAAGTTTGGCGATGTATTCGGCGGCGAGTTTTCCGCCCGCCGTGTTGTCGGATGCGACGTGCGACACAATTTTGCCGCCGCCTGCCGCGATGTCCGCTGTAAAAACCGGAATGTTCGCGGCGTTGGCGCGTTCGATTGCCGGGGCGATGCCTTTCGTATCGGTCGGACAAACGATAATCGCGGCGACTTTCTGAACGATGAAATTGTCAATCTGCGATTGCTGTTTAGATAAATCTTTATCGCCCGACTGAACGATCAATTCAAATCCGTTTTTCGCCGCCGCGTCTTTCAAACCGGCTTCGAGTTCGCGGTAAAAATCGTCTTCGCGGGTCAGTAGTGTTACGCCGATTCGCTTTGCCGCTCTATCGGGCGAACTTGCGCCGCCCGTCTGCGAATTTGTATTTCCGGTTTGATTGCAGGCAAAGGCGAAAAGCACGATTGAAATTAGAAAAAGAATCGTTTTGATTTTCATAAAATTATTTTGGACACTGCAAATTAAAATCTATTTCCGCTTCAAAAGTTCTGTTCCACGGCAAATCAAAAGTTAAATCGCCAATCGAACACACCTTTCTATAATCGGAATTAAATTCACCGACGATTTTTGACGCGATTGGTTTTAGCTCGGTCAAGCAAAATTCTTCAATTGTTTTCGTTTGCCCGTCGGTCAGGCGAAAGGAATTCCATTTGTTTTCACGAATCGTTTTCAAGGCTTTCGGTCTGACGATTGAATGATAGGCGTAATCGTCAACTAGCCGGTGCATCAAAAACCACGCCTGCGATTTTTTGATTCTTTCAGTTCGATTTTTATCTTTTTTCGGAAAATCGAGATTGGCAATCACGCCTTGCGGCAAGGTTGTGCCGATTGTATTTCCCGCCGTGTTCCAACCCGCAAAGCCGGAAATAAAACTGAAAATCCGATGTCGCAGCAGTTCTTTGATAAAGAAATCTTCCGCGCCCTGCACGTCGCCTTTCGGGTCAACGTCGGCAACAATTATTTTTTTGTCTTGCGTGATTCGCCTGGCAATTTCATCCGCGAAACTTTCCCCGCGATTCGCCTCAAATCTCGAAGCATAGACGTAAAACAAAATATCTGCGTCTTTTTCCGTTTCCGTCTTAATTCCGCCGACGGCTTTGATATGAAAACTCACGGTTTGATTTAACGCGCGGTCTTCATACGGCATAAACTGATTTTTTGTCGCCTCCGAAGAATAAACCGCTTTGATTTTCGGATGATAATTGTATTTGTCCGTCAGCGAACGTGCCAGAAGAAGCATCGAAACTTCGTCCGCGCCGGGTTGAATCGCAATTTTTTCGGTTAGATTTAATCGCGCGGTTTCGGCAATTAGCTTTTCTCTATCGGCGACGTGAATGCCGCGCGGTTTCGCGTCGTCCTGCGACAAAATTAAATAATCAATCGTGCCTTTGCGGACGAAATCAATTGTTTTGAGATTGATTTTCAGATCACGAACCCGCGCCGCTTTGTAATCGGCGAGCGCGAAAGCCGGAATTTCTTTCTCAAGTTTCGCCGTTTCGTTTTTCGATTTCTCATCCGCTTCGACGGAAATTTCCGCCCAACGCGCCAGCTTTTCCCGATACGCTTCATTTTTGACATCGCCGGTCGGCGCGAGCCGCATAATCACGCTGGAGCCGTAAATTTTCATCTTCGGCGCAAGTTTTCGCATCTCGCGCACAAACTCAATCCGTCGCGTCGCCGCTTGGTCATCCGTTTGGTGAACGCGCATCGCCACCAAACCGCCGTAAGCGAGCATATCAATTGAGACAATCGCCGCGTCAAACGATTTTAGATTCTGCATTTTCAGCCACTTGATAATCTCGTCTGATTTGCCGAACTCGGTAAAACGCCCCAAGATTTCACGCGGCGGCGTAACGATTTCCGCGTCGCCGATCAAACCCATTTTGACGGGAAACTGCAAACACGGCGGACGGTCGTCAAGCGGAATCAGCAAAATCCGCGAACTCATTTTCGGCTGTGCTTGCGCGAATACCAAACCGGATAAAAACAATAAAACAATTGAAAGTATTTTCTTCATAAAAATCTTTTCAAACAGGATGGGCAGGATAGACGGGATTTTTGTTTTTATCGTGTCTATCCTGTTAATTTCTCTTTGCTAATTTTCCAATCAAATCATCGGTCAAACTTTGCGCGGCGAAAAGCCCGAAGCCGTCAAACTTAAATTTTGTCTGCAAATCCAGATAACGCGCGTCAAAGGTATTTTCTTTAGCATCGTAAAAATGCCCGATAAAAAGCGCGGGATAAATTTTCGTTTTCGGCGCGACATCAGCGCGAAAAGCCTGCGCCCAACTTTCGACTTTTGTAAAATCTTTGCTGTAAAGCATCGGCAAAAGCGCGTCAACGTAACCTTCTTTCGCCCAAGTTTTCCAATCCTGCTGTTTGACGCGCAGATTTTGTTCGATGTCGGGAAAAACCGCCGCCGAAATTTCCCAGCGCGGCTGATTTTTGCGAACGATTGCAGCTAATTCCTTGACCGTTTCCGTTACCTGCCGCGTCTTCCAATCCTGCCAAACGCGCCATTCCTTCGGCGTTTGTTTCGCGTCGAGTTTCTTCGCGTCAAGTTTTGTTTCTTTTTGAAATGCCGCGAGCGTCGAAGGATTGTAATCAAACGGCGAATCAGGATATTGCAGCGGATAGCGAATGTAATCCCACTGAATTCCGCCGAGACGCGGATATTTCCTTGAAATTTCGCCGACCACATCGCGCAGATATTTTCTGACCTCCGCATTTGAAGGCGACATAAAAACTTTGAAAATATCGCGGTTCGCGCCTTCGGCTTCCGAGACGACGCGCGGCGAGCCTTTCGCGTCGAGCATCGCCCAATCCGCGTGTTTCGAGAAAATCGGCGATTTGTCCGTGCCGCCGAGATTCGTGTTCCATTGATGAAAAACGTGCAGCCAGGCGTGAACTTTCAAATTCAATTTCGCCGCTTCTTCGACGTAAACTTGCAAAACGTCCCAGCCTTTGCCGCGTTCGTCCGCCACGCCGTAATTGATCTTCAACGGTCTTTGCGCGGCGAATTCTGAAGGGTAAATCGTATAGCCGTCCCAAAAAGATTCGAGAAAAATCGTGTTCAAATCGGCGCGTTTGATTTTTTGCAGTTCAGCCCGAATAAACTCGCGCCCTTTCGCCGAATCCTGGCGCGTATCCAAGTCGGCATTGATAAAAGGTCGCACCCAAACCGCTTTGACTTGCGCTTGTGTAACAAGAAATGAGCCACCGAGGACCCAGAGAACACAGAGAATTTTCAAAACAACCTGTCTTGTAAAATAAAAATAGAATCTGCCTTTATTGGTATTCATCGGTGGTTTCATTTTGTTTTTCCCTCTGTGTTCTCTGTGTTCTCCGTGGCTGAATTATTTGTCGTCCGCTCGCTGATATTCAACATCGCCGTTGTAAGCGATTCGCGCGATTTGCCAAATGCCGGCGGGCAGATTTCCTGTTTCAAATTTCAAATTGAGTTCCGCATTCGGCGGAACTGCGAAACCTTGCTCGCGCGGAAACGTCGGCTCGCCGAAAGCCCAGACTTCCGGCGACGTAACGAGCGCGACTGCGCCTTCGATGGTCTGCCGATTCGGGTTTTTGATTTTCACGGAAACGCCGCCTGCCATTTTTTCCGTCGTCCACTCGAGTTTGAAAGGCTTGCCGATTTGCAAAACGTCCTGAAAAATTTGCCCTTCGTGTTCGATTCGCGCTTTCACCAAGCCGGAAGCGCGTTCCCATTCTTCACCTTTTTTGACGGGAAATGCGGCGACGACGACATCTTTGACAAAAGAGCCGTTCGGCGCGATGTCAAATTGCAATTTGTCCGGCACAACGCGCCAATCTTCCGGCACGTCCAGAACTACTTCGCCTTTGTAATTGCGGTCTTGATAATTATTGACGACCTGGACGCGGACGGCAACGGTCGTCGTGCCGCCTTGGTTATATTTATCGTCGTAAGCGAAGGTTGAAAGTTCGTTCATTTGCTCGACACGCCGCAGGGACACTTTCACCGCGTCGTTGCCAATCGGCGCGGCACCGGAATTATGCAGCCAGTAACGCGAAAAAACAGGCTGAACAATTTCTTTTGTCGCGCCGATTATTTGGGGATTCTTTTTGTCGTAGTTTCCTAAATTATTGTGCGACGGATGCAACCCGAATGTGCGAATCGAAAAATTGTCGAAATCAATTTTATCGTAAGTTACGCCGTCGCGTCTGAAAGTATAATTTTGAAGCACCGCACCGTCTGCCTTTTCAAGTAAATTTTTCGGCGCGAGATAAAAGTAATTCGGTAAATTAAAATCAAGTTTCGCATCGGTTTTAATGCCTTCAGTTTCGTAAAACCGCATTATTACCGGTCTCAAATCATTATTTTTGCCGTGTTCGTTTTTAAAATCAGCCTGCGGATTTCCGCCCATTTTCAGAGACGAAAGCACGATGTTTGATTGAGCTACAGATAAAAAACTTTTCTCGCTTGGCAAATCGCCGTCGTGAACGTCGGGTTGCACAGCAATCAGCGGGTTATTAAAATCCTCGCCTGATTTGACCGTATCGGCTTCGCGCCAGCTTCCGGTGTGCGGGTAAAGCGCGTAATTGAAAACGTGCGTTTTGTTTTCCGGCACAAACTCGAACGGCAGATTTACGCCCGGAAAAATCGCCGTGTGCGTCAAAAACAAAGTCAGCGTGCTCGGATTTTCCAGAGAAACGGCGGGCGTTCCGTGGTTGATTAGAGCCACGCCGTAATCAGGCACGCGCGGCAAGTCTTTGTTCGGATTCGTTTCGGCGGCGAAACTTTCAAGCGGCAGACTGATTGAAAAAGTGTCGAGCGATTCATATTCGGCGCGGTCGTCAGCGTTTTTGAAAGTAGAAGGCTGTGCGGTTGATGAACCTTTTTGAATCGGGCGAACAAATTTCTCAACCGCTTTTTCAACGTCGCCTGCTATCAAAAGCGTCGGAATCGCCCGCCAGCCTTCGGGAACTTCTTTGTCGTAAACGAACAAAAATGCGAAACCGTCGCGCGCCAATCGCGCGTCAAATTTCGCCCGCGTTTCCGCCGAAACCTGCTTTAATAAACCAGCCGAATAAAGATTTTCCCGCTCGCCGCCGAGCGCGATTCTAAAACCGTGATACGCGATGTCGTCGTTTAATTTGCGCGGCATCGTCGAATCTTCAATCGAGAGATTTTTGCGTCTGGGTTCGTCGTCGTCGTCATAAAACGGCGTTACCGAAACGCCGCGCTTGATTAAATTCGCCACAATCGTTTCGGTAAATTGCTCGTAATTTTCGCCGTGCGGACGAATCAGCGCGGTCGGTTTGAATGGAACAGACGCGACGATTTGCAACGCGGCGATTTTTGGTTCTTCGCCATTTTTCTGCATTCTCGCGTTGTTGTTTTTCGACGATAAACCGCCCGCTGACGCAGACGGTTCTGACAGAAAATTTAAATTAAATGTCGAGCCGTATTCCGCCCAATTATTCACCGCGTAAACCGGCGCACCGGACGTGAGTTTGTCCGTGTTCGTGCGAAAATCGAGAAAACCTTTGCTGTTGTTGCGGACGACTGTTCCGAAACGGTCTTCGGTAACGAGTGCGCCGCCCGCTAAATTTAACGGAAAGTTGACGACAAAAAGTTCATCTTTGCCTTTGTAATCAATCAATTCGGTTTTGAAATCAATCCGCTTGATGCCTTTGTGAAGTTCAATCGTTTGGCGGTAAAACCGCATATTCGGCAATCTGCCGGAAACTTCCAGCGTTTGAGTTGAGCCGACACTACTTGTCGTGCTGCCGCCGGAAGTTTCGGTGGAAAATTTCTTCTCGCCGGTCGTCCAAAATTCCCAAGCCGGATAAATGACGTTTTTCTTTGTCAATTCTTCTTTTAACACGCCGATTTCGTTGGCAAAGTGTCCGTCTTGAATGTTAATGATTTCGCGCTTCGCTTGTTTGTCGTAAATACTAGAAATTGCGCCGCCGTGAGTTTCATCAACAGTAATTCGATAAAATTCGTTTTGGATAATGTTCGCCGTCAATTTTTCCGTGCCGCCGCGCTGCTCGTTGAGCAAATTGGGCTTTCCTTTCGGCACGATAAAAAATGTTTTATAACCGAGCGAAGGAACGTCCGACGCGACGAATTCGATTTCCGTCGTTACTTTGCCCGAAGTTTTGTCGGTTAAATAATTCGGGCTGAAAACGATTTCCGTGCCGCCGGCATCGTAAAGATTTCCCAGCCAATCGAAAACTTCGCCGTCAACTTTTACTCGAACAACATCATTTCGCTTCCAGTTGGTCGGATTGAAAACGACAATCGGAATGATTTGCGGCTTCAATTTTACAAATTCAAATTTTGGTTTCGTTTCAATTTGCCGAGCAATGTAATTTAGAGAATCGTCCAGCGCGCCTTTTGATAATTCAAACGCTTCGCGGTAGCCGTGAACCAAATCTAAAAACGCCGAATCCGACGGCGTGCCGGTAATCGCGTCGTGGTGCGAGCCGAAAAAGATTTGCCGCCACGCTTTATCCAGAGCCAAGTCGGGATATTTCGCGCCGCGCAGGTAAGCAATCGCGCCGAATTTTTCCGCCGTCAACGTCATATTTTCCGAAAGACGCTGCCCGATTTTCAAATCAGAACGCGCCGCCATCACGCCGACGTGGAAAAACAGTTTGTCGCGCGATGTAACGGGCGGTTTCGTTTTGCCTTCCGCGATTTCCCGGTTGAGCGCGTCGAAATACAAATCCTGCGCCTGTCCGGTAACTTTTATTTGTGGTTTATTCGCTTCTAATTTTTCGACGTTTCCGGCGAGATTCGTCCACGGCGGCGTAAAATCGGCGGCGTTGATTCGCAAATCAACCATTGACCCGAAAGTTTGCGTTTCCTGAAATTTCCTTTCGGTAGTTTTTATAAAATTATCAATCGTGTAATTTTTGCCGCTGCCGAAACCGGAAAACGAATAGGCGTAATCAACGCGCCGATGCAGAAGGCGCGAGCCGTCGAGCGCGTAATCGTAAAAAAACGGATTGAAACCGCCGATTTTTTTTGACCAGGTGATTCCCGTAAAACCTGATTTTCGGGCGATCTGTGAGATTTGCGGCGCGTGTCCGAAAACGTCCCACAGCGCGAGCGATTTGGCGCGGCGACCGAGCATCGCTTCGTGCATCGCCTGTCCATATAAAATGTTGCGGACGATGCTTTCGCCGCCGATAGTCGTTTCGTTAAATTGGTTATAACTTCCGCCCGTCCCGACGCGACCTTGCCTGACGGTTCCGCGCAAAAATTCGCGGTCTTCCGGGTGCGTGTCGAGATATGGTTTCAAATAATCTATTTCCGACAGATAAACGCCGTATTGCGGGTCGGCGCGTAAAGATTGAATGTATTGATTCATGTTCGAAAGCGTGATGCGTGAATAGCCACGCTGATCTTGCAGATAAACCGGGTCAACGTGAAAACCTTCGAGATAAAAAATAGTTCCGTTTGCCGGATTTGAAACGGCGGCGAGCGATTGGTTCAGACTCGCTTCGCTGTTCCAAAAACGAAGCAACGCCGAAAAGCCGCCGTTTTTGCGCCAGTAATCGCCGGAAATGCCGGAGGCGCGAACAAGCAGCAGATTTGCTCCTTTGCGAAATTTAGCAATCGCTCTCCCAGGTGCGTTCAAAACAAAACCGTCGTAAATCTTTTCGCCGTTAAGCCAAATCGAGCCGAGAAAACCGCCGGTTGCGACGAATCGAACTTCGTCGTTTATCGAACCAATATAACTCGCCGCGTAAGCCGTGCCGACGTTTTTGCCGTTATTCAAACTGAAAAAATCAATGTTCGGATTTTCCAATCGAGCTTCGCGCCAAGAAATTTCAGCCGCGTCGGGCAAAGTTTTAATGTTTGAAGCCGCGCCGACTTCCGGCAGAGGCGCGCCGGATTTTGGACTTTGGATTTTGGATTTTGGATTTTCGGAAAGTTGAATTTGAACCGTCGCTTTGAATGTTCCGATGCGCGGCTTGATGTTTCGCGCTCCGCCAAACGGCGCGAGCCAATCTTTTTCGGGAAGACATTCGATGTTGAAACGATTGAAATTTTCCCACGCGCCCGCGTCAATTTCCGCCGGAAACGAATTTGATACGAGCCAGTTTTGAACAAAACCGCCGTCCGCGATTTTCCGCAAGTCGTTTTGCGCGAGGGAAGTAAGCATTAAGCAGTGAACGGTGAGCAGAAAAAGAAAGACGCGCAGAAAGACGCGCAGAAACGGCGACGCGGCGACGCAGGGAACTTTCCGCAGCCGACTTTGAACTTTGAACTTTGAACTTTGAACTTTGAACTTCATAGCGCGTTTTTGGTCAAAAAGAAGGTCGCGCGGTAACGGTCGGCGCGGTATGTCGTGCGCGCCGATTCTATCGGCTGATTCGATTCGGTAAAAACGACGCGATGCACGACCAGAACCGGCGCACCTTTTTTTATGCCGAGCTGTTTCGCCTCGAATGCGGTTGCCGCCGCCGCTTCCAAACTCTCCGCCGCGTGGTGCATTTGCACGTTGTATTTGTCCGCCAAAACTTGATAAAGCGAATTTTTCGTTAAATCCGCCGTGTCCAGTTCGGGGCAGAGCGATGCGGGCAAAAAAGTTGACTCGAAAGCCATCGGCTCGTCGTCGGCGAGGCGCAGGCGTTCGAGATGAAAGACCTCCGCGCCCAGATTCAAATCCAAATCTTTGACAATCCGCTCGTCTGGAGTTTCGCGTTTTAACCGCATCAGGCGCGAGCTTGGAACAAATCCGAGCGAAGCCATCTCTTCGGAAAATCCGCTCAGGTTTCTGGTGTGAACGTCGAGTTTGCGGTCGGTCACAAAAGTTCCCACGCCGCGCTCGTGGTAAATCAGATTTTCCTGCCGCAGATGCCGCAATGCCTGCCGGACGGTCATCCGGCTGACGGCGTAGCGTTCGGCTAACTCGCGCTCGGACGGAAAATTTTCGCCCGCCTTGAGTTCGTCGCGTTTGATTTGAAGCCGTAGAGCTTCGGTAATCTGCGCGTGCAGCGGAGTCGCCCCGTCGCGCAGCAATACGTTTTCCATTGTTTTTGTAAAAGTGGACTAGACCAGTCCGATTGATAATACGATACCCGAATTTATCTCAAACAAACAGTCTGAAACAGCAAAAAATGATAATCATAAATTAACGCCGATTTGCCGGAAATGTAAACTCGTGAGAATTTGCGGCGGTTGACTTATAAAGTCAATTTCAGTTTAATTCAGTTAATTTGTTCCGCTTTTATATTCCTAAACTTTTCAGTTTTTGGAGAAAATGGTGATTAACTTTTTCCGTCATATCTTTTTATCGGGCGTAATTTTGTTCGCGGCAGCCGGAATCTATGCTGCACCGCTGCCGCTGCAAATCATTCCGCAGCCCAAAGAAGCCGTGGCGACGGAAGATAACTTTTCCCTTAAATTCAACCGGAAAATTACTCTGGCAAATCCGCGTTCGGAGGCTGACCGCTTTGCCGCGCAGGATTTTATCGAGGACGCGCGGGCGACGGCGAAAATTGATTTATCAATCGGCGGCGGAAAAATTCTCGTCGGCTCGCTCGACGATTCAAAAATAAAATCCGCGCTTCGTTCGGGGAAAGTTGAAATTCCGGCGAATCTAAATGCCGAAGGTTATGTTTTGTTGGTTGATGCCAAGCAAATCATCGTCGGCGGCAAAACCGAAGCGGGAACTTTTTACGCTTTGCAGACCTTAAAGCAGATGCTGCGCGGGACGGGCGAAGACGCTTTCGTTCAGGGCGCGAGAATCGTTGATTTTCCGGCGATGCGTTACCGCGCTTTTTCCGACGACATTTCGCGCGGGATTGTGCCGACGATTGATTACGTTAAACGGCAGATCAGGACGTTTGCGATATTCAAAATGAATATGCACTCGCTTTATATGGAACATACTTTCGCGTCCGAATCGAATCCGCTGTTTTCGCCCGAAGAAGGAAGTTTTACGCCGGAAGAATTAAAGGAGATCGTTAGATATGCTGAAAATTATCACGTCGAAATCGTGCCGGAACAGCAGACTTTCGGGCATCTGCATAAAGTCGTCAAATTTGAAAAATATAACGCGCTCGCCGAAACGCCTTACGGCGACGTGATAACGCCGCAGGAGGAAAATTCCTATAGATTCGTCGCCGAATTATACCAGGAAATTGACCGAATTTTCCCGTCGAAGTTCTTTCACATCGG
>JAYVKL010000155.1:0-6831 GCA_043768465.1 Pyrinomonadaceae bacterium
GAGTTCCGGCGGGGCGTTCGATTTATGGCAGGAAGCGCAGAACTCCGGCTTCTCCAGGATCGGATTTTTGACGGCGCGGCGGTGGTCCGGGACGTTCGCCAGGATTTGCGCGTCGGTGGCGGCGTTGCCGATACCGTTGCCTTTATCGTCTAAAAGCAGATACGGCTGGCGCATCGTGTAGCTGCTGGTTCCCAGTGGAGTGGCTTCCGTAATCGAATGGCAGACCGCGCAACTGACTCCCTCGTCGTCGAGCTTGCGGTTCTCGGTGCTGCCGGTAACGAGTGCGCCGGTCATCGTCGTGGCGGGCGAGTGGCACGATTCGCAGTGCTGGATAAACTCGATGCCGCGCTCTTTTTCTAAAATATTGACGCTCGCTTTGTAAAACGGCTCGCGTCCAGCGTTGCGGTGCAGGGATTCGGACCACTGGGCGTGCGATTCCTGATGACAGGTGCCGCACCGCGCCGACGGGATGAAATCGCCGCTCGGAATGTAGCCGCCGCCTTCGGTCTTGGAATTCGACGGGCTGAAAATTCTGACTGGAATTGGTGGCGCAGAACGCAGGGACAACACCCCGGATTGCGAAAAGATCATCGTCCCGCTGCTGAAGACGGCGAACACGGCGATCACACAAATTTGAGTGAAATGTGATCGGGGCTTTAGATTTCGTGCCATATAAGACTTCGTGTTATCAGAAGCATTCCCGTTGAGAGCTGACATTCCTTGATTTATTTGCCGATCTTAGTCTTTAACATGAAGGTCGAGCAGATAATTGCCGCCTCCGTTAAAATCAAATCGAATTTCAGTCGCAGAGAGCGATTTTCACCTGGCAATTCATTTTCAACAAAAGTTTTCGGGCTTGTTTTCCCGCAGCGGCGGAGGTGATTACAAACCGAGGACTCGATTGTCGAATAAGTAGTCCGGCACTGCTTCATTTGCGAAACATTGTTTTGTGCGTTAAAGAATCAAGCGATTGTCGAGCAATCCGGTTTGTTGTGATTTAACCGGATCGGCTCAAAGAATTTCGTAATGATGGCTAATGGTAAACGGTTGCCCGTCGGAAAACAAGAACTTTTTACTATCCATTTGCGCTGTTTGCTGTCCATTTCCGTCATTCGGATAATTTTTACGGTAATTGCCGGGAGTTTCGCCGAACTTTCGTTTGAAATCGCGCTGAAAATGCGCTTCGCTGGTCGCGCCGACTTGCCGCCTGATTTCCTTGACGCGCAGATGAGTGGTTTCGAGAAATTGCCGCGCTTTCTGCAATCGCCGGTCGTTGATGTATTTCACCGGGCTTGTTCCAAGCTCTTTTTTGAACAGACGTTGAAAATGGGAAACGGACAGGTTAATAGATGCCGCCAATTCCGGAATGGAAAGCGGTTCCGAGAGGTGCTGATCGGCTTTGGCGATGATTTCTTTTATTCGATAATCCATCTGTTCGGAGGCAGAGGAGAACAAAAGAAATGAAAAACATTAAAAATACAGTTAGCGGCAAAATGAAGCTAGCAAATCCGCGACGATATTGCAAAGAAATCTTTTACCATCGCTGCGCCTTTGTCAACTATTTAATTCCGCATCGCCAAGCAGCCCGAAAAACGACTTGGGAACGCTTCCCTGACCCTTGTTCATTCCGACCCACTAACGAGTTTTTGGCACGGGAGTCATTTTAACCGTCGCTTTACCAAGCCTAGAGGCTGTTTAAGAAGTTGTATTTCAACGCTTTAATTTTGATCTCGGCGGACTTCGAACGCCGTCTGCTGCTCTGAGTGCCAAACGTCTGAGCATCAAATTGCTGATCGCTAGATAATTCATCGCTTCGCTGCTCGTCGGCAGATATTCGTAATCCATCAAGAGTCGCCGGTAACGACTCAACCAAGCAAAGGTTCGCTCCGCGACTACCCACCGCCGTTTAAGAAGCGTGAAACGCAGCAACGGCGGTGGTTCGATATCCTCAGAGGAGACCAGCCCCAGTGCCGCGGCTTCTGCACTATCTCCAACTCCCAATCGGTGTTTGCCAAAATCCATTGCCGCAGTCCTTCGCCGCGCCAGCTCATATCCGCCCGGATTTTCTTTAATCGGTGGCTGATTTCTTTAACCGCTTCAAAAACCACTTGCGCTCCGTCCGCGTCTCGAATGTCCGCCGAGTAAACCACGGCTCGAATCAACCAGCTCGTGGTATCGACGACGAGCTGGTTGATTCGACCGGCGATCTGCTTGCCGCCATCGTCACCGCGCTGCGCCCCTCTTATTCCGTCGTTTTCACCGATTGTGAATCAACGATGGCTGCCGAAGGCTGTTTTTAGTGCGGTACCCGCTCGCGAAGTTCTTCGTGTCAATAATCGTGAATCCGAAGCCAGGTGCCGTCTTCTTTCCAGACTTTGAAATACTGATAAACGGCTCGCCAGCGCGGAAAATTGGGCGGCAACAATCGCCACGCACAACCGGCTCGCAATAAATATCGCAAAGCGTTAATAATTTCACGCATTTGATAAAGGCGGTGGCTGCCGCCCGGTCTCGCGGCGGGCAGGAGCGGTTCGAGAATCTGCCATTCCGATTCGGTTAATCGGTTGAAGAGGAACGTCGAGAAACAAACATAACTTTCATCTCCCGGAGCAGAATGACTCAAGAATATCAATAACTTAAAAGTAAGTCACTGAAAACGCACTTCTTAAACAGACTCCAGGTTTGAAATGAGAGCAAAAAAAAGCGGAGGAGATTGTTAAAAACGCCTGTAAAATCCGGCAATATAATGTGAAAGACGAAAGCAAATTGCGCGTTAGGAATTCTGCAAAATTGTCCGAAGGTATTTTCTAAACGAAAATCTCCCCCGCTTTTTTCTGCTCTCCCAAGTATTCGTTGCTATCGCCACCCCCAAACCCAGAATTTTAGTTGCGTTGACAATACTTAAGATGGATGTCCGTTTGCGAGTTAGGAGAGCCGAAAAAAGCGACACTCTTCCGCACTTTTGATACTGCTCAGACTATTAATTCAGGCAAATTTATATTTGCCTAAACCTAAACTCGAAGCACTGCCGATATTCAAAAGTTCACCGGCGGCAATGAAAGGTAAAAAATCTGAAAAATCATCGTTTTGAAAATCAATGTCGCCCAACATTCCGTCCAGTTCAAATGTTTTGTCCTGGCGATTTGAACGACGGAAAAAACCGTGTTTCCACATTTTATCCGAAATGGTTTCAACTGCTTCGGCGTTTTTCATCAAAATTTGATAATCATATTCCAATCGAACTCCATAGCTTTCCGACAAAAATTTTAGCCGTAATGAGCATTGTTTAAGGATTTCACCGAAGTTGATTTTTTCCAAAAGTTCGCGATTTCGACGGATTCGCAAAGGCGTTTGAAGTTGAATTTTCAGATTTCGAGTGATTGTAATTTGCTTTAATCTCTCTTCGATTAGTTCTGCTAAATTTGTTCCTCGAAAAGGTAGAACTTTTGGCAATCCAGGTTTATAAATCAAATTTTTGCGATTGCCCGTGTCAAGGTGAAAAACTTCCGCGATTGAAAAAGACCGGCGATTGGCTCCGAGTCCGTGCCGCGCCATCAGTTCAAACGCATAGACAAAATACGGCAGTTTTTTCGCCGCTTCGCCAATCAGAACCAAGCCGAAAGAGATTTTACCGTTTTCGGCAACGCGAAGTTTTAAAACCTGATTTTCGGAAATCTCGCGGGTCAAAGGCGGAATCGGCGGTTCAAAAACAAACGGGCGCGGAAGGTCTTTAATTTTGCTGGTCGAGGTCGGTTCAAAAATGGTCGGATAAAGACAAACTTCGGAAAGAAAACATCTTTCGCAAACTCGATGCGGCACCGAACACGAAATCGCTTTCAAAGCGTGTCCGAAAGCTCCGCGCAAAGTCGAGCCGATTAAGGCGGGCAAAACCGCTTCGCTGTTTGATTGCAAAACAACTTCAAATCTTGAAACCGCCAAATTCTTGAGTTGATTGAGAATATCGGACATCACAAAACTATTTCGTCATCATCGGAAAAGCCGGATTTATCATATTTTTCTTCGGCGAATTCGCGGTTAAATTCTTCGTAACGACGTTGTTCGACTTCCCATTCCTCACGGGTTTTGTCAAAAGAAAACTCGAATCGGTCAAACTCGAAATGCGAACCGTCGAGATGCCAAAAGGTCGGCGTATCGAATTCCGCCGTCAACATTTGGCACATCTCACAGTCTTCGTCAATCAAGCATTCGTGCGCCGACATCGTTAAATTTATTCGCCGCCGTTCTGATTCGATAATATTTGCCGGAATTCTACCGGAAAAATCTCTTTGAGGATTGTTTAGCCAATCGTTGGAAATCTGTTCCAAAACCTCCGCGTCTGTAATGTCGTTTTCAAAACATTCGCCCAACAGATGACGGAACAAATCATAATAAACAACAATTTCGTGCGACCCGAAACCGGCAAATTTGTATGCGCCCGAATCAACCGGAATCGGCGGCGGACAAAAACCCGTAAAAGACCATTGCCTCGCCCGTGAATCTAAATCCCAACCGATAAAATCCTGCTTTTCAAGCAAAACCTCACGCGGCGTTTGCCCACGCAAATCATCTCTTGCCGACACCAACCATTTCGCGTGAATGTTTGTAAATAAATCTTCGCCGCCCGTATCTTTACTCGCCAAATATTCGGCAATTATAAATGAACAAAGCGGTTTGCCAAACAAAATTTCACGAATATCAAACGGCGGATTGTTAGGAAAATATTCTCGTCGCGTTTTGACAATTCCTTCGTATTCCGCCATCGAACGAACATACTTCCAATCATCCGACAAACGATACAGCAAATTAAAATCTTCGTCGGCATCAGTCTTAATGCGAACCGTGCCTTTCGTCGAATAAAACGAATAAGTCGAATCAGCCATCACAACTTTTGCCATCAAGTCAATCACCAAAAGTCCCGCATCCCACGACTCAAAATTCTCATGCTTTCTAAACGAACGAAAGAATGTCCAATCCGATTCACGCTTGATAAACCTTTGAATCGCCGTTTCTAATTCTTCGATAGTATCAGGTTCAGCGGTTAAAGACGCGATAATAACATCGCCGAAACTTGCGTGAATGCTGCCGGAAATTGTCTGGTTATTGGTGATGATGTTGATGCGGATTTCGCTCATTTTTTATCTTTAAATGCAATAATTTTTTTCAAAAACAACTAATCCACCTTTAAAGATTTTTTCAAACTTTGATAAGTCTTCAGTAGCTTCTTGAATCTTTTCTTTTTTATCAACAGAACCATGTAAAACCGTGTTACGAAGATGTTCAACATTTTTCAGTTGGTTGTCATTATCCTCTTGGAGTCTGTAGCCTTCACGTCTTTTTACTGCCCAATTTCTTTGTTTA
Source organism: Pyrinomonadaceae bacterium (assembly GCA_043768465.1). Lineage (GTDB taxonomy): Bacteria > Acidobacteriota > Blastocatellia > Pyrinomonadales > Pyrinomonadaceae. The sequence continues at coordinate 5,359 of JAYVKL010000155.1, forward strand.
AAATCATTTGGATCTATCTGATTTCCGTGTTCATTTTTCTTTGCAACATCACAACTGGCAACGCCAAGACCTTCCCAAAGTGAAGCAATTGCCTTGAAATACTGCCCGTTTTTAAAAGCGTTTTCAGCTTTTTCTTTTAGCCTTTCAGCAAAAGAATCATTCCTTGCCCAAGATAAAGCCTTTTTTAGAAAATTAGCCAATGATTCATTAAGTGGCTTGTTATCAAAATTAGTTTGCTCCAACTTTTCAATAATTCTACTTGGGGTTTCCTTATCAGCCTTGTGCATTTCATCGGCAAAAAGTGCTTTTGAAATGTCAGTATCAAAGCCATTAGTCATTTTTAATTGCTTACCAATCTGCTCATAATTTCCCGTTTGTTCAAAAATGGCAACGGCTTCGGTAGCTTTAAGTAATTCATTACAAAAATCAAGTTTAATAACTTTTCCGTCTAAATCTTTTGCACCGTAATAAAATTCAACATCAGTAATATTTTTCAAATACCGCAGATACATAATTACGGAACTTGTAATGATTGGTTGATGCCGCAAACCGTGTGTTACATCAAAAACAACACGATCTTTATCATTTACAGAATCAAGAATTTCTCTGAAAATAGCATTGTTCGATACTGAGTCTGCGGCATATCCAACCTTTCGACATTTAACTTCAGTATTTGCAAGATTATCAGTTATGATTTTTTCCCAAGCATCTAGTTTATCCTGCGAAATCTTACTTTGATGGTCTTTGTCTGATTGACAATAAATCGCCTCATCTTCAAGAGACTCTCTTTGCGATTCATAGTTTTTGTCAGTAAGAGTTCTTTTGTCATCAGACAAAAGTTCGGGAAACATTTTTATCAACTCACTCCAAATAGATTTTTCCGTTCCCAAAATCAACCGTTTTTCAACATTTTGACCATTGTCTTTTAAATGCTGTAACAATGCAGAGCCGAAAATAGCAACCTCACGAGGATTTGTCTCGTCTTTAAAAAAGTATTCGGTTAAATCATATTGACTACCTGAACGGGAACCTGTGCCAATAAAACTGATTAAAACTGTTGCCATAATTTTATTCTGTAACCTCAACAATCCATTCAACACCTTCGGAAATTAATTTGATTTGCTGATACCATCTTTTCTCCTTGGACTGATTTTCGCGGTTAGCATCAGCAACTTTCATTACGATTGCTTCTGCCACTTCTTTTTTGGCTGATTCATCTTTCATTTCAAAACATTCATCGGCAAAAGTTTTAATTTGACCTGCGACATCAGTATTTCGTATGGCGTTAATCCGTTTGATAAAATTATCAGCTATTCTTTCGCTTTCAGAAACAGGTTGAGATGTCGAAACTACGTTTGAGTTATTTTCAGTAGAAATGCGAATCAAGGGTTGAAAATTACCAATGATGAAAATAAAGGGCTTAGGAAATCAAATTTTTGGCTTTTACTATGATTGAGCCTGTAAACTGTTGAT
>JAYVKL010000156.1:0-3697 GCA_043768465.1 Pyrinomonadaceae bacterium
CCTGGCTTTTTCGTATCTCATCAAATTTGCTCCAATCAGATAGTTGTGCCATCTCTATCAAAAGTTTTCAAATACCTGATTTATTTCGCAAGAGGTCTATTATCCTTTTTTGCTTTTTTGAGAATAATAAATCACCGCTTCTGAATTCGCCAACAGTATCCGATTGTTGGAACCTACCCAAAATTTTCCTAATTCCATAAAATTTAGCTGAGAGTAAAAATTCAATAATTGAAAGTTATCCTTTGATTTACTTTTACTACCATAGACCTTTTTAATAGATTTCTTCCGATTTCCTCTGTTCCAAAAGCCGCAAGCTCCCAGATGGTTTTTTCTTGACATACATTTAAATTAGAATTATTCTAAATCAATATTCAGGCAATAAAATACGCAATGAAAGAAATCGAGGGTTTAGGATTGACCAAACAGCGCCAGACCGTTCTCCGCGTGATTCGAGAATCGGAAAAACATCTAACGGCAAACGAGGTTTTTTATAATGCTCGGCGGCTCTTGCCCGCCATCTCGTTTGCAACGGTTTATAATTCCTTGAATTACTTGAAAAATCACGGATTAATCGGCGAGATTAAGTTCGGCACGGACGCGAATCTTTACGACCGCAAATTGAGCAGGCACGACCATGCTCTTTGTAATAACTGCGGGAAGCTGGTTGATCTGGAGTTGACTATTCCAGACAAACTGCTTGAGGAGGCGGCAAGTCGCTCGAAATTTAAGCCTGAAACGATTGAATTGACGCTGCGTGGTTTATGTCCTGAGTGCAGCGAGCGAGAAAACTAACCAACTTCAGAAGCAAAAAGCTAGAGTAACAATCTAATTTTGCTCCGAAAAAAATCTACGAAAACAAAAAAATTAGCTGGAAAAAATGGCAAACAATACAGAAAATCATATCGCATTGGAAACAAACGAATCGAGCCGCGAAACCGGCGAACCGACCGGAACGGAACACTTGGAACGCGGCGAAAACCATAGGGTTTGGGAGACTAACGAATCAACCCGCTGTCCATTTACAGGCGGCGCGGTCAGCTATACGACCAGCACTCGCCGGTCAAATAAAGACTGGTGGCCGAACGCGCTGGATTTGAAAATCCTTCGGCAGCATTCTTCGCTGTCGGACCCGATGGGCGAAGATTTCGACTACGCCGAGGAATTTAAAACGCTCGATTTGGAAGCGGTGAAAAAAGATATTTTCGACTTGATGACCGATTCGCAGGAATGGTGGCCGGCTGATTTCGGTCATTATGGTCCGCTGTTTATTCGGATGGCGTGGCACAGTGCCGGGACCTACCGCGTACAGGACGGACGCGGCGGCGCGGGAACCGGCACACAGCGATTTGCGCCGCTCAACAGCTGGCCCGACAACACCAACCTCGACAAAGCGCGGCTTTTGCTCTATCCGGTCAAAAAGAAATACGGCAGCAAACTTTCGTGGGCGGATTTGATTGTTATTACCGGCAACTGCGCGCTCGAATCAATGGGCTTTAAACCGTTCGGTTTCGGCGGCGGACGTGAGGATGTCTGGGAGCCGGAAGAAGACATTTATTGGGGCGCGGAAGACGAATGGCTCGGCGACAACCGCCATTCCGAAGATATGGAACTCGAAAATCCGCTTGCCGCCGATCATATGGGACTGATTTATGTGAACCCGGAAGGACCGAACGGCAATCCCGATCCGCTCGGATCGGCGCGGCTGATTCGCCAGACTTTCGGGCGGATGGCGATGAACGACGAAGAAACCGTCGCGCTGATCGCGGGCGGTCATACTTTCGGCAAAACGCACGGAGCCGCCGAGCCGCAGCCGCATATGGGACCGGAACCGGCGGGCGCGGGCATTACGGAGATGGGCTTGGGCTGGAAAAGCACGTTCGGCAAAGGGCATTCGGGCGACACAATCACCAGCGGCATCGAAGGCGCGTGGACGAAAACTCCGGCGCAGTGGAGCCACGATTATTTTGAACATCTGTTCGGCTACGAATGGGAAATCACCAAAAGTCCGGCGGGCGCGTATCAGTGGAAACCGAAAGGCGATGCCGGAGCCGGTTTGATTCCCGACGCGCACGATCCCGAAAAAACGCATCAGCCGTTTATGCTGACGACCGATGTCGCTTTGCGCGTTGACCCGGATTACGAAAAAGTTTCGCGCCGCTTTTTAGAAAACCCGGATGAATTCGCCGACGCTTTCGCCCGCGCCTGGTTTAAGCTGACGCACCGCGATATGGGACCGAAAACACGCTATCTCGGAGCGGAAGTTCCCGAAGAAACGCTGATCTGGCAAGACCCGATTCCAGAAGTAACGCACGAGTTGATAGACGAAAAGGACATCGCCGAATTAAAAAGCAAAATTCTCGATTCGGGCTTGTCCATCTCCCAACTCGTAACTTTCGCTTGGGCATCGGCTTCGACTTTTCGCGGTTCCGACAAACGCGGCGGCGCGAACGGGGCGCGCATTCGTCTTGCGCCGCAAAAGTTCTGGGAAGTCAATGATCCGGCGCAGCTCGATTCCGTGTTGGAGGTTTACGAACGCCTTCAGAAGGATTTTAACGATGCCCAAGACGGAATAGTTTTTTCAGGAAATAAAAGTGTTTCGCTCGCCGATTTGATCGTTCTCGGCGGATGCGCCGCAGTTGAAAAGGCGGCGAAAGATGCCGGTTTTGATGTAATCGTTCCGTTCACTGCGGGACGCGCCGATGCCTCACAGGAGCAAACCGATGTCGCAATGTTCAGGCATTTAGAGCCGATTGCCGACGGATTCCGCAATTACACCAAGACGCATCACAAATCGCCGACCGAAGAATTGCTGATTGACAAAGCGCAGCTTCTGACGCTGACCGCCCCCGAAATGACGGTTCTCGTCGGCGGTCTGCGCGTTCTGGGCGCGAATTACGACGCATCAAAGCACGGCGTTTTCACCGAAAAACCCGAAACGCTGACCAATGATTTCTTCGTCAACCTGCTCGATTTGAGCACGACCTGGACGGCGACTTCCGAAGACGAAACGGATTTCGACGGACACGACCGCAAGACCGGCGAACTCAAATGGACGGCGACGCGCGTTGACCTGATTTTCGGTTCAAACTCGGAGCTGCGAGCGTTAGCTGAAGTTTATGGAGCCGATGATGCCGGGGAAAAGTTCGTCCGAGATTTTGCGGCGGCGTGGGATAAGGTGATGAGTCTTGACCGCTTTGATTTGTCTTAATTTCAGTGTTTAATCTAAAAGAATTCCCCGATAGCTTGCTTCGGGGTTTCCTTATTCACCCTGAAAGGGTGTAACTTCTTGGTCTTAGAAAATTCGTGGTTTCGCTGCTTTGGGCGAAAATTTTCGGGCGACTACCCCGTCAGCCTGCTGCGGGATAGTCCGAAAATAACGAATTTTCAAAATTTATTTTCAGTTTTGACCGGGCGGAAAAGGCGAGGGTAAAATATTTTCTTCTGAAGAGTGAGTCTGGAAATTCACTTGGTCGAAGAGTGGACAGTTTAATTTTACATTTTACATTCGACATATTTAATTTTTACCGGATAAAAATTAAATATGCGCGATGTAAAATGTAAAATTGTCGGTCTTTTTTGAGTTTCCAAACACGCTCTGAGCTCGACTTTATCCAATTTCGCAAGCATTTGTTTGCTTGATATTGTTGAATTTATTAGGTCTTGCAAATAAAGCGGTTATATTTTCAAATGTCCTGCC
>JAYVKL010000157.1:0-8805 GCA_043768465.1 Pyrinomonadaceae bacterium
GACAAGTTTTCAGCAACGCGAGTATTTTCTCCCATTGCTGATTATTAAATTTAACCACTGACATTTCGATAGTTTACATCAAATGTCAACAGAACCTAGGAGTCAGAAATAAATTGCAGTTTTCCAGATGCCTTAGAGTTATATTGAGAGGTAAATCAGGAATGAAATCCTCACCACGACTTCATATTTTAATCTCCTTATAATTTTAATCTTCTTTTTGATAAAGCTTTTAGTAATGCTTTTTTGCTTGTAATCCATTTTCGGGATAGCATACAGTTATTATACAAATCGCAGGGTTTGTAAGCTGTTTAATAATCTAAAGCGACTTTTCTATGTGAATATCTCGTTTACAAGCGTTACATACAAGCATTACGAAAATTCTCTAATTTCCATATTTGTTCAACAATATCGTCGGAAAAATCACGCTTTTATAAAAGAATTCTTTTAAATCACAGTGATAGTTTTACTGACAGAAAGCAACGAACAACCGTGACTGAAACAAAAAATCAAAGAGGAATAAAATTTTGACGAATTCAAAAAAACAAAGCGAAGATAAACCGGCGCGGCGCGCAAAATTCCGCTGCCCGCCCGAATTAAAAAGAGTAATCGGCGTAATTAATTCGATTACGGACGAAGCAATTCAAGAATTTTACCGGACGGACGTATATGACTATGAGCATCCGCCGGAGTGGTCGGAAGTTTTCGACGAGCTGCCGAAAATCGTTCAGGATTATCTGCTTGAAAATATCGGCGGCGAAAAATCGCAGCCCTTCGCTTACCGGAGAGGCTCCTGGGTTTTTCAAAATTTGATTTCTTTCCGCAACCTCGTCAATCACATCGAATTCGTCGGCAGGGAATCGCTCGCCAGAGCCAACGGCGAAGAGTTGTCGCCGAAAATGATTGCCGATGTCGAGACGAGTCTTAACGACCCCATCAATCCGCTGATGAGCGAAAAATTCGCCCCCGGCACAATCGAAGATAACGATTTGGGAGTGATTCAATTTCGAGTTTCGCCAAATCGAAGATTAAAGTTAAAAGTCTCGCCGCTTCTCGGAGTTTTAGACGAAGTTGATGTGACTCGTATTCGCCGCTGCGAATTTTGCGAGGATATTTTCTGGGCTGAGAGGATAGACGCGCTCGGGTGTTCGCCGCGCTGCTCTAACGGTTTGCGGCAAAGAAAATTAAGAGGAGCGGGCAAAGGGAAAGCGGTTAAGTCTCGGACGACGATTCGGAAATCGAATTTCCGGTAAGATTCTAGTCTTTGAAGCGCAGTTTTACGGAGCGGTAAAATATTTAAATTTGTGTATATTTTTCCGAACAACACCCGTTTTCAATGCTCGTTAAGCCGAGCATCATTATAAAAAACACGAATTACAAAAATACAATGAGAACCAACAAACAAGAAGGAAATATATTGAGAAACTTCTCGCGGAGTGATTATTTTTGTGAATACTGCATTGATTGTCAACCAGGATGAATTAAAAGAAAAATTACGGGAAATCATTGAAGAAATCATCCCCGCCGTTGTCGAACGAGTCAAAGCGGAAACGTCGGTGCGCGAGCTGATGACCACCGCGCAAGCCGCCGATTATTTGCAATGTTCGATCCAATTGATAACCAACTGGTCAAAGCGCTCCGAAGACCAGAATCGCCTTGTCGCTGGTCACGCCGGAGCCGACCCGCGATTCTTTAAATCTGACCTCGACGCTTGGCTGGCGCGCAACGGCGAAATCAAACGCGGCGACGGCGGTAAAAAATCTCTTAAGCCGAAACAACTGAAGTCGTTGCAACGACTTAACCGTTTTGATAAAATACATGTCGTCGCCGCAATAAATTTTTGTTTCATTATAAACTACAGGGAGAATAACCAATGCCGGTCTTTAAAAGATATAAAGGAAAGAAAGTAACGCGCGCCGACAAGAATTATGACAAAGCGACTTGGATAGCGCAGGGAATGGTCGGCGGCGAGCGTTACCACGTTTCGCTGAAAACCGCCAAGACGAAGGTCGATGCCGAAACCGAAGAGGATTTGATAATCGGGCGGATGCGGCTCGGCGAATTCGGATTTATCAAAGACAACACCAAATTCGCGGGATTCGTTGACGAGATTTACCTGCCGTATTGCGAGCTGAACAACGTCAATTACAAACAAAAGATTTACGAATGCAACAGCCTCAAAAGTTTTTTCAAGAACATTCCGCTGAAAGCGATTACGTCCGGCAAAATCGAGGATTATAAACGGTGGCGGTCGGCGCAGAAAGTGCGCTGTCAGAAATGCACGAACGACATCCACGAACCGGGCGAAATTTGCCGCCCGCCGCTCGTTTCGACGACGACCGTCAACCTCGACCTCTCGACGTTAAAGAAGTTATTGAACGTCGCCATCGAAAATCGCAAGCTCAAGGAAAATCCGATGCGGTTTGTAAAATTGCTGCCCAAGCCGCCCTCGCGCAAAAGATATTTGTCAAACGACGAAATCATCAATCTGCTCGAAACCGTGCGCGACAATAAACGGCTGCTCGCCATCATTCAAATCGGGCTGGCGACCGGCTGGCGCAAGGGACAAATTCTGAGCATCAGAAAACAGGACTTGAATTACGCTAACCGGATGGTGACGCTGATTAAATCGAAGAAAGACCCGGAGCGCACGATTCCGGTTTCCGATTTCGTCTGGCGGATACCTGATAGCTTGGCGATTGAATCGAAAGGCGATTATTTGTTTTACAACGAAAAGACCGGAAAACGACTCAGAGACTTTAACTCGGTTTGGTGGAAGGCACTGAAGCGCGCCGGAATAACGGATTTTCATTTTCACGATGTCCGGCATTCGTTCGCCACCGAACTATTGGAAATCAGCGGGCGCGGGCGCACGGTGCAGACCGCTCTCGGACACTCCGACATCAAGACGACCGAGATTTACGCGCACGTCAAAGACGAAGATTTGCTCAGACATTTGAATAAAGTCAGCGACCGGCTCGAATCCCAGCATTACCCCATTTTTACCCCATCTCGAAAAACAGAGAAAAAGGACTCGCGGGAGAAACCCGTAAGTCCTTTTTTATCAGGTATAAATTGGTCGGGGCGAGATGATTTGAACATCCGACCTCACGGTCCCGAACCGTGCGCTCTACCAGGCTGAGCCACGCCCCGTTAAACTGACTTTCAAAGTTTAATTGACTTGCCTGCGTGAAGTCAAACGGCTTTTATATTTCCGTGCCGCTAGTTATTTCGGATTTGTCGTTTTTTCGCTCGCGGCGGGCTTTGACGTATTCGATGATAATCGGAATTATCGAAAGCAGAATGACGACGACGACAACTTTATCAATGTGTTCGTCGAGCTTGATGCCGAACGCGGTTTCGATCAAACCGCCGACGAAATAGCCCGCCAAAACCATACTGCAAATCCACAATGCGCCGCCGAGCAGACTGAAAGTTAAAAATTTCATATACGGCATTTCGGTCGCCCCGATGACGATGGGCGCAAAGGTTCGCACAATCGGGACGAAACGCGCCATAATAATCGTTTTCGCGCCGTGTTTATCAAAGAATCGTTTCGCTTTTTCGACGCGGCTCGGTTTGAAAATGAAAGAACTTTCGCGGTTGAAAACGGTTTTGCCCATCGTCCTGCCCGTCCAGTAGCCGGTGCTGTCGCCGATTACCGAACCCAAAAAAAAGGCGATTAAAACGAGCGCGATGTTGAGCCTTCCGGCGGCGGCGAAAAGCCCCGACACGACGAGCAGGGAATCGCCGGGCAGGAAAAATCCGACGGCTAAACCGGTTTCGGCGAAGACGATGAAAAACAAGCCGAGATAAACGTAGATGCCGAGCGTCTCGAGCATCGAGTCAATAATAAATTTCGGGTTGAGAAAGTCTTTGACCGTGTGCAGAAATTGGATGATTGATTCCATAAAAAAAGTAAAATAAGCGGCGTTCAAACGCTTGTCGGATGGCGATCAGCACCGCCGTTCAGCGGTTTGATTTGAAGTCGGACGAATTATTTCTCGTCGTTGAAATCCATCGGAATGCGCGTCGCCAGCATTCGCTGACTCAACATCAAAACAGTCCATAACGTCAATGAAATGCCGGAAATCGTCCAGCCTAAATCGGTGACAAAGCCGTCGGAAATCAGACCGATGACGATAAACGGGAAACTGAAGAAGGCGATTTTCAGACTCGTCTTTTTCGTTTTCTCCAGACCTTCGAGCAGATTGACGCGGCTGATTTCCATTTCCATATAATCTTCGTCCGAATGCAGACGCGAAAAATAATCGTTTTCGTTCTGCGTCCAACGCCGCAGTGCCGGGTTTTCCGCCAACCGGTGGGCGGCGGCGAAATGAAGGATGACGTAGCCGATTTTGCCTTCGCGCAAAGCGATTTCCGCCAAACCGCGAACGGCGCGAAAATTCGTTTTCGCCGTTTCAAACGCTTTGTCGAAAGCGACCGAAGCGCGTTCCCAATCGCCGTATTGAAAATAAGTTTCGCCCAAACGCGCCAGCAATTCGCCGTCGGTTTCGCCGCGTTTTTCCGCCAGCCGAAGCGCGGCGAACGCCTTCCTTTTTAACTTCTCGCTTTTTTCGGAACTCGCCAGAGAATGAAGACAACGGGCGAAATCGAAAATCAGCCGCGCGTCCTGCGGATTCAGCACGAGGGCGCGGCGAAACGCTTCGAGTCCCTGAAGGAGATAACCCGACAACCGTAATTCATTGCCCAAGCCGTGCAGATAATCGGCTTTTTCGACTTCTTCGGCGGCATCCCGAATGGATTTCGAGTGCCGAATTTTATTATTTTTTTGCAGTTTATTGAACGAACTTTCGAGAACGTCCGCCGACGGAATGTGCGCGAACGCGGCTTTCATCAAAACCTCTTTCGGTTCGGCGAGATAATCGCGCAGTTCGATGGAACGATTGTCAAGCGCGTTTTCGGAAATCAGCGGCAAAAGACGGTGAATTATCCGGCGGTAATCTTCGCCGCCGGAGGCGAACGCGAACTTTAAACCTTTGCCCTGCAAAGAAGTTCGATAACGATAAAAGACGTTGCCGCCGCGTTTCAGAGCGCGAAGTGCCTGCGATTCGACCTGCTCGACATCCGCGATTCGCAGACGATATTTAGTCGAATTAAACCGCGCCCAAAAATTCGGCAGCCAGCCGGTGCGCGTCAAACGCCTGCCGTCGAAAATGATGCGGTCGTTCCACGCCAGCAGCGGGAGAATTATCCAACTCGCCGCGAAAAGCGCGAGTGCCGCGTAATCTTTTTCGAGATAAACCAGAAATCCGGTGACAAAGGTGTGGAGAAAAAGGGCGATCAGATAGCTGTTCGGCGAAACTCGAATGCTGACCGGCTGTTCGGAAACGGTCGCCGGAATGAAGTCGGTCGCTTCCGTCGGTTTTGCGGGAATAATTTCGCTCACTCAGCTCACTCAAACGATGTTCACAGACGTATCGCTTCTATTATAAACAATCAATCGGATAAAAATTTTCAAATGTTAAAAATTCAGCGGCAGAGCGGCGCAAAGTTTGGAGAAGATCGCCAGCCGAATTTCGCTCCCGGCAAAGCTCAAACAAAAAGCATCCAAATAGATCGGAAGCAGTTTTTCGGGTTGCCGGCTTTTCTTCACAATCGCCCGAACCCGAAGTTTTCGGGCGTTCGGGAGAACTCCGAATTTTACCTTTTGCCGGCTTACCTCTGCCTTCCCGCTCAACTCCCGAACGGCATTCCGCCCGCCGGCGGAGGCGTTACGGGTTCGACGATTTCCTTGGCGCGTTCCGGGTTTATCTGTTCGAGTTTGGTTTTTGCTTCACGCGCGGTTTGCGACATCGGAACAGGTTTATCGTTCGCGTCTTTGGCTTCGCTGGCGGGTTTGGCGAGGTTGTAATAAAGGTCGGCGGCTTCGGTTGTTTTGCCCTGTTTTTGATAAATCTGCGCGAGGGCGAAATTGATGGAATCCTTCGATAAAATCGGATTGGCGAGCGCGGCGAGTGCCTGATAAAGCGCGGCGGCTTCGTCGAGTTTGCCGTCGTCGGTGTTCGCCTGCGCGAGCGCGAATTTGGACAGCGTGCCGACTTCGCCGCTTGATTTGGATAAATCGGCGAGCGATTGAATGCCGGCGGCACGGTCGAGTTTCAAGCGATTGACGGCAGCGAAATAAACCGCTTTTTCCTTGACCGGATTGCCGTATTTATCGGCGACGGCTTGAAATTCGGCGATGGCGGCTTCGGAACGCGCCTTCTCCGTCGGAAAGGTTTTCGCCGCCGGATTAGTCGGGTCGGGCGATTCGGTCACCTGCGCCTGCGACGTTTCAATCGCTCTGCCCAAAGCGGTTTGCGCCTCGGCGTTCGAGCGGCGATTCCAGGCGGAGAAAATTCCGAATAAAACGGCTAAAACGGCGATTGCCGCGATGCCGTAAAGAATCGTTTTGCCTTTGCCGTCCAATTGTCTGCCGAAATCTTCGACTTTTCGGCTGACACCCGTCTGAAATTCGTCCTGATAAACCGTTTTCGGTTTGGTGTCCGGTGCCGGTGCTTGAAATTGTTGTGCGACTGATCGTTTTTTTCTGGTTGCCATGATAATTATTGCAATTCGTCTCTGCTCGCCCGTTGTATAATCGAAGTTAAGTTTTGCTTGATTTTTTTACGAAACTGTAAATTTATCGTAAAACACGGCGAACGGCAAGTAAAGACGTAAAAACCGAAGCGAAAAACGAAAATGAAAAATATCCGTTTTTTCGGGAACAAATAAAAAGAATCGGTGTCTAATCAAACGGTTCGCCGAATAACGGGAGCGGGCGAACGGAAAATTACCGGCGGCGGGGAAGGAAACGGACAGATGTTCTTCGGAAAGTCAATGACCTTTGACGAGGAAGATTTAGCGGCGGTCGCTCCGGCGGCGCGGGCGGCTCTCGTTCGCTCGACGGCGGAAACCGAGTTTATTGAAAAACTACGGAGCGGCGACGCGCAGGCTTTCGATACTTTGGTAGTGCGGTTTTCAAACGATATTTACGCGCTGCTCTACCGCCTGACGCAGGACGCGGAGGAAGCGGCGGATTTGACGCAGGAAACTTTTTTGAGCGCGTTGAAAGCCGTTAAAAAATTTCGCGGCGAGGCGGAATTGAAAACGTGGCTGTTTCGGATTGCCGTCAACGAATCGCGCAATCGCTTCCGCTGGTGGAAACGCCGTTTTCGCGGCTCTACCGATTCGCTCGACGCGCCGGTCGGGACGAGTGAAAAGCCTCTGAGCGAAACGATTGCGGGCAATTTCGCCGATCCCGAAACAACGGTTCTCCGGCGCGAACGCGAAAAACATTTGACCAGAGCGGTCAGCGATTTGCCCGCAATTTTCCGCGAAGCCGTCGTTTTATGCGACATCGAAGGCTTGCGCTACGAAGAAATTGCGGCGGCGTTAAACGTCAATGTCGGAACGGTCAAATCGCGCATCGCGCGCGGACGCGAAGAACTGCGAAAGAAAATGCACGGATTTTGATATTTGAAAAGAGCGGATGATTGACTCGCCCCGGTTTCACTTTAATTAAACCAAAAATCGGTGCCAACGAAGCGGTCAAAAAGGGTAACGAAGAATTCGATCAGCGGGAATTTGAAAAGCATTCGGGGAAATCGGCGGTTTTATTTGAAAACAGACCAACAACAACTGTCTAAACCGCTAACAAAACCGACGGCGATTCAAATTTACGAGACGAACAAAGCGTTGTTTTCCTGAAAGGGAAAACAGCCGGGGTCAGTGAGTTATTCGCTCTTTTCGGATTTCAGATTTCAATTTGGAATCTGAAATCTGAAATTAAAAGTTATGTTTTGTGAAAATTTACAATTTAAGCTGCCGATTTACCTCGATGATATTTTGAGTGAAGCGGAACGCGCCGGTGTCGAAAAGCACTTGGCGCAATGTCCGGTTTGCCGGCAGAAATTGACGGATTTTCGGACGCGGCGAAATGATTTGCGCGTTTTGCCGCGTCCGGTTCTGTCAAACGAGCGATTGACGGCGATGCGAAATCGGGTCGCTCGGGAAACGGCGGTCAAACCGGGAATGTTCGCCGCGCTTTTTTCCGTTGAACGGCGCGAATGGCTGCAAATGCGGCTGATGCCTTACGCCGTCGGCACGGCGGCATCGCTTTTCCTGACGACGACTCTGCTTTGGAGTTTGCTTGCCGCCGCTCATATTCCCGAAAAAACGGTCGAATTGGCGAGAAACGAAATGCCTCTGAAATCAACGGTTTTGCTGGCGAATCCGCTTTCTAATAATTATTCCGATAACTACGGAAACGATTTTGAACTGAATCCGGCGAGCTTTGCCGCGACCCGTCATTCGGTTTCGGGCAACTCGCCGTCGCTCAATCCGCAGGGCGCGCTGGTCGCGCTGACCAAATTAATCGTGCGCGGGAAAATGAAGGACGATGAGGTCGTCGTCGTCGCGGACGTTTTCGGCGACGGTCTGGCGAAAATCACCGAGATCGTCGAACCTTCGAGCGATGTCCGCGCCGTCCGTGAATTGGAAAAAGCATTGAAAAACGATTCGCGCTCCGCTGCGCCGTTCGTGACCGCTAATCTGGACGGACGTTCCGACACGGTGCGCGTTATTTTCAAAATCAACCGCGTTGATATTCAAACTCATACCAAATCAGCCGCCAAATAGTTTTCTCAAAATCAGAACGAAAAAGGTGATAATACCAATTCAGTTTAAGAAGTGCGTCAAGTTCTGAGTTCACCCTTTCAGCGTGTTGCCGAAAGCTGTGCGCGGCGGCGGCAAAGTGCGTTCCGCGTTTGAACTCAGAACTTTACGCACCATTTGATTTGAATC
>JAYVKL010000158.1:0-11354 GCA_043768465.1 Pyrinomonadaceae bacterium
GAGGAGTCGAGAGTCGAGAGTCGAGAGCTATAATTGTTGCTACTCCTGACTCGTTGCTCTTCGCTTTCAACTCCTAATTCTCGACTCTCCACTCTCCACTAATTTCTATGCGCCGTTTTTACGCTTCAATCGAACAATTTCAAACTGAAACAGTAACGCTGAATCTTGAAGAAACACGGCATCTGCGCGACGTTTTGCGGTTGCAGGAAACTGATCAAGTGCGGGTTTTCGACGGCGCGGGCAGGGAATTTTCGTGTGAAATCAAGAGCGTCGGAAAAAAGGAAACGCGGCTTATCATTTTGGCGGAAATCGTGCCGACCGCGCCCGAATCGAAATTAAATCTGACGCTCGCCGCTGCGCTTTTGAAGGGTGAAAAGTTTGATCTGGTCGTGCAGAAAGCGGTCGAGTTGGGCGTAACGACACTCGTGCCGCTTAACACGAAACGCTCTGAGGTTAAATTAAAAGACGCGGAAAAGCGCACCGAACGCTGGCGCAAAATCGCGCTCGAAGCCTGCAAACAGACGGGACGCGCCAAACTGATGCGAATCGAAAATCCGGTTGATTACGAAAAATACATCGGAACGGCGGACGGCGTTGTAATTTTATTCGCCGAACGCGGCGGCGACGGTTTCGCGGCAGTCGAAGAGTCGGATGTGATAACGGCAATCGTCGGCGCGGAAGGCGGTTGGGAAACTTCGGAAATCGAAGCGGCGCGGCAAAGAGGCTTTCAAATCGTCACGCTCAAAGGAAGAATTCTGCGGGCGGAAACGGCGGCGATTGCAATCGCCGCAATTTTGCAGCATCGGTTCGGCGATTTGAATTAATAACTCACCTTACGCAGTAGAAGAGTTTTCACCGCGAAGGACGCAACGGACGCCAAGGTTTTTAAGTAACATTTAATCATTCCGGTTTTTCAATCGAAACCGCCTTTTTTTGAATGAAAAAGGCTGAGTATTTACCGATCAGGAAGAAATTTAACCCGCCTTTTTACCAACCTTTCTCTACCTTGCGTCCTTTGCGTCCTTCGCGGTGAAATGTTTTCCGACCTGCGTCAGGTGAGTCAATAAAATCACAACTTGTTTTGGAGATTCATAATCTCCGCGACCGACGACAAAACCTTTTCCTTGAAAGTTTTCGGCTGAGCCGCGTCGGAAGCGTGAACGCCGAGCAGAACGTGGATGACTTTGACCGGCGAAAGCACCGTCTGGTCAACGTCTTTGGTCGAAAACCAGGGACTGAGGCAAACGTGAACGCGCTTTTCGTCGTCGCACCACGCTTCGATGTTTTCCAGATCAATCGCCCGTGCGATTTGTTCCGTATCGGTTTTCACGGGCAAACTCAAAACGAACGAACATTTTTCTTCGATTGACAAAACGCAGTCAACGCCGACAGTTTCCAGCAAGCCGCCGCGCACGTCGGCGAAAACCGCGTCGAGCGTCGCCAGAGTCGCCTTCATCAAAGATTTTTGATTGTCTAAAACCTTTGAGTTTTTGGGCGCGGAAACATCGCCGGAGCGGAGCGATGCCCAGACCGGCGGGACTCGCCACGCCGTCAACCTCGTCCCGCGCACGGGCGGACCGCCCGTTAATGCGAGTTCTCAATAATCTTCCCAACGCCCGCGCCAACGGCTCATCGTTTGCTCTCCCTTTTCAAAAAAATCAGTCTTTGTGTTCGACGATTTTACGTCCCGGCAGCGTGATAAAAAGTTTGCCGTGTTTGACCCCCTTCAAGCTCAAAAGCGAATCGGCAAGCAGGCGAACCTGTTTGACTTCGCCGCGCAGAACGATGACTTCCAGACAATCGTCGGGGCTGATGTGGACGTGCAAGCCAGATACGATAAAGTTAAAAAATTCGTGTTGGAGCGCGTTCATTTTGTCGCTCAAATCGTTCGCGTGATGGTCATAAACCAGCGTCAAACTGCCTAGAACTTCGCCCGCCGCCGGCACGTCTTCGAGTTTGGACTCGACCAGTGCGCTCCGCATCAAATCGCGCAGTGCTTCGGAACGATTGGCGTAGCCCTGTTCGCCGATCAGCCGGTCGAAATTCTGTAAAAGCTCCTCTTCGACGCTCACGCCGAACCTTGAAAGTTCACCCATATCAAACTCAGATTATCACAAAATCACTTTATAAAGTCGCGGACGGCTCGGACTGGCATCAGATGCGAACGGCGCGATTTGCAGATTCAAAAGATAGGTTCCATCGGCGATTTCATTTGCCGCGTAAATCAATTCGGTAATCGTGCCGTTCATCAAACTGCGCTCGTTAGTTTCGACCGCGCCCGGTTCGACGTTCCAGAAAATCCGATGATTGGCGAGCTTTCCTTCATCGTAAATTCGGTCAATCGAAGGCAGGTCAACGAGCAGATGCCGCACATCCAAATCACGAATAAACCGCATCGCTTCAAGGGAAAAAAACGGCGGAATGACATCGAGATAAGTCCGCGCTAATTTGCCGTCGTCGTTCGGCAGAGTGCGGACGATTAAACCGCTCCGAAAATTTTCGTCCGCGCTTTCCAGTGAACTTTCAATCGCCCTTTTCGTGATTAACTCGTCGGTTTCGTTCAATTGAACCGCATAACTTTCATTCGATTGAGCGGCGTTTTCGGTTTCAACCGAGATTAAAGTCGCCGGAATAAAACTGTCGTGCAGGCAATCGTGAACCGAAATTCGCTCGTTTGTCAGATGCCCGACGCATTCGGTGTGCGTTCCGTTGCAGTGCGGAATAAACTTGATTTGCTCGAAATTACAACTGCCGCCGCGTCTGGTGTCGCCGACGAGTTCGCCTGTTTCGCAAGGTTTTGACCGCGCTTTTTTCACGCCGAAAGCGTTCGGCTGGGTGCCTGTAAAATTAAGCGGAATCGCTATATCGAGCGGGTTTGCCGCGTCAATTTTATAAAATTGATTATTTAATTGAACTGAAATAATCACAACAACTTCACCTTTTCCAACACTTCATAAACATCAATCGCGCCGACGTTTTCGACTGCTCCGCAGATTTCCATCAATAGTTTATCCTGCGCGCCGCCTTTTTGTTTGGCGACTGAATACGGCAAATCTTCGCGGAACGTGACCATCGAGTATTTGGAAAAATAGTCGGGAAAGGTTTGTTCCAATTTTGTTTCAAGCTCGCGTTTTCTCTGAAAAGTCGCGTCGGCGACGGCATCGCGCATTTCGTAAAAATTTTCTTCCGCCATTTGTGCGATTGCGTCGGCATTGGGTTTGCGCGAAGTCGTGAATTCGTCGAAAACCGTTTCCCAATCCGTGCCGTGCCGCCCGATTAGCTGATTTAGAATCCGGCAGTCTTCAAACGAAGCGTTCATTCCCTGCCCGTAAAACGGCACAATCGCGTGCGCCGAATCGCCGAGCAGCAACGCTCTGCCGCCGACGTTCCACGGAAAACATTTGATCGTGCCTAAATTCCCGGTCGGATTCGTGAAAAAATCTTCGGTCAAAGTCGGCATCAGCGGAATCGCGTCAGGAAAGTTGATTTGAAAGAATTCGAGCAGTTTGTCAGAATTATCGGCGGCAGCGGACGTTTTAATTTTATTATCCGGTTTTCGCCCGTTATCCCCTAACAGATCGCTGCCGCTCGCTGTTCCGACAAGCGATTCAAAACCGTTCTCGCCTTTGTGCGCCAGAAATAATGTGCAGGTAAAACTGCCGTCGAAATTCGGCAGCGCGATCATCATAAAACTGCCCCGCGCCCAGATGTGCAGGGCGTTTTTCTCCATCTGGAACGCGCCGTTGTCGTCGGGAATGTGCAGTTCCTTGTAGCCGTGTTCGAGCCAGCTTTGCGTGAAATTAAAACGCGCTACGCCGCCGTCGAGCATCGCTTTTCGGACGACCGAACCCGCGCCGTCGGTCGCTATCAAAGCGTCGGCTTTCGCCATTTTTCCGCCTTCAAATTTCGCCGCGCCCGTTTTGCAGTCGAAATCGGCGCATTTTTCGCTGAAAAAGAATTTCACGCCGTCGTATTTTTCGGCTTCGTTGATCAAAGCGACATTTAACCCGAAACGCGAAACCGAGTTGATATATTCGCCTTTGCGTCCCGAATACGGCAGAAGTTTCGTCTGCCCGTCAACCGCGTGAATCATCCGCCCGTGCATCGGCACGGCTTCGGCGAGCATATATTCGTCCAGACCGACTTCCTTCAACGCCGCGATGCCGCGATTCGAGAGCGCGAGATTGATCGAACGTCCCGCCGACATTTCGTTCAAACGCAGATCGCCGCGCGATTCATAAACGTCCGCCGCGATGCCGCGTTTTGCCAGATAAATCGCTAAGAGCGAACCCGACAAACCTGCGCCGATGATGATTACTTTTTGTTTAGCCATATTTTATTTGCCTACGAAATATACGAACAAAATAAAAAAAATAAAAATTATTAATTACTTTTAAATATTGAAAACCGGATGTAAAAAATATTTTGATTTCATTTCGTATCTTTCGTGTATCTCGTAGGCAAAATGTTTTTATCTTTTCCAACTGTCAACTTCCTCTTTCAAGCTTCTATAATTCTTTTGATTCCCGAATCTTTCGTATTCGATTTTCGGATAATGCCCGAAATTGACTAGCAAAGCCAATTCAAAATCCGTCGCGTGAAGATAATTTATAGTTTGCCCGCGATGCTCGTCAATTAAATTTGAAACCGCTTTTATTTCGACAATAATTTTATCAAAACAAACAAAGTCCGGCTCGAAAAACTGTTCCAAAAGTCTTCCTTTATAATCGAGTTGAATTTTCGGCTTGGCAGCAAAAGGAATATTTTGAATCTCGAATTCAATCCCCAAACATTCCTGATAAACGCCTTCGAGAAAGCCGCCGCCTTTGTTTTTATAAACTTCAAAACACGCGCCGATGATTTTGTAACTCTCTTCTTTATAAATAATGTCAGCCATAGTTTTTTATTTTTGCCTACGAAACACACGAAAAAGACGAAAATAAAAATCGATTCTTTTTTGTCTTTTTTCGTCTAAATTGTGTATTTCGTAGGCAAATTATCCTAAACAATTTTTTAAAGTTTCCGCAAATTCGTAAGCGTCCGCAAACGAATTGTAAAGCGGCACGGGCGCGACACGAATGACATCCGGCTCACGCCAATCGGCGATGACACCTTTTGCTGAAATCGCTTTAAAGAGATTTTTGTCGGCATTTGCAATGCGAATCGAGAGTTGGCAGCCGCGTTCATCCTCGTTGGCTGGCGTGATGACGGAAATTCGTTCGTCGGAAATTTCCTTTAATAAAAATTCTAAATAAGCGGTTAGCTTGATTGATTTTTCGCGCAGATTTTTTATTCCCGCTGCTTCAAAAATATCCAGCGACGCTTTTAATGCCGCAAACTGCAAAATCGGCGGATTCGACAACTGCCAGCCTTCCGCGCCTTTGATCGGCACGAATTCATCCCGCATCAAAAAGCGCGTTTCTTTGTCGTGTCCCCACCAACCGGCGAAGCGCGGCAGATCGAAACTTTCGGCGTATCGTTCGTGAACGAAAACGCCGCCGATGCCGCCCGGACCCGAATTCAGATATTTATACGAACACCACGCGGCAAAATCAACGTTCCATTCGTGCAGCTTAAGTTCGATATTTCCCGCCGCGTGCGCCAAATCGAAACCGACGACCGCGCCGACGCGATGCCCAACTTTAGTAACTCGTTTCATATCAAACGCCTGTCCCGTGTAATAATTCACGCCGCCGAGCAGAATCAGCGCAATCGAATCGCCGTTTTCTTCAATAGTTTTTTCGATGTCTTCAATGCGTAAAGTCGTTTCGCCGTTGCGTGGTTTGAGTTCGATCAAAAAGTTCTGAGTCCCGCCTTCAGGCGGTTCTTCGTTTGCCGATTGAGATGCTTGATTCCCAGTGGTTTGCCGCCTGAAGGCGGGACTCAAAACTCTATGAAACTCTATCTGCGATTTGACCGCGTATCGGTCGGACGGAAACGCGCCCGCTTCGATAACGATTTTATTTCTCGCGGCAATCGGACGATAAAACGAAACCATCAGCAAATGTAAATTAACCGTCAGCGAATTCATCACGACCGTTTCAACCAGTTTCGCGCCGATGATTTTCGCCATCGAATCGGTCAAAGTTTCGTGATACGACAGCCACGGATTTTTCGCGTGAAAATGTCCTTCGACACCGAAGGTTTCCCAATCTTTTAATTCCTGTTCGACGTAACGGCGCGTCGTTTTCGGCTGAAGTCCGAGCGAATTGCCCGTCAAATAAATCACGTCATCGCCGTTTGTCTGCTTGGGAATATAAAATTTATCGCGGAAATGTTTGAGTGCGTCCCGTTCGTCCATTTGGCGGGCGAACGATTCGGACGCTGCAAAGTTTGGCGGTTGAATATGAATCGGCATAATGATTTTCTTCGGGCATTATATCAATTCATATTTACGAACGTCTGTTTTTTCGTGCTGAAAGATTTTGACGTTGTTTGTAAATCCGACTAACAAACAAACTTCTAACACACCGCCGATTTGTCGCAATCAGCCGCCGGTTAAAAAATCTTTGAACAAAACATTAGCTGCAAGTTCCCGTTGCCGGATCAAAGACCTGCGGTTCCTCAAAGCGCATAAAAGTGATGCGGTGGCTGTCGGGCATCCATCGCGGACCTTCGGGGTTGGCGGTTTGTTCGCCTGTAACTTCGGCGGTTGTCGGCGTAATTTCCTCGCCCGAATCGGAACTTTTCCAAAAATAATAGCGCGGTGCGGCCGACTTTTGTTTCGGCAGTTTGTTTGAAAAAGTCCGGTTGTTAAAATTTTCGTCGGTTTCGACTGAAACCGTTCTGACATTTTTCAAATCGAACGATAAATCGCTTGCCGTTTGATAACGCTCCGTTTTATCTTTCGCCAAACATTTCTGCACGATTGGGCGCAGTTCAAATGGAATTTTCGATAAATCCGGCGCGTCGTTGAGAATCGCGGAAATCGCTTCGGCGTGGCTGTCTTTTTGAAACGGCGAAATGCCGCTTAACATCTCGTAGAACATCGCGCCGAAACTGAAAATATCGGTGCGCCCGTCGAGCGTTTCGCCGCACAGTTGTTCGGGCGACATATACGGCACGGTTCCCATAATCGCGCCCGAACTGCTCAAATTTTTCGCCGTTTCAATGCTCATTTCGACTTCGATAAACTTCGCCAGCCCGAAGTCCAGAACTTTCAACTGACCTTTGCTGCCGACGACGACGTTGGAAGGTTTGATGTCGCGGTGAATAATGTGATGCGCGTGCGCTTCTTCGAGCGCGGCGGCGAGTTGAATCGCCCAATCAAGCGATTTTTCCGCGCTCAAACGCTCCTTTGTGAGAATGTCGGCGAGCGTTTCACCACTCACATACTGCATCACGATAATGCTGCATTCGTCCGCTTCCGCTATTTCGTAAATCGCGCAGATGTTCGGATGGTCGAGTTTGGCAACCACCCGCGCTTCGCGCAGCAGCCGTTCTTTGGCGCGGCTGTCGAGCCGTAAATTTTCGCGCAGAATTTTAAGCGCGACGCGCCGGTCGAGTTTCGAGTCGTGCGCCAGGTAAACATCGCCCATTCCGCCCGTGCCGAGATGCGCGACGATTTCGTAATGTCCGAGAGTTTGCCCTTCGCTAAATTGGCGGCTTTCCGTCAAAATTGTCCCGCCGACTTCACCAATAGCGGGCGATTCCATAAAACCTTCCGCGCTGTCGAGCGAAGCCAGGAGCGATTCGACTTCGCCGCGTAAAATTTGATCGTCGCGGCAAACGCGGTCGAGAAACGGCGGACGTTCTTCGGGCGTGTGCCGCAAAGCCTCGGCAAAAATCTCTTTCACCTGCCGCCAATTTTCGTGCGCCGCTGCCATTTTTTTATGAAATGTTTTGACGGCAAAAATGCCCGCGACCGCCGGATTTGAAAAATACTCCGCCGTTCCGCGCGAAATCGCATTATTGACCGCCAAACTCGCCATCAATTATTAACGCGACATTAAGGGAAAAATCGTTCAAAGTTTTATCTGGTCAATTCACGATGCAGCCAAGCCTTTGCCAACGCCCAATCGTTGGCGACGGTCGTGCGGGAAACTTTCAGGGCGGCGGCGGTTTCTTCTAAACTCAAGCCGCTGAAATAGCGCAGTTCGACGATTCGCGCCTGCTGCTCGTCAAACCCCGCGAGACGATTTAACGCTTCGTCGAGCGCGATTAAGTCAACGCTTTTTTCATCGCTGACGACGAGCATCGCTTCGTCGAGCGGCAGATTTTCGCCCGCGCCGCCGCGTTTTTCGCAATTTTTCGTGCGGGCATAATCAACCAAAATCCGGCGCATCAGGTTGGCGGTAATGGCGAAAAAATGCGTCCGGCTCTGCCAGTTGACATCGCGCTGGTCAATCAGTTTCAGGTAGGCTTCGTGAATCAGAGCGGTCGTTTGCAGCGTGTGATCGGGGCGTTTGCGGCGCAAATATCGCCGCGTCTGTTTGTGCAGCTCGCCATAAACGAGCGGCATCAGTTCCTCCAAAACTTCACGTTTGCCGTCGCTCCGGTCGCGCAGCATTCGGGTTATTTTGTGAGTTTGTATCATATAGACCTCACGCCTGATTTGTTAAAAATTACCCGCTGGAATATACCCGCTAAATCGGCAAGCCAATCAAATTGCAATTTTTAACTTGGGAAAAAAAATCTGAACGGTTTTCGCAGAAACGTCGCGCTAATAGATGAAGACGAAAGAACCTTCTAAAAATTACCGGAGAAAAATTTATGAATCAGATCAAATTTTCGACGGCGCGGCTGTTCACCGCCGCCTTAACGATTTTTACATTAGCGGTATTGACGGCGACAATTCAGGCGCAATCGGCGGCAGAAGTCGAAAACAATGTTTTTTCGATTTCCGATTCGCCCGCGTCGCCGACGTTTAATCTCGAATCAACAAAATTCAGTTTCGTCAGCTTGGCGGTCGTTAATGTTGCAAACATCGAGGAACTTTACGCCGCCGTTAATAATTCGGCGAACGCGGGCAATCAAATTGTTATCGCGCCAGGCGTTTATCTGCTTTCGGTCAATGACGCGAACGGCGCGGCGCGTCCGAACTGCGGACGGCTTGAACTTCAGGAAAATATGTCTCTGCGCGGCGTGGTCGGCAATCGTGAAGCTGTTGTCATTGAAGCGATTAATTTGCCGGCGGCTTCATATACTACGCCGATTGCAAATACCGGAGCAATCAGAACAGGGAAAGGAACAAATTCAATCGAATGGCTGACGGTCAGAAATGCTGTCAGCGGCGGCGCGGGCGTTATTGCCCATCTGAGCGCGCCCGGAACGGCTTTCGTCCGCATCGCGCACATCGCTTCAAGCGGTCACGTGCGCGGAATAGATGTCCACAATGTCGGCGGCGGAGCGTCTTCGACGGCGAGTTATGTAATCGAGGCGGAAATCGTTGACAACGACCTTTATAATAACCAGCTCGGCACGGGGCATGGTGTGCGCGTCATCAACACGTAAGGCGGATGCGGCAACATCGTTTCTGCGGCTCTCAGCGGAAACCGCAGTTATAGTAACGGTAATGGGTTTTTGATTGAAAACACCGGCTCGACAAACTCCGCCAATATTTCGGTTTATTCGTCCGGCGACCGATTTTACGAAAACGGCGCGGGCGGGATCATCGGCGGCGGTCTCGGCACCGTCAATGGAAACACAGCCAATTTCACGGCGGTTGGCAGCGTTTTTGAAAACAACAACGGCAGCAATAGTTTTAACGATTTGGGCGGTTTAGTAGTCCTCGGCGGGGAAAACACGGCAATTCCGAACGGAGTAAATAACAACACCGTGAACGTCGTGCTGCGAAACTGCCGCTTTGCCAATAATCAGCGATACGATCTCGGCGCGTTCGGAGCGCGTTCTCTGCCCGCCACTGTCGGAACGCCGGGAACGAATAACCGCGCGATAATCAGGTTATACGGCACACAAATACCAAACTTATTTACTACCGACAGCAGTCCCGACTATCCCGCCGGAATGAATTCCGTCACCGTCATCAGAAATTCAGTTGTTCCGGCTTTCGATTATGACGGCGACGGGCGAGCCGATTTGTCAGTTTTCCGACCGTCAAACAGTTCCTGGTATCTCAACCGCGTGAACGGCAGATTCGATTCCGTCCAGTTCGGTCTTTTAACCGATAAATTAGTTCCCGCTGATTACGACGGCGACGGCAAAGCCGAAATCGCCGTCTGGCGACCGTCGAACGGAACTTGGTATGTCTATAATCTGGCAACCAATTAATTTACTCCCTTCCAATTAGGAACAATTACAGACAAACCGGTTGTCGGCGATTACGACGGCGATGGACGCGCCGATTACGCCGTGTTCCGTCCGTCAAGCGGCACTTGGGTCATTCAGCGAAGCCGTGACGGGCTGACGGAAATACCGTTTGGAATATCAACTGATAAACTCGTCCCGGCGGATTACGACGGCGACGGCAAAGCGGACATCGCGGTTTTCCGAAACGGCATTTGGTACATCCGGCAAACGACGGGCGGAATAAGTTATGCCAATTTTGGTTTGGGCAGCGATACGCCGATCAATCAAGTTTAATAAATCGAGAATCAGACGGGCGGACGAAAACACATTTGGCTAATGGCAGGCGTTCAGGAATCCGAACTTTACAGTTTGTTTCCTTTGCCAAAGATACGTTCTGCGAGCGGGAACTCCGAACACTTGTCGCTTACTTATCACAGATACGAACGGCGTTTTTAACCGAACGCCAGGGAGAAAAATTATGAAAAGCAAAAAACTATTACTATTTGTCATCGTCGCGCTTTCTTTCAGCACCGCGCTGACGGCGACGGCACAAAATACGGCTAATGCAGACCAAAATGCGCCGAATGAAGAGGTCATTCTGCAATGGAATCGCGTTCTCGCGCAGACGCTTCAAATTCCGGGAGCGAATTGGGAATCGCTGCTCGGCGTGCCGGGAACGCCGCCGCATCCGTCCTACGCTTCAAACGCTTCGTCGGCGAGCGCGTCTTTGGCGACGACGCTCGCGCTTTTTTACGAACGCGACGACGTTCAATTCCAGATAAATTTCGGCGGCACACCGAATAATATTCGGAATTACCGGAGTTCTTCGGTGCTGACCAATGAAATCGCCCGCAGCCGCGTTTTCGGCGGCGTTCATTTCCCGTTCGACATCGCCGCCGGACAATCCGCCGGGCGCAACGTCGCAAATTATGTGTTTCTCAATTATCTGACACCGCGCCGCTGCAATTTGTAAGGCGCAGTTAAAAATTCGGGCGACTCATCAAATAATAAGCACCTCAACAAAATTAGATTAGTGTTTCATCTGTCAAAGTCCAATAATTATAAGGGATCTAGATTTACAAAGTCTAACTTATTTCTGTTGGGGT